>DASQXS010000086.1:0-8999 GCA_035639615.1 Gaiellales bacterium | reverse complement strand
ACGTGGTCGAGTCCCATCCGCTCGACCGCCCGGGCCACCCGCAGCGGCTCCAGCGGCTCGGGAGCGCTCTGGGGTCGGCCCGAGGTGACGGCGCAGTACCGGCACGCGCGGGTGCAGACGTCGCCGAGGATCTGGAAGGTGGCGGTGCCGCGGCCCCAGCACTCGCCGATGTTCGGGCAGCGGGCCTCCTCGCAGACGGTGTGCAGGCCGCCCGCCCGCATGAGGCTCTTGAGCTCGGCGTAGCGCCCGTTCGCGGACGGAGCGCGGACGGTCATCCAGGGTGGGCGGCGCCGCTGGAGCTCAGACCACGGCACCAGCGCCCTCCCGTACGGGCAGCGGCTCGAGCTCGAGCTCGAACGCCTCGGCGAGGTTGCGAAGCAGCGGGCCGCGGGCGGCGGCGGTCGTGACCGGCGTGCCGGCCTCGACCGCGACCGACGTGAAGCGCGCCCGGCCGAGCCCGCAGGCGTCGAAGAGGTCGTAGACGCCGAGGTCGAGGTCGACGTTGAGCGCCAGGCCGTGGCTCGTAACCCAGCGGGCGCAGCGGACGCCGATCGACGCGATCTTGCGGTCCCCCACCCAGACACCGCTCGCGTGCGGCTCGTCCGTGACCCGGCCCTCGACGCCCAGCTCATGGAGCGTGCCCAGGATCGTCTGCTCGAGCCCGCGGACATAGCGGCGCAGGTCGCGACCGCGGACGGCCAGGTCGAGAATGGGATAGCAGACGAGCTGCCCGGGGCCGTGGTAGGTGGAGCGCCCGCCCCGCCCGACCTCGACGATCTCGATGCCGCGGCGGGTGTACTCCTCCTCCGACAGCGGCAGCTCCTGCGACCGCACGGCGCGCGAGCCGAGCGTGATCACCGGCTCGTGCTCGAGCAGCATCACCGTGTCGGGGATCGCCTGCTGGGTGCGCGCCGCGGCCAGCTCGCCCATGACGGCGAGCGCCTCCCTATAGGGAGTCACGCCAAGCTCATACAGGTACGCGCCGTCAGGCATGGCCCCCTCCGTGCTCCGGCGAGACCGCGTTCTCGCCGGAGCGAGATGGCGATCCGAGTACAGACCCGAAGGAGGGGGCTCGTGGGGGAACCATGGGTTCCCCCACGTTATAGACCGTAGGCGTTCTCGTCCCAGCTCTCGAGGTTCTCCTTCAGCTGGGCCATGAACTGGGCCGCGTATGCGCCGTCCACGAGGCGATGGTCGTACGAGAGGCAGAGGAACATCATGTGGCGGATGGCGATGGCGTCGTTCCCGTGCTTGTCGGTGACGACGACTGGCCGCTTGACGATCGCCTCGACGTCGAGGATCGCCACCTGTCCCTCGGGGATGATCGGAGTCCCGATCAGCGCTCCGAACACGCCCGGGTTCGTGATCGTGAACGTCCCGCCGGACATCTCGTCGTTGGTCAGCGTCTTGGTGCGCGCCTTCTCGGCCAGCTCGACGATCGCCCGCGAGAGCCCGACCAGGTTCTTCTCCTCGGCGTGGCGGACGACCGGCACCATCAGGCCCTTGGCGTCGTCGATGGCGACGGCCATCCCCAGGTTCACGTACCGCTTGATGAGGGCGCTCTCGCCCCGCACCTCGGCGTTCACCCACGGCCAGCGGCCGATCGCGTCGATCGCGGCCGTGGCGACGAACGGGACGTACGTCAGGTTGACGCCGTGCCGCTCCTGGTAGAGCGGCTTCCACTTCTTGCGCAGGCTGACGACGCCGGTCATGTCGACCTCGACCACCGTCGTCACATGAGCGGCTGTGTCGAGCGAGTGCCGCATGTGGCGGGCGATCACCCTGCGGATGGTGTTGAACTGATAGACCTCCTCGCCGGGCCCGGCCTCGGCTACGGCCGGGGCGGCCGCGGGCGCCGGCGCCTGCGCCGGCGGCGGAGGTGGCGGCGGGGGCGGCTCGACCGTCGGCTCGGCCGGGGCCGGTGGGGCGAAGTGCGGGACGTCGTGGGCAGCGGGCTCGGCGGGCTGGGCCGGCGCGGCCTCAGCCGCGCCGCCGGAGTCGATGAACGTCTGGACGTCCTTCTTCGTCACACGTCCGCCGGTGCCGGTGCCGGGGATCGCATTCAGGTCGAGGCCGTGCTCGGCCACCATGCGCGCCACGACGGGCGAGACGAACGTCCGGCCCTCACCGCCTTGGCCGTTGCCGTTGCCGGTTGTGACCGGCTGCGGCGGTGCCTGCTGTCCCTGCTCGGGCGGGGGAGGCGGCGCGGGGGCCGACCCGGAGCGCGCCTCCTCGACGCGCGGCGGCTGCTCCTGGACGGTCTCGCCGGCCCCGTCGCCGCCGCCCGTGTCGATCACGGCGATCTTGGTGTTCACGGGGACGGTGTCGCCCTCGCCCGCCAGGAGCTCGCGGACGACGCCGGATACCGGGGCCGGCACCTCGGTGTCGACCTTGTCGGTCGAGATCTCCACGATGGTCTCGTCGGCCTCGATCGCCTCGCCGACGCTCTTGGTCCAGCGGGTGATCGTGCCCTCGGACACGCTCACCCCCATCTGCGGCATCACGACATCGACTCGTGTTCCTGTGGCCATGAGTGGGACGCCTCCTCGCTAATACGCGGACAGTCTCTCGATCGCGGCCGCGACGTCCTCCACCTGCGGGAGGAACGCCTTCTCCAGGGGCGGCGAGAACGGGACGGGCGTGTCGGGGGCCGTGACGCGCGCCACCGGGCCGTCGAGCACCTCGAAGGCCTCCTCGGCGATGGTCGCGGCGATCTCGGCGCCGAATCCCGACGTGTGCGTGTCCTCGTGCAGCACGATCACCTTGGAGGTCTTCGCCACCGACTCGAGGACGGCCTGCTTGTCCCACGGCGTAAGCGTTCGGAGATCGACGATCTCGACGGACGTGCCGTCCTTCTCGGCGATCTGGTCGGCCGCCTCCTCGGCGGTGTACACCATCGCCCCGTAGGTGATGATCGAGATGTCCGAGCCCTCGCGGTGGATGCGGGCTCGACCCAGCTCGACGGTGTGCTCACCGTCGGGGACCTCGCCCTTGATGCGCCGGTAGAGGTGCTTGTGCTCGAAGTAGAGCACCGGGTTCGGGTCGCGGATCGCCTGGATGAGCAGGCCCTTGGCGTCGGCCGGCGTGGCCGGGCAGGCGATCTTGAGCCCGGGGCAGTGGGCGAAGAAGCCCTCGGGGTTCTGGGAGTGGAAGGGCCCGCCCGAAAAGCCGCCGCCCGACGGCAGCCGCACGACCATCGGCACAGGCGTGCCCACGCGGTAGTGCTGCTTCGCGGCCACGGTGACCAGTTGGTCGAAGGCACACGACACGAAGTCGGAGAACTGCATCTCGCAGACGGGCCGCATCCCCATGAGCGCCGCGCCCGTGCACGACCCGACGATGGCGGTCTCGGAGAGCGGCGAGTCGATCACGCGGTCCTCGCCGAACTCCTGCTGGAACCCCTGGGTGACCTTGAACGCCCCGCCGTAGACGCCGATGTCCTCGCCGATCAGGAACACGCGCTGGTCGCGGCGCATCTCCTCACGCAGCCCGTCCGAGATCGCTTGCAGATAGGTCTTCGTCGCCACGTGCTCCTCGCTACCTATGGTGGGGGGTGTCGAGCTCCTCGGGATCGGCATAGACCCCGGTCTCGAGCTCTGATGGGTCCGGCATCGGGCTCTCCTCGGCCCGCTTCATCGCGTCGTTCAGGAGCTTCTTCACCTCGACCGTGATCTCCTCGTCGGACGTGTCGGTGAGGATCTCCTGGTCGAGGAGCCAGCGCCTGTACCGGTCGATGGGATCCTTCTTGCCGTACGCCTCCAGCAGCTCGCGGGGGACGTAGAAGGCGTCATCGTGAACGGCGTGGCCCTCCATTCGCAGCGTCACCAGCTCGAGCAGCGTCGGGCCGCCGCCGGAGCGGGCGTGCTCGATCGCCCGATGCGCCTCCCGGTAGACGGTGAGCACGTCCGTGCCGTCGATGACAACGCCGTCGAAGCCGTACGCGGCGGCACGGTCGGCCAGATGATCGACGCCGAACTCGAGCCGGTTGGGGGTCGAGTAGGCGTATTGGTTGTTGTCGATGACGAAAACGATCGGGAGCTTGTGGATGCCGGCGAGATTCATCGCCTCGTGGGCGTCGCCCCGCGCCATCGCCCCGTCGCCGCACCAGCCCACGGCCACGCGCTGCTCCCTGCGGATCTTGAACGACAGCGCGCACCCCACCGCGACCGGCAGCAGCGCCGGCAGGTGGCTGACCATGGCGATCAGGCCGAGCCGGAAGTCCGCCATGTGGACGTTCCCGTCCTTGCCGCGGGCCAGCCCATCGGCGCGGCCCATGTACTGGGCGAAGATCCGCCACGGCGCGGTGCCGCGCGTCACGTGCACGCCCATGTCGCGCTGGATCGCGGTACCGACGTCGTCGGCGCGCATCGCGGTCGCCACGCCCACCGCTGCACCCTCGTTGCCGCGGCCGGTGTAGAAGCTCCCGGGAATCTTGCCCTGGCGGTAGAGAATGTGCCCGCGTTCCTCGATCCCCCGCGTGACCAGCATGTTGCGGTAGATCTGGAGAAGGTCCTCCCGGTCGAGGTCAGCTTCCTTGATGTCCGCCGCCGATGCGACCGGCGTGGCTTCCCGGGCTATCGCCATCCTTCATCGCATTGTACGCGCGGGTCGGGTCGGTGTCTGCACCCGGGCATGGCAGGATGCTGGGAATGGCTCCCGATCCGATGCGCATCCGGCGGGCCGAGCCGGAGGATGGCAGGGCCAATCCGCGACCTGACCGCCGCATCGAAGGGCCACTGGGCGTACCCGCCCGCCCGCGTGCGCGAGTGGGCTGATCGCCTCGATCTGAGCGCCGCCGACGGTCGGGTGGTCGGCTGGGTCGAAATCCTTCCGCCGGACGGCGGCGTGTGCGTGCTCGACCATCTCTGGATCGAGCCCGCCTGGATGGGCCGGGAGCTCGGCACGCGCCTCTTCCGTCACGCGGTTGCCCACGCGCGCGAGCTCGGCGCGCACCGACTGGAATGGGAGGCCGAGCCGAACGCGACCGGCTTCTACGAGAGGATGGGCGGGCGCCGCGTGGGAACCACGATCGGATCCTGGGGGCGCACGCTTCCGGTCATGGGTCTGGAGATTTCGGAACCGTGGGATCATCAGTACTCATGGACGAGTGGTTACCCCTGGTTCGACGCCTAGTGCATCTCGGTCGTATCGGGTCTCGACATCGAAGAAGTGCTCGACGCGTTCGCGGCCGACCGGTCGACGTGCGAGGTGGTCAGGTTCGAGGAGCAGTACGGGATGGCCATGCCGGACGGGTTCGGCAACGACGCCGTGCAGATAGACACCCTGGGCCAGGCCGTCGTCTGCGTAGAGTCCAAACTGCTCTACGAGTCCGCCGGCGCCCTCCCCGAGGAGGCCGGGCTGCCCTTCGGGCACCCCGGCCATCCTGCTGCAGCGGGCTTCGTCCTCCTCGAACGACTGACGAGCATCCGCCTTACGAAGTCGTGGGTCCTGGATCAGCCACACCCCTGTTATCAACGTGATCCGGAGGCGTGACGACGCGGCACCCTACGCCCAGAACGCTTCGACGGCGGGCGGGTCGCCGACGTACTGGTCGACCGCCGCCACGCGTCCGTCGCGCAGATGGAACAGGTGGATCTGCCGGTCGTCGAGCGCGCGGCCGTCCGGCCGCGAGCCGGTCATGTGGACGACCGCGGCGACGGTGTCGTCGCCGCCCAGAAGCGCGGTCGGCTGGACGCGGAGGGTTCCGCCGCTGAGCTCGACGGACTCGCCGAAGAAGGCGGCGATCGTGTCGAACCCTCGCTTCTCGCCCGCGAAGCGGCCGCCGTTTCGGTGGTTCCAGGCGGCGTCCGGCGCGAACACCTCGGCCAGTGCGGCCATGTCGCCGCGGCCGAACGCGTCGTAGCCGGAGCGGACGAGCTCGGTGCTGGAGGTGGTGGTTGGCATGGTGGCTCCTTTCGTCAAGGTCATCTCTGACGGTAGGAGCGGCCGCTCCCCGCGGCCATCGATCGTTCGATCGATCTTGACAGGCCGGCCGGGCGGCGAGAGAGTGGGGACGGCAGCCATGGGCATAGGGCCCGCCTGGCAGCGGGCGGAAGGGAGGAGCGATGCGACGGCTCGTCATGCTCGCGACGTTGGGGCTCGCCGTGCTTGCCGCTGCGGCGGCGCCTGCGGGCGCCGCAGTCGAGGACAACGAGAGCATCCCGTTCAACGACTTCGAGGTCTTCATCCCCTGCGCAAACGGCGGCGCGGGGGACACGGTGACGCTGAACGGCCGGCTGCACATCCTGATCACGTTCACCATCAACAACAATCGCTTCTCCGGGACCGACCACTTCCAGCCGCAGAACCTGCGCGGAACCGACACCGAGGGACACGTCTACCACGGCGTCGGCATCACAAGGGACAGCTTCGCCGGCAGCCTGGTGAATGGGCAGTTCACGACAACGTCCGTAAACAACTTCTACATCGTCGGGACCGCGGGCGCGCCCTCGTATCGAGTACACGAGACGTTCCACCTGACGTTCAACGCCAAGGGCAACGTGACCGCCTTCCAGGACCACCTGCGGATCACATGCAGATGAGAGGACCGCTTGCGGTGCTCGCGGCCGCGGCCGTGGCGGCCGCCGCGTCCGGCACGGCGAGCGCGAAGGGGGTCGAGCACTACGGCCACCACCCCTACCGGGTGCACGGAAACGCCACGACCTCTCCCACCGGCCTCTCTCCGGCGAGGATCAAGTCGGTGTACAGCTTCCCCACCGGCTCGACGGCCGGCGCGGGGAAGACGATCGGGATCGTCGACGCCTACGACGACCCCACCATCGCGTCCGACCTGGCCGTGTTCGACAACCAGTACGGGCTCCCGGCCTGCACTGCGGCGAACGGCTGCCTCACCAAGGTGAACCAGACAGGCGGCACGAGCTATCCGCGCGTGAACGCGGGCTGGGCGGTCGAGATCAGCCTGGACGTGGAGTGGGCGCATGCGATCGCGCCGGGCGCCAACATCCTGCTCGTCGAGGCGAGCTCGAACAGCTTCTCGAACCTCCTCGCCGCCGAGGATTACGCGAAGCGGCACGCCCAGTATGTCTCCAACAGCTGGAGCGGCGGCGAGTTCGCGGGCGAGTCGACGTACGACAGCCACTTCGCGCAGAGCGGCGTCAGCTTCTTCTTCGCGTCGGGCGACTCGGGGACACCCGCCGAATACCCCTCGGCGTCGCCCAAGGTGATCTCCGTGGGCGGTACCACGCTCCACTTCTCCGCCACCGGCAAGTTCCAATCCGAGACGGGGTGGAGCGGCTCCGGCGGAGGATGCAGCGCCTACGAGACGGCGACGGCAGCGCAGCGCGCCTTCGCGACGTTCCCGCAGGCGGGGTGCGGGACGAGGCGCGGCACGCCGGACGTGTCGCTGGACGCCGATCCCAACTCGGGCGTGTCGGTATACGACTCGACTGCGTACCAGGGCCAGCGCGGGTGGTTCCAGGTGGGCGGCACCAGCGCGTCCTGCCCCATGTGGGCGGCGCGGTCGGCCGACAAGGGCGCTGTCGTCAACTCGGCATACGTGTACGGATCCAACATCACCTTCCGCGACATCACGAGTGGCTCGAACGGCGAGCCCGCGCGGGTCGGCTACGACCTGGTCACGGGACGCGGCAGCTGGGTGGGGTGACCCACGGGTAGACCGGGCGGCCCGGCGGTGACCTGCCGCCGGGCCGCCCGCCTCCATATGCAAGAATCGGAGGGTGGCCACGTACGATCGCAGCCGCGAGCTCGGCGACTGCTGCGGCTTCTGCCTGCGCTGCGGCTGGGGCCGTCGGTTCATGACCGGGAACGCTGCGGCGGTCCCCGCGGAGTGCCCCGACTGCGGTGGGGTCGTGATCACCGCGTGCCCCGAGTGCGGCGAGGCGATCACGTCGCTCATGGCCCTCACCTGCCGGCGATGCGGCGCCGAGCTGCGCGCGCCGAAGGCCTTCGGCGTCGACATCCGCCGCAAGCCGGAGCGCCACCGCCGGGTTGACGCAGGCCCGGCCGGGAACGATAACGAGAGTAGGCCTGGTGAACGCTGACCTCCTTCTGTCCGTGCTCGGATTCGCCACCGGCGCCCTCGGCGCCGTGGGCGCGATCGCCGTGCGCGAGCGCCGCCGGGCAGAGCGCCTGGCCGGCGCGGTCGACCATCTGCGCGGCGAAGCGGCGATGCTCGAGCGACGCGATGACGACACCGGCCTTTGGAACAGCCGCCATTTCGTCGAGGCGCTGACGCGCGAGATCGAGCGGGCGCGGACATACGACCGCTCCGTCGCCCTGGCCCTGGCGTCGGTCGACGATCTCACGCCCGACGAGGTCGACGACGCGATGCGCAGCCTGGGCCAGGCGATCGGCGGCAGCGTCCGCGCGATCGACATCGCCTGCCGGGTCGGATCGACGGAGTTCGGGGTGATCATGCCCGAGACCGACAGCCGCTCGGCCTCCGTCGCGTCCGAGCGGGTGCTGCGCGCGATCGCCCGCGCACGCACCGAGGACGGGTCGAAGCCGCAGGCCGCGGTCGGGATCGCCGCCTGCCCGGCCCACGCCGGGACGTTCGAGGAGCTGGTCGAGCGGGCCGGCACCGCGCTCCGAAGCGCACGGCGGGCAGTCCAGGACGAGCCGCGAAAGCCGGGCACCGTGCCCGTCGCCATGGCCGTCTGGGACGACGACGTCTAGCCCGGGTCACCCGCGGGTAGGCTGCGCGGCGTGATGCGGCAGCTGGCAGACGGTCTCTGGTCCTGGCCCGCGCGCCACCCCGAGTGGCACCCGGGCGAGTGGGGCGCGGAGGTCGTGAGCTTCGCCGTGCGCGAGCCGCGCCGGACGCTCCTCGTCGATCCCCTTGTCCCGGACGGGCTCTGGGACGAGCTGGACGGCGTCGTCCAGGGGCCGGTCGAGATCGCGATCACCAACCCGTATCACGTCAGGAGCGCCGAGACGGCGTCCGCGCGCTACGGGGCGGCGTCGATCTGGGGCCATCCGGCGTGCGCCAAGCGCCTGCGCGACCGCTCGGCGCTTCGCGA
>DASQXS010000085.1:0-3699 GCA_035639615.1 Gaiellales bacterium | reverse complement strand
GTGGTCGCCGCCGGGGGCTGCGACCTCGTCACCCGTGGACGCCGATACAGGCTGACGGCGCCGGCGATCGTCCACGACGAGAGCCGGCGGCTCGTTCCGCCGCCGGTTCGGCCGGTCCTCAGGCTCTTGCGCGTGGCTGACTTCCTTCGTCTCCAGGACGCGGGCTCGCCCCGTTTTCGAGCGTCTTGACCGGCCCACGACGCGCACTGTGGTGCATGCGCGGGCGCGGCGTCTATCCCAGCCACAGAATGGCTGATTTACGGGTATTTCGAGACGGGAGCGACGGGACTCGAACCCGCGACCTCCGGCGTGACAGGCCGGCGTTCTAACCAGCTGAACTACGCCCCCGCGTCCGGCCGGGCGGCCAGGCGAAACGGCGCCCCGGCCGGGCGCCGCGGGGAGTATAGCCCTCACAGCGCCCGGGACAGGGCGCGATATCGTCCGCGGCGCAATGGCGAGGAGCCGTCCGTGAGCGTGTACCTCCCGATCGCCGAGCACGGGGTGATCGGCGACCTGCACACGGTCGCGCTCGTCGGGACGGACGGCACGGTCGACTGGTATTGCCCGGAGCGGTTCGACGCCCCCAGCGTCTTCGCGTCGATCCTCGACGGCGACAAGGGCGGCCACTACAGGATCGCGCCGACCGTGTCGCGGCACACGACGAAGCAACTCTACTTCCCGGACACGAACGTCCTCATCACCCGCTTCCTGACGCCGGACGGCGTCGGCGAGGTGCAGGACTTCATGCCCATCCACCGCGATCCGAAGCACCGCCGCCAGCTCATCCGGCGGGTGGTCGCCGTGCGCGGCGAGATGCATTTTCAGCTCGAGTGCATGCCGCGCTTCGACTACGCCCGCGTTCCCCACCAGCTCACGGTGACCGACCACGGCGCCCTCTTTCGGTCCAACGCGCTCTGCCTCGCGCTCGTGACCGAGACGCCGCTTCGTCCCGACCGCGACGGGGTCACCGCCGATATCGCCCTCACCGCCGGCGAGACTGCAGTGTTCAGCCTCGAGCGCGCAGACGGGGGCGAAATGCCGCCGCGGATGACGCTCGACGAGGCCGCCGAGGCCTTCACCGACACCGTGCGGTATTGGCGCGGCTGGCTCTCGCATTCGAACTACCGCGGCCGCTGGCGCGAGATGGTGAACCGCTCGGCGCTCACCCTGAAGCTGCTCACGTACCGGCCGACAGGGGCCATCGTTGCTGCGCCGACGGCCAGCCTGCCCGAGCAGCTCGGGGGCGAGCGGAACTGGGACTATCGCTACACGTGGATCCGCGACGCCGCGTTCTCGCTCTACGCGCTTCTGCGGCTCGGCTTCACCGAGGAGGCGGAGGCGTTCATGCGCTGGCTCACCGACCGGTTCCGCGAGTCGGCCGGCGGTGGCGACGGTCCGCTCCAGATCATGTACGGCATCGACGGCCGCGCCGACCTCCGGGAGGAGATCCTCGACCACCTCGAGGGCTATGCGGGTTCGGCCCCGGTGCGGATCGGAAACGGCGCGGCCGAGCAACTCCAGCTCGACATCTACGGCGAGCTGATCGACTCCGTCTACCTCTACAACAAGTACGGCGAGCCGATCTCCTACGACGCCTGGATGGATCTCCTCAAGGTGCTCGAGTGGCTGTGCGCCAACTGGGACCGGCCGGATGAGGGGATCTGGGAGACGCGCGGCGGGCGGCAGCACTTCACCTACTCGCGGCTCATGTCCTGGGTCGCGATCGAGCGGGCGATCCGGATGGCCCGCCAGCGCGGGCTCCCCGCCGATCTGGTGGCGTGGCTCGCCGCCCGCGACCGGGTGACGGAGCAGATCATGACCAGGGGCTGGAACGAGAAGCGCCAGGCATTCGTCCAGCACTACGACTCCGACGTGCTCGATGCGTCGGTGCTCCTGATGCCGCTCACGCTCTTCATCGCGCCCAAGGATCCGCGCTGGCTCTCGACCCTCGACGCCATCACCGAGGAGCTCGTCTCCGACAGCCTCGTCTACCGCTACAACACATCCGCCTCGCCGGACGGGCTCCGCGGCGACGAGGGCACGTTCTCGATCTGCTCCTTCTGGTACGTCGAGGCGCTGTCCCGCGCCGGACGGTTGGACGACGCCCGGCTCGCGTTCGAGAAGATGCTGACGTACGCCAACCACCTCGGCCTCTACTCCGAGGAGATCGGGCCGTCCGGCGAGCTGCTCGGGAACTTCCCCCAGGCGTTCACCCACCTCGCCCTGATCTCGGCCGCGGTCAACCTCGACCACCGGCTCGGATAGGCGCCGATAGACTGCCCCGGCGGGGCGGTTAGCTCAGCTGGGAGAGCACCTGCCTTACACGCAGGGGGCCGGCGGTTCGATCCCGTCACCGCCCATCACATCCTCCGTGGCGGCGGGCTCATCCGGTCGCAGTAGCGGCAGCTGGTCGCCCGCGACAATCCGGACGCCGAGCACCTGCTGGCCGCCGGCCACCGCGTAGGCGTACGCGTCCGCGGCTTCGGCGGCGGCGCCGCGCCGGCTGTCGAGCACCGCGATCGTCCGCCACTCCCGATCGCCGCCGCGCATCTGTAGGACGTAGTCGCTCACCTGCCATCCCCCTTGAGAGATCCGAGGCGCGGGCGGGCCGGCGGACACACGCTGCCGAGCATTACCGGACCGGGGCCGCGTCGTGAACCCAGGCTCGCTGCTGAACCGCGGTGAGGCCCCGGAGGGTACCACTCTGCCGGCACCGGCCTGACTTCGCGCCATGGCTATCCTGCCTACGCATCCCCGATGCCGAGCACCGACCGCACCGACGCCCGCCGCGCCACCGTCCGGCCCACCCCGGAGCAGTACTTCATGCTGCTCGCCGTCGCCACCCGCGAGCGGGCAGCATGTCTCGGCCGCCACGTCGGTGCGATCCTCGTCTCCGATCAACGCATCATCGCCACCGGCTACAACGGGACGCCGACCGGCTTTCCGAACTGCGACGAGGGCGGCTGCCATCGCTGTGCGAATCCGGGCGACTACCAGCCCGGCCAGGGCTACGACGTGTGCATCTGCGTGCACGCCGAGCAGAACGCGCTCCTCCAGGCGGCGAAGCTCGGCTACTCCGTCCAGGGCGCCCACATGTACTCGACGCTGCGCCCCTGCTTCGGCTGTCTCAAGGAGGCCTACCAGGCCGGCGTCGGCGCGGTGCGCTACCTGAACCCGTGGACGCCGGCCGATCCGGCCGAAGCGGCGGCCTACGACGACCTGCTCGCGGAGCTTCACCGCCGCGGCGTGGCGGTCGAGCGGCTGGAGCTGCCCGGGTCGCTCCTCGACCTGAGATAGCGCGCTAACTTTCGGTCGGCGTCCGGTCTATGCCACGACCAACCCGAGACGAGAGGAGGGCCTCCGTGCCCGGAGAGATAGTCCACATCGAGATCCCGGCGGACGACACGACCAAGGGACGGGAGTTCTGGGGAGGCCTGTTCGGCTGGCAGTTCGAGAACTACCCCGGCCCGTCCGAGTACCACATGACCCGGCTCGGCGAGCAGCAGGGCGCTGCGATCACCAACATGGAGCCGGGGAAGCGCGGCGCGCGCACCTACTTCAGCGTCGACGACATCAACGCCGGCGCGGCCAAGGTGAAGGAGCTCGGCGGCGAGTCGTCCGACCCGATGCCCGTGCCGAGCATGGGCTGGTTCCTGACCTGCAAGGACCCGCACGGGAACGAGTTCGGCCTCTGGCAGA
>DASQXS010000084.1:0-33290 GCA_035639615.1 Gaiellales bacterium | reverse complement strand
GGCGGGCGACGTTGGCGCGGGCGCCGGAGATCGTGTTCTCCTCGCCGGCCGGGAGCCGGCGCTCGATCAGCCGTCCCGCCCACCGCACCGGGCCCGGCGCCAGCCGGTCGAGCGAGGCGGCGAACGCCGCCAGCGAGCCGGGAAGGTCGTCGGCGGACCAGTCGCCGGCCATGTACGCCTCGCCGAACCCGATCCTGCGGTGGGCGCCGAGGCGGTGGAAGAACGACTCGCGGTGCACGGTCAGGGTGGGTGCGCCCGGGCGGCCGGGCACGGCGACCCGCCCGCCGGGCAGCACCAGCCGGAGCGGCTGCTCAGGGAGCCGGGCCACCGCCCCAACGAAGAGCCGCCTGGCCACCCTTGCCCGCAGGGGCGCAAAATCGGGGTCGGGCACCGACATTGCAGGCGCCGCCCGAAGCTGCGTCGCGTTCACCCGACGCCCTCCTGGCGGGCGTGAGGCGGACGGCGCACATGGCCGACGCCGCGAACGTGGAGGCGAAGCCCCTGCAGGTGGATGAGGGCCGTCACCTTCGCGGTCATGAGCGGGTAGCGGACGAGCATCCGCGCCAGCGTGCGGCTGGAGAGCTCGAGCCTCCGTCCCACGAGCGATGCAGCGAACACCCGCCGGCCGCCCTGCTCGAGGCTCATCTGCACGGAGATCCGCTCGCCCGGCGGGGCGAAGGTCATGCGGTAGCGGCCGTCCACGGTCAGAAACGGCGAGACGTAGAACTCCTTCTCGGCGTCGGCCCGGCCGCGCTCGCCGGGCCGGAGCAGGTAGCAGTGGCGCTCGCCGTGGGTGTTGTGCACCTCGGTGATCACGCAGCGGAGCTCCCCGTCGGCGTGGTGGCAGTAGTAGATGGAGAGCGGGTTGAAGACGTAGCCGAGGACGCGGGCGTTCGTCAGGAGCAGGACGCGCCCGCCCTCGAGATCGACGCCGTGCAGGCGCAGGTAGGCGTCGACGTTCTCCCGGATCGACCGGCGCGGGTCGCCGAGGTGGTCGCGGCTCCGGATGGTCGTCAGGGCGCGCCGGTTGGAGCCGAACGCCCACAGCCTCCGGTCGAGCTCCTCCAGGTCGGCCAGGTCGACGAGCCACATGTAGACGCCGTAGCGGAAGACGTTTCTGACCGGCGTCCGCCGGTCGTGCATCACCCTGCCCTCGACGAGCGCCGAGGTCACCATGCGCACCCCATCGCCAGCGCCGCGCGCAGGCCGGAGACGCAGCCGTCCTCGTGGAAGCCCCAGCCGTGGTAGGCGCCGCAGTAGTAGGTGTGCTCGGTCCCCTGGAGCCGGGAGAGCTCCGCTTGGGCGGCGAGGCTCGCGTGGGTATACACCGGATGCTCGTACACCATCCGCCGGATCTCGAGGCCGGGGCCGATGCGGGATGTCTGGTTCAGGGTCACGCAGTAGTCGACCGGCTCGACCAGGGCCTGGAGCCGGTTCAGGTGGTAGGTAACGTGCACCACCGGCTGGGTGGCCGAGCAGGTGTCGAGCAGGTAGTTCCACGAGGCGCGAGCGCCGGGCGCACGGGGGAGCAGCGACCCGTCCGTGTGCAGGACGGTCTGGTTCACCGAGTACGTCCACGCGCCGAGCGCGCGGCGCTCGGCCTCGGTCGGCCGCGCCAGCATCGCGAGCGCCTGATCGGGATGAGCGGCGATCACGATCCGGTCGAAGCGATGCTCGCCGTTCACGACGACGCCGTCGTCGTCGCGCTCGATCCGCTGGACGGGTGTCGAGAGCATCACCCGGTGGAGCCGCTCGGCGACGGCGGCGACGTAGACGCGGCTCCCGCCGACGACCGTCTTCCACTGCGGCGAGTTCGTGACCGTGAGCATGCCGTGGTTGGCGAAGAACCGGATCAGATACCGGGCCGGGTACGCGCGTACCGTGGCGGGCGAGCTCGACCATACCGCGCCGGTCAGCGGCAGCATGAAGTGGTCGACGAAGTACGTCGAGTAGCCGCCCTGGGCCAGGAAGTCGTCGAGCGTCAGCCGCTCGGCGGACGGGTCGCGAAGGACGGCGCGGGCGTGGCGGTGGAATCGCTTCACCTCGGCCAGCATCCGCAGGTAGCGCGGCCGGCCGATGACCGACGGCCGCGGCATGACGCCGTGCAGGCCGCGGGCGCCGGCGTACTCGAGGCCGCAGCCCAGGCACCGGACCGAGAAGCTCATGTCGGAGTCCTGGGTGCGGACGCCGAGGTCGGCGAAGAGGCGAAGGAGGGTGGGGTATGTGCGCTGGTTGTGGACGATGAAGCCGGTGTCGAGCGCGACGGGCCGGCCGCCCGCGCCGGGCACCGCGATCGTGTTGGCGTGCCCGCCGAGGCGATCGTCCCGCTCGATGAGCGTGACCCGGTGACGGCGGGAGAGGACGTGCGCCGCCGTCAGGCCGGAGACGCCGCTCCCGACCACGGCGACCTCGAGGCGGCGGGTCACAACGGCACCCGCACGGCACAGTCCGGGGGCAGCCCGAACGCGTCGGCGAGCCGTGGCTCGAACGGGGCGAGGCCCAGGGCGGCGAGCGCGAAGCGGCGGGTCACGGAGTGCCACGTCCACAGCCGCTCGAGCATGGCGTGGCCGGTGCCGGCGAGCTCGAACCGCGCCACCCGGGCGGCGGCCGCGTGTGCCCGCTCGGCGTAGGCGAGCGACCGGGCCGGGTCGGTGATCCGGTCGCGGACGCCGTGGGCGATCAGGATGGTCCGGCCCGCCAGCTGGTCGACGGGCTCGGCCGGCGGGCACCACGGCGCGAGCGCGGCCACCGCGGTGACGGCCGGCTCGCCCGCCGCCCGCAGCGCCGCGCGGGCTCCCATCGAGTGTCCGACCAGGCAGACCGGGACGCCGAACCGCTCGGCGAGCCGCGCGAGCGCCCAGCCCACGTCGGCGACCGGGTCGCCCTCGTTGTAGCCGGTGACGCGGTAGCGGAGCTGGGCGACGGCGATGCCGTGGCGGCGGCCGGCGCGGGAGATATCCAGCAGGAACGGGAGCATGCGCAGCGCCGGCGAGCGCAGGTGCGAGTCGCGCGCATGGCCCCGGGATTGGCCGCCGTGGGCGATCAGGACCGCGCCCCGCGGCTCGCCGCGGGGGCGGATCGTGACGAGGGCGGGGGTGCGGTCGGCCGCCACGGTGCGGGCGATGGTACTGACCGTCCCGGCCGTGCGGGCGATGCGGATCATGCGGATGGATTCGCGTGGCCCAGCCGGGCCGGTTCAGAAGCCGCGCAATTCCGGGGTCAGGCACGCAATTGCGGGGTCAGGCCCCGGAATTGCAGCTGTGGCACCGCAATTCCGTGCCTGACCCCGAATTGCGCCCCGGCTGTTCAGGCCGGCGCGAACCGGAGCGCGCGGCCCACCGGGTCGGCGCTCACCAGGCGGACGGCGAGGGTCGTGCCGGGCGGATACGAGCCGTCGGCGTGCAGGCGCGCGCGCACCGGCGGATCCGTGATCTGAAGGCGGGCGCCGCGGGCGTCGTGCTCGAGCACGACGGCCTTGAACCGCTCGCCGATGCGGTGCTCGAGCAGGCGCGCCTCGACGCCGTCGACCACCGCCCGCTCGACCTGCGACGCCCGTGCCTCGGCTTCCTCCATCACCGCGGGTAGCCGCTCGAGCGTCTCGACCTCGTCCGCCGCCGGGGTGCCGCCGGCCCCGAGCTCGACGAGCAGGTCGAGCACGTAGCGATCGGCCAGACGCCGGAGCGGCGCCGTCGTGTGCGCATACGCGGCCGCGATCCCGGCGTGGCGGCCGTCTGCGGGCGCGGCGCCGGCGAACGCGGTGTACCCGGCCCGGCCCATCACCGCACGGGCCTGCTCGAGGAGCGCCGCCCGGTGGGGGTTCGACGGCTCGAGCGTGCGGGCGAAGTCGGCGTAGCCGGTGGTCGCCGGCCAGGGCACGCCCAGCGCGGCCGCCGCCCGGCGGAGGACGCCGACGCGGTACTCGTCGACGCCGGCCATCGTGCGTAGGAGGCCGACGTGATGGCGGAGCATGATGTCCGCCGCCGCCATCCCGGCAAGGAGCGAGATCTGGGCGTTCCAGTCCTCCGCCGGGTTGCGCGACTGCCACTCGAGCCGGTAGCCGCAGGGGACGGACGGATCGGGTGCGACGATCTGCTCGGGCGCGTTCAGGGCGATCGCGTCGCGCTCGGCCTCGAGCGACCGGCGGCGCTCGCCGATCTCGCGCAGAAGTGCGGCCCGCTCGCCGTCGAGCCCGGCGTAGTCCAGCTTCGCCCGGCTGCGGACGAGGGCGCGCTCGACGGCTGCAGACGTCTGCCGCCCGCGTCCGTCCAGGTCGATCGTGAAGACGGTCGCCGGCCGGTCCTCGTCGGGGAGGAGGCTGGCGGCGCCCTCGCAGAGGACGGTGGGGTAGAGCGGGCAGCGGACGTCGGGCGTGTAGACGGTGACGCCGCGCCGCCACGCCTCCGCCTCGACCGGCCCGCCGCGGTCGACGAAGACGCCGACATCGGCGATGGCGTACCGGACGCGGTGGCCGTCGCCGAACCGCTCCAGATGCATCGCCTGGTCGAGGTCCATGCTGCCGGGCGGGTCGACCGTGAAGAACGGGGTCGAGCGCAGGTCGGCACGGTCCGCCGCCGGGAGCGGGCGGGCCGCCGCCGCGTGCGCAGCTGCCACGACCTCCTCCGGGAACTCGGCGCTCACGCTGAACTGCTCGCGGATGCGGGCGAAGTCGGCGGCGAGGAGGCTGGGGGGCGGGGCGGCGAGCCGGACCTTGCGTCGGTCGGTCACCGGCGCAGTATGTCAGGTGATACACTCAGGTGCTACACTCGTCCGCGTGCCGACGAGATACCCCAGGATCTGCGTGACAAAGGACCCCGTGCTGGCCGCGGTCCTCGCTGAGATCTCCGCGCAGCCCGGGGCGCCGGCGAAGGAGGCAACCCTCGTGCGCGATCTGGCTGTCGAGGGAGCCCGGCAGCGGCTCGCGGCCGACCGTCGAGGTCCGCGCGCCGCCGCGGACTTCATCGAGCTCTCGATGACGCTCGACGGAATCGATCGCGACGTGTTGCTCAACGTGAAGGGAGCGGCGTGGACGGCGTCTACCTAGTCGATTCATCGGCCTTCGTCCGCGCCCATCAGCCGTCCGTGCGCGGTGCGTGGGCGCAGGCAGCGGCCGAAGGCCGGCTGATCGCGTCCCCGATGTTCCGGTTCGAGACCCTCTTCTCCGCCCGCGGGGCCGGAGAGTTCGATCGGGTCGAGCGCGGGCTGCGCTCGATGGAGTTCCTCCGCTTCTCCGAGACGGTCGAGCCGCTCGCGGTCGCCGCGATGCGGTCGCTGGCGCGGTCGGCGGGTCTGGCCCACCGCGTCCCGGTGCCGGATCTCTTGATCGCCGCGGCCGCCGCCGAGCAGGGAATGGGCGTCCTGCACTACGACGCCCACTACGACCGGCTGGCCGAGGTGCTCGACTTCGAGAGCCGCTGGATCGCGCCGGCCGGCTCGCTGCCGTAGCCCGCCGGGCCGGCATGCGCCCAGCGTTCAGCCGTGCATAAACGGAGTCAGACTCCTCCGATTCACAGTCGTGGTAACGGCCGGGTCTCGCCGTGCATGAAATCAGCCTGGCTGGATTTATGCACCTGGGCGGCCAACGGCTCCGGCCTAGGCCCCAGCCTTGGCCTTCGCTCCCTGCCCGATCCAGGGCATCATCGCGCGCAACCGTGCACCGACCGTCTCGATCTGGTGGTCGGCGGCCGCCGCCCGAAGCTCCTTGAAGCGCGGCCGTCCGGCCTCCTCCTCGGCCATCATCTCGCGGGCGAACGTGCCCTCCTGGACGTCCCGGAGGAGCCGGCGCATGTTCTCGCGCACGTGGTCGTCGATCACCCGCGGCCCGCGGGTGAGGTCGCCGTACTCGGCCGTGTCGGAGACGGAGTAGCGCATGCCGGCCAGGCCGCCCTCCCACATGAGGTCGACGATCAGCTTCAGCTCGTGGAGGCACTCGAAGTAGGCGATCTCGGGCTGGTAGCCCGCCTCGACCAGCGTCTCGAAGCCCATCTGCACGAGCTGGGTGGTGCCGCCGCAGAGGACGGCCTGCTCGCCGAAGAGGTCGGTCTCGGTCTCCTCGGTGAACGTCGTCTCGATGAGGCCGCCGCGGGCGCAGCCGATGCCGTGGCCGTAGGCGAGCGCCAGCTGAAGCGCGTTCCGGGTCGCGTCCTGGTGCACGGCGACGAGGCCCGGAACGCCGATCCCGTCCACGAACTGGCGCCGGACGAGGTGGCCGGGGCCTTTGGGCGCGATCATCGCCACGTCCAGGTCCGCGCCGGGCGTGATGCCGCCGAAGCGGATGTTGAAGCCGTGCGCGAACATGAGCATCGATCCGGGGCGGAGGTTGGGCGCGATCTCGTCCCGGTAGACGCCGGCCTGGACGTGGTCGGGGACGAGGATCATGACGACGTCGCCGGCGGCGGCCGCCTCGGCCACAGTGGCCACCGGAAGGCCGTCGGCGGTCGCGGCCTCGCTCGCGCGCGAGTCCGGCCGCGCGCCCACGACCACGGTGTTCCCGGAGTCGTGATGGTTCAGCGCATGGGCGTGGCCCTGGCTGCCGTACCCGATCACCGCGATCGTCTTCCCCTGGAGCAGGGAGGGGTCGCAGTCGGACTCGTAATAGATCGTCGCCTCGCTCGCGTCGCTCACTTATGCCACCACCCTCATTCGCTTACGTTTACGGAGCTCGCCGTCACGGTCGAGGCCGATCCGGCCCGTTCTCACCAGCTCGCGGATGCCGTACGGCGAGAGCAGCTCCTCGAGCGCGTGCAGCCTATCGGGCGCGCCCACACAGGCGAACGTCACCGCCTCGGGCCCGACGTCGACGACCCGCGCCTCGAACACCTCGGCCAGGCTGATGATCTCGGGCCGCCTTTCCGGCGTCGACGTCACCTTCACCATCAGGAGCTCGAGCTCGACCGCGTTCTCGCCCAGCTCCGAGACCTTGAGCACGTCGACAAGCTTGTAGAGCTGCTTGATGACCTGGTCGACCGAATGCTGCGAGCAATCGACCCGAATCGTGATCCGGCTTCGCATCGGGTCGTCGGTCGTCCCGACCGCCAGGGAGTCGATGTTGAACCCACGCCGGGCGAAGAGGCCGGCGCAGCGGGTAAGGACGCCCGGCCGGTTCTCTACCAACACGGACAAGGTATGCAGGCTCATCGGGCTAGACCCCCTCCTCGACCCACTGGTTGTCCTCCTCGGCCCACTCGACGTCGAGCATCTCCGCCGACGGCGCCCCCGCCGGCACCATCGGGTAGACCTTCTCCTCGTGGTCGACGCGGGCGTCGATCACCGCCGGGCCGCCGCACTCCAGCGCGCCGGTGACGGCGGCGTCGACCTCGTCCGGCGTCTCGCAGCGGAACGCGGCGATGCCGAAGCTCTCGGCGAGCTTCACGTAGTCGGGTAGGTCGACGGTCAGGTTGGTCTCGGAGAAGCGCTCGGAGTGGAAGAGCTCCTGCCACTGGCGCACCATCCCCAGCCAGCCGTTGTTGATGACGACATGGATCGCGCCGATGCCGTACATGCGTGCCGTGGCGAGCTCCTGCATCGTCATCTGGAAGCAGCCGTCGCCGTCGATGTTGATCACCGTCGCGTCGGGGCGGCCGACCTTGGCCCCGATCGCGGCCGGGACGCCGTAGCCCATCGTGCCGAGCCCGCCGGAGGTGAGCCACCGCCGCGGCTGGTCGATGCGCAGGTACTGGGCCGCCCACATCTGGTGCTGGCCGACGCCGGTCGCCCAGATCACATCCTCGCCGGCGGTCAGGTCGCGCAGGCGCTCGATCACGAACTCCGGCTTGAGCGGGCCCGAGTTGCGATACCGGAACGGGTGCGCGAGCTTCCACCCGCGCACGGTGTCGAGCCACTCCGCCGAGGGCGGCGGCCCGCCGTTCATGCGCGACTCGAGCGCCTCGGCCAGCTTCGGCACGACGAGCTCCAGCGAGCCCACGATCGGGATCTCGGCGCGGCGGTTCTTGTCGATCTCGGCCGGATCGACGTCCATGTGGATGACCCGAGCCCCGGGGGCGAAGGCGTCGAGCTTCCCGGTGACCCGGTCGTCGAACCGCGACCCGCACGCGATCAGGAGGTCGGCCTGGTTCATCGCCCAGTTGGCCGCCTTGGAGCCGTGCATGCCGGGAAGGCCGATGCAGAGCGGGTGGGAGTCGGGGACGACGCCCTTCGCCATCAGGGTCGTGATCACCGGCATCTGCGCCGACTCGGCGACCCGGATCAGCTGGGCGGGATCCACGTTCGACGAGACGGCGCCGCCGCCCACGTAGAAGACCGGCCGCGATGCCGAGAGGATCGCCTCCGCGGCGGTGATCACCTGCTTAGGGTGTCCGTGCTTGGACGGGCGGTAGCCAGGGATGTCGACCTGACGGGGATACTCGAAGTCGAACGTGGCCAGCTGGACGTCCTTGGGGACGTCGACCAGGACCGGGCCGGGCCGGCCGCTGCGGGCGATGTGGAACGCCTCCTTGAACACCCGTGGGAGGTCGCGCACGTCCTTCACCAGCCACGAGTGCTTCACGATCGGCATGGTGATTCCCTGGATATCCGCCTCCTGGAAGGCGTCAGTGCCGATCAGGTGCGTGGGCACCTGGCCCGTGATGCAGACGATCGGCGTCGAGTCGAGGTAGGCGTCGGCGATCGGCGTGACCAGGTTCGTGGCGCCCGGGCCGGACGTGGCGATGGCCACCCCGACCTTCCCGGTGGCGCGGGCGTAGCCCTGGGCCATGTGGCCGGCGCCCTGCTCGTGGCGGACGAGGTAGTGGCGGATTGAGTGCTCGTGGTGGGCCCAGGCGTCGTAGAGCGGCAGGATGGCGCCGCCTGGGAGCCCGAACACGTCGGTCACGCCCTCGGCCTCGAGGCAGCGGATGATCGCCTCGGCTCCGGTCATTCGCCGCCTATCCACGCGCCATCACCCTATCGAAAGGGTGGTCGGCGAACTCCGCCGAACCGGTGGCGTGATGCTCGAGGGCGTCGCACACCGCCTGGCCAACCTCCCAGGTGGCGTATGCGCGGCCGCCGTGGACCTGGTCGGCCGTGGCGAGCCCCTGGGCGAGGACGTCGTCGACCGCTCCGGTGATGGCGCGGCCGACGTCGCGGCGGCCGAGGCCGTGCGTGAACATCAAGCCCACCGAGAGGATCATCGCGATCGGATTGGCCTCGCCCTGGCCAGCGATGTCGGGGGCGGAGCCGTGCACGGGCTCGAAGATGCCGGGCGGCTCGGCGCCGAGCGACGCGGACGGGGCCAGGCCCAACCCGCCGCCGACCGCCGCGGCGAGGTCGCTCAGGATGTCGCCGAACATGTTCTCGGTGAGGATCACGTCGTAGCGCTCGGGCGCCGTGGCGAGGTTCATGGCGAACGAGTCCACAAGCTCATGGGAGAGCTCGAGCTCCGGCGCCTCGGACCTGTGCAGCTCGGCGACGACTCGCCGCCACAGCTTCGATGTCGAGAGCACGTTCGCCTTGTCGACGGAGACAACGCGACCGGAGCGGCGCCGGGCGAGCCGGAACGCCCAGCGGGCCACCCGCTCGATCTGGTGGCGCGTGTACGAGCAGCTGTCAGTGGCGCTGTCGTCCGTCAGGATCTTGTGGCCGAAGTACAGGCCGCCCGTGAGCTCGCGGACGACGATCAGGTCGACCGGGCCGTGGCGCACCGGGCGCAGGTTGGCGAAGGCGTCGAGCTCCTTCCTGAGCTCGAGCAGGCCCTGTTCTGGCCGGCGCGGTGCCGAGTCCCAGCGCGGCCCGCCGACCGCGCCCAGGAGGACGGCGTCCGACGCCTTGACCGCCGCTCGCACGTGGGCGGGGAACGGGTCCTGGTGCTTGTCGATCGCGTCGCCGCCGAAGGGCAGGTGCACCTGGCGCACGCGCAGCCCGAAGAGCGACGAGGCCGTCTCGATTACGCGGCCGGCCTCGGCCATCACCTCGGGCCCGATGCCGTCGCCGGCGAGGCAGGTGACGATTGGGATGGGACGGGTTTCGGTCATCAGACTCCGATCAGCTCCTTGTCCTGGTCCGGCTCGATGGCCAGCTTGGCGTGCGCGCAGGCGCGCAGGAACGCCTCCGCCGAGGCTTCGGTGATGTCGGTCGAGACGGCCTGTCCTGCGAACGTCTTGCCGCCCGCCTCCACCACGACGCGGACCTCGCCGAGCGCATCGGCTCCGCCGGTGACGGCGCCGATGGTGTACTCGACGAGCGCGACGGGCACGTCGAGGAGCCGGGTGATGGCGGTGAACGCTGCGTCGACCGGCCCGTCGCCCGTGGCGGCCTCCGTGCGCTCGCCGAACCCGTTCCTGACCGTGACCTCGGCCTGGGCCGGGTCGCCGGTGCGGGTCGTGATCGCAAGGGCGACGAGCCGGTAGGGCTCCTCCCGCTCGCGGAGCGAGTCCGATGCGATCGCCTCCAGGTCGAGCGACGTGATCTTGCCCTTGCGGTCCGCCAGCTCCTTGAACCGCTCGAAGGCCCGGCGCAGGTCCTCGCCCTCGATCGTGAAGCCGAGGTCGGCGAACGCCTGCCGCAGGGCATGGCGACCCGAATGCTTGCCGAGCACGATGTCCGACCCGGCGAGGCCCACCGACTCGGCGTCCATGATCTCGTACGTCCGCCGGTGTGCGAGCACGCCGTGCTGGTGGATGCCGGCCTCGTGCGCGAACGCGTTTCGCCCCACGATCGCCTTGTTCGGCTGGACCGGGTAGCCGGTCAGCCGCGACACCAGCCGCGACGTGCGCATGATCTCGGCGGTAGCGATGCCCGTGTCGATGCCGTAGCGCGGCTTGCGCGTCCGCAGGAGCATCACGATCTCCTCGAGCGATGCGTTGCCGGCCCGCTCGCCGATGCCGTTGATCGTGCACTCGATCTGGCGCGCGCCGGCGGAGACGCCCGCCAGCGAGTTTGCGACCGCCAGGCCCAGGTCGTTGTGGCAGTGAACCGAGAGCACGACGCCGTCGATCTCGGGGACGCGCTCGCGCAGCCGCTCCAGGATCTCGATGTACTCCTCGGGGACCGTGTAGCCGACGGTATCGGGGATGTTGATCGTCGTCGCGCCGGCGGCGATCGCCACGCGGACGACCTCGGCCATGAACTCGATATCGGTGCGGGTGGCGTCCTCGCAGGAGAACTCGACGTCCGAGCAGAACCGCTTCGCCTTTCGCACGGCGAAGTCGGCCGCCTCGATCACCTCCGCCCGGGTCATGCGCAGCTTGTGCTGCATATGGATGTCGGACGTCGCGATGAAGGTGTGGATGCGCGGGTTCTTCGCGTCGGAGAGCGACTCGATGGCGGCGTCGACGTCCTCCTCGTTCGTCCGCGCGAGCGATGCCACGACGCAGTCGACGGCCCGGCTCACGGCGCGGATGCCGTCACGCTCGCCCGGTGACGAGATGGCGAAGCCGGCCTCGATGATGTCCACGCCGAGGCGGTCGAGCTGGCGCGCGATCTCGATCTTCTCCTGCGCGTTCAGCGCGATCCCCGGCGACTGCTCGCCGTCTCTCAGCGTGGTGTCGAATATGCGGACGGTGTCCGGTATGGATGCCATCGACAGGAACCTCCTCGGCTGGGGGAGAGCGCAACTCTCCCGTCTGGGTCTCGGTGCGTATGCGCCGGGTCGCGGCGCGTGTGCCAAGTCGCTCGCCCTACCGGGCGAGGATGAGGAGGCCGAGAAGGTCGAGGTCGAGCGCGCGCAGCCCGACAGGGCGCCCGCTCAGCGGGGAGCGGGCGAGAGTCCTCTCTGTGCGGGCGGTGCTCGGCATGTGCGTCACAGGATAGGCGGCCGCGGGGCGCGCGTCAAACGGCCTTCGCCGTCCGGCGTCGCCGTCGTGTATAACTCGGCCGCCCCAGTTGTTAACTCGAAACGTTACGAGGTGATGTCATGCCGCGGTCGGGTGTCATCGGAGAGCAGATCTTTCAGCAGGTGGAGCAACTCGTCAAAGGCGGCTTGAGCCGCACCGACGCGTTCAAGCAGATCTCCTCCGAGAGCGGGCGCCGTGAGGGAACGGTCGCCGCAAACTACTATCGCGTCGCCCGCAAGCGAGCGGGCGGGTCGCTCCGTCCACGCCGCGGTCGCGGCCGGACGCGCACCACCGCTGCTTCGCCGCGGCGGGCGCGAACCGTCACAGCCCGCCGGGCCGGCGAGGCCGACATCGATGCACTCGCCAATTCGCTCGTCCAGAACGTGCAGGCGCTGGCGGCGGCGATGACGGCACAGGCGGCGGAGGTGAAGGACCTGCGCGCGCGCCTGGACGGCGTTCGCAAGCTGCTTGCATGAGTTCGTAGGACCGCGCGCGGCGGGTTACGTGTCGCCCTGACACCATGGACGGACGTCGCGGCGTGGTGGGCGAGGTGCTGCCGGAGCAGGCGCCGGCGGAGATGCTGACGCGCTGCGATCCGGCACCGATTCGCCCACCGTCGCCGTGATCGCGGGGCTCAAGTCCCCGACACGGCGCGATCTCGATGATCTCCTCCCCGCCGCCCTGTTGGTGGAGATCAACTGTCCGCGCCCTGCTCGTCGCCAGGGCCTCAAGATCGTCGGAGACGACCTCCTCCGTCAGATCGTGGACGGAGACATCGAGCCATACGGAGGCACCTCAAACTCAGACCCCTCTGGCATCGTCGGCCGCATCGCGAGGAGGATCACGACCTGTGGGAGCAGTTTGCCGAGATATACAGCGTCGCCGACGAAATCTGAGACGATCCTGCCAACCATCACGCGTACGAACGGGCGGTCGTTCCGCCTTTTATGGACAGGTCACGCAGGTAGGAAGCGATGAGCGGCGCCAGACGATTCTGATTCGCTGCCCGCACTGTGGAGCTCTATACGAAAACTCGGCGCGAGGCCACGACCAGACGCGACGGCTTCGCCCTGCCGAGGCGGCCGAGCTCTTCCCTCACGCCGAGCTTCCGGACTAAACCGGGCGGCTGCCGGGGCTAACGCACCTTCCCGCGCCCCTCCACGGTCCATACGTATTCGACCACGCCGTTTCGCGCCGCGCAGACGGCATCCTGCAGATTCACCGCGGCGCACACGTGGTTCGGCACGATCTCGACCCGGTCGCCGACCCTCCAGCTCCGCACGGATGAGGACGTGTCGCAGATGCCGTGCTCCTCGGTGAGCTTGATCTTCACCTCCGGGTCACCGACGATCGCACCGTTGCCGTTTCCGCCGGGGCCGAGGTAGACGGCGTCCGAGAGCGTCTTCGAGCCGGCGTCGACGACTGCCCGGCCAGGGGCGGGGGCGGAGACGACGGTCGCGTGGATCGCAAGGGCGCAATCGTCGAGGGTGAGCGGCCCGTCGTAGGCGACCTCGCTGCGGTCGAGGAAGACGTAGGTTCCGGCGCGGAGCTCCGTGAGCGACGGCGTGCGGTGGGAGTGGAGCATGCCGGGCGTGCAGCCGCCCGAGACGCGGTCGCGGCAGAGTCCGGCCCGGTCGAAGCGCGCAACGGTCTCGGCGAGGATGTCCTCGACGGCGGTGAGGCTGCGGTCGATCTCCGCCTCAGTCCCGCGCACGTGCCCGGGGAAGCAGCTCACGCCGGCGACGTCGAGGCCGTCCAGCCGGTCGATTCGCCCGGCCAGCTCGGCAGCGGCGGCGGGGGTCGCAACGCCCGTTCGGTGGTGGCCGACGTCGAGCTCGATCAGCACCCGGGCCCGCCGGCCATGGGCGGCGAGTGAGGCCGCGATCGGCTCTGCGGTCTCGAGCGAGTCCAGCGCCACGGTGAGGTCGCACCGGCCGGCCAGGTCGGTGAGCCGCCGCCACTTGTCCGGGCCGTACACCGGATAGTGGAGGAGCAGCGGGCCGAGCGCATGCGCAGCCATCACCTCGGCCTCGCCGAGCTTGGCGACCGTGAGGCCGCCGGCGCCGGCGTCAAGCTGCATGCGGGCGACGGGCGGCATCTTGTGCGTCTTCGTGTGCGGCCAGAGCGCGATCCCGTGCTCGCGCGCGTACCCGGCCAGGCGGTGGATGTTGCGCTCGAGCCGGTCAAGGTCGATCACGGCGACGGGCGTCGGCAGCTCGCCAACGGCGACGCCGGTGCAGGCGTCGAGGTCGGTCACGCCGGCACGACGGCGACGCAGTCGATCTCGACCTTGATCCCTCCCGCCAGCGCCGCGCCGATGGTCGTCCGGGCCGGCTTCGGGTCGGGGAAGAGCTCCGCGTACACCCGGTTCATGGCGTCGAAGTCGCCGACGTCCACGAGATAGACGCCGCAGCGGACGACGTGCTCGAGGCCGCTTCCGGCCTGGGCGAGGACGCCTGACAGGTTCTGGATCGTCAGCCGGGTCTCCTCCTCGATCGTCCCCGAGACCACCGCGCCGTCGCGGAAGGGGCCCTGACCGGCGACGTAGACGAACCGCCCCTCGGCGACGATCCCGGGCGAGTAGGCGCCCATCGGAATGGATCCGGTCACCGGCTCGCGCATGCCCGCGATGCTACCGCGGGGTACGCTGCCGCGGATGCGGCCCCCCACGGTGCTCGAGGGCGAGCGCGTCCACCTGCGCCCGCTGGCCGTCGCCGACGTCACCCGCCTCGTCGAGATCGGCACCGAGCCCGAGGTGGCGCGCTGGTGGCAGGGCATCACCGCCGACTCGCTGGCCGAGAAGGCCGCCGGCGCCGACCCCGATGTGACCGCGCTTGCCATCGAGCACGACGACGAGCTCGTCGGGCTGATCCAGTTCCACGAGGAGCTCGACCCCGAGTATCGCCACGCCGGGATCGACCTCTTCCTCACCGCGACACGCCACGGCCAGGGCCTCGGCGCCGACGCGGTCAGCACTCTCGCCCGCCACCTCTTCGAGGAGCGCGGCCACCACCGCATCACAATCGACCCGGCCGCGGCGAACGAGCGCGCGATCCGCTCGTACCGCCGGGTCGGCTTCCGCCCGGTCGGCGTCATGCGCGAATACTGGCGGGCGCCCGACGGGACCTGGCAGGACGGGCTCCTGCTCGACCTGCTCCGCGACGACCTGGTGTGTTGAGGTCAGGCGGGCGCCGCGGGTCGCACCTCCTCGCGCACGCTCACGCCGTAGCGCTCGAGCCGGGCGAAGAGTGGAGCGAACGGGACGCACCGCTCGGGCGGAAGGACACCGGAGTGCGCGGCGAGCTCCCCGCGGCAGATCATGTCGGCGACGACAGCGGGCGGGCACGCCGTGGAGAGGACGCCGCCGCCGAAGTCAAGCCGGTCGACGGAGCGGGTGACGCACTCCATGACCGCCTGCCCCCCGGGCCCCGACGCCTCGATCCGGTGGACGCCGAACGCCCGCCGCGACGGGGACGTGCGCGGCAGCCGCCGCAGCAGCGCGAGCAGCACCTGCCTGGGGACGACGCCGACGCCGCGGACGTCGACCTCTTCGGTGCCGGACAGCCCCAGCTCGTGCAGGAGCCGGATCTTCTCGAGAAAGACGGGGTTGAGGGAGAGCTGGAAGCTCACCTCCCGTGCGCCGAAGCTTTCCGGGAACGTGGCCTGCTCGGAGTGGATCGTGTAGATGGTCGGTGCGGTGCCCACGGGATCTCCGAACTCGACGACGCCGGCGTCGGTCATCGGCTCGAGGAAGACGACATCGCCGTCGCGGACGACCGGCGTCGGCATCGAGAGCTCGTCGAGGATCGTCTCGACCGCGTACGGCGCGACGAGCGGCCCCGCCGGAGCCTCGGGATCCCGCCCTGCCGCGGCGATGACGATGCGCTCCACCTGCCCGTCGAGGAGCTCTGCCGCCCGCGCCGCCATGACGTTGGTCTTCCCGGGCGTCGACCCCATCCCCAGGACCGCCAGGAGCCCGGCCTCGCGGAAGCGGCCGTCCAGCCCGAGCTGGCGGCGGGTGACGTGAAAGAGCCCCCCCAGGTCGACGTAGTGGGCGCCGGCGGCGAGGGCGGCCTGCATGGCCTCGAGGTTCACCCGGTAGGCGGCGGTGTTCACGAGCACGTCCGCGCCGGCGAGCGCAGCGGCGGCGGCGTCGGCGTCGCTCACGTCGAGCGCGCCGCCGCGCGCCCGCCCGCCGCCGTAGCGCTCCGCCACTTCGCGCGCACCCGTCTCGTTCACGTCGAGGGCGAGGATGCGCTCGACGGCGTCGTGCTCCGCGAGCGTGGCGACAATGGCCGGGCCGATGATCCCGGCCGCTCCGACGACTGCGACGGTGGGCACTCTGCTATGAGGGAACGGGCTGGCGCGAGCGCGACTTCGTCATCTCGCTCCAGGCTTCGTCAAGGACCGTGTCGAGGACGTCGTGGACGTAGTCGAGGTCGTCGCGGGTGGCAACGAGCGGCGGCGAGAGCTGGATCACCGGGTCGCCGCGGTCGTCCTGGCGGCAGATCAGGCCCGCGTCGTAGAGCCGGTGGGAGAGGAACCCGCGCAGCAGGTACTCGGACTCGTCGTCCGAGAACGTCTCCTTGGTCTCCTTGTCCTTCACCAGCTCGAGGGACATGAAGTAACCGGCCCCGCGCACGTCGCCGACAATCGGCTTCTCCGCCAGCTTGTCGAGGACGCCGCGGAAGTAGGGCTCGTTCGAGCGCACGTTCTCGAGCACGCGTTCACGCTCGATGACCTCGAGGTTCTTGAGCCCCACGGCGCACGCGACCGGATGGCCGCCGTAGGTGATGCCGTGGTTGTAGAGGGTGGTGCCCTCGAGGAACGGCTGGGCGATCCGGTCGGTCATGATCACGCCGCCGAGCGGGACGTGCGCCGATCCGACGCCCTTGGCGAAGGTGACGATGTCCGGGCGGATGTCGTAGCGCTCGGAGCCGAACCAGTAGCCGAGGCGGCCGAAGGCGCAGATGACCTCGTCGGCGACCAGCAGGACGCCGTACTCGTCGCAGATCCGGCGCACGCCCTGGAAGTAGCCCTGGGGAGGTGTGAACGTGCCGCCGGAGTTCTGCACGGGCTCCATGAAGACGGCCGCCACCGAGTCGGGCCCCTCCTGCTCGATGACGGCGCGCAGCTCGTCCAGCAGGAAGGCCGTGAACTCCGCCTCGGTCTCGCCGTCGGGGCGGCGGTAGGCGTTGGTGTTGGAGACGTGGTGGACGCCGGCCATGAGCGGCTCGAACGGCGCCTTGATCGCGGCGATGCCCGTGAGCGAGAGCGCGCCGAACGTGGTGCCGTGGTAGGCGATCCGGCGCGCGATCATCTTGTACCGGTTCCTGGCCCCGTGCAGCTGGTGGTACTGCTTGACGAGCTTGATGATGGCCTCGTTTGCCTCGGAGCCCCCCGAGGAGAAGAAGGTACGGTTGAGGTCGCCCGGGGCGAGCTCGGCGATCTTGGCCGCGAGCTCGATCGAGCGCGGGTGGGCGTAGCTCCAGTTCGTGTAGAACGGCAGCTCGGCCATCTGCGTCGCCGCGGCCTCGCCCAGCTCGGCGCCGAAGCTGTAGCCGATCTGGGTGCAGAACAGCCCGGAGAGGCCGTCGAAGTAGCGCTTGCCGTTCGAGTCGTAGACCCAGCAGTGCTCGCCGCGCGCGATGACCGGGACATCCTCGGACTCGTACGCGCCGTGGCGCGTGAAGTGCATCATGAGGTGACGCTTGGCGAGCGTCTGGAGCTGGGCGTGGTCGGTCATGCGCTTCGATCCTTTCGGTACGGCGGCGCCTGGATCGTACAGGACGCCCCCGTACCGGAATCCCAATGCCCCGGCTTCGTCAGGGGCCGGCCCTCTATACTCGCCGGGGAGCTTCGAACCGCAGGGGGAGAGACCAATGGCCGTCCACACCGGAACCTCGACAGAGGCGCTTCGCGCCAAGCGCGACCGCTATGTTGCGCGCGGTGTCGCCATCGCGCCGATCTTCGCCGAGCGCGCGCACGGCGCCCGCCTCACCGACTCGGACGGCCGCGAGTACATCGACTTCGCCGGCGGGATCGGCGTCCTCAACCTGGGCCACACGCCCGAGGCGGTCGTCGGCGCGATCAAGCGCCAGGCGGAGGATCTGATCCACGCCTGCTTCCCCGTCGCCGCCTACGAGCCGTACCTGGAGGTGTGCCGGCTCCTCTCCGAGCTGGCGCCCGGCGACCACGAGAAGAAGGCGGTCCTGATCAACTCCGGCGCCGAGGCGGTCGAGAACGCGATCAAGATCGCCCGGTACCACACCGGCCGCCAAGCCGTGATCACGTTCGACCGCGGCTTCCACGGCCGCACGCTCCTGGCGATGAGCCTCACGTCCAAGCTGGTCTACAAGCGCGGCATGGGCCCCTTCGCCCCCGAGATCTACCGGGCCCGGGCGCCGTACCCGTACCGCGGCGTGACGAGCGACGACGCCCTGGCGGAGCTCGACTGGATGTTCAAGGCGACCGTCGACCCGGCGTCCGTCGCGTGCGTCATCCTCGAACCGGTGCAGGGCGAGGGCGGCTTCACGGTGATGCCGCCGGAGTTCATCCAGGGCCTCAAGGCGCGGTGCGAGGCGCACGGCATCCTCTACATCGACGACGAGGTGCAGGCCGGCATGGGCCGCACCGGCACGCTCTGGGCCATCGAGCACTCGGGCGTCGTCCCCGACCTCGTGACCGTCGGCAAGTCGCTCGCCTCGGGCATGCCGCTTGCGGGCGTGATCGGCTCGACGGAGGTGATGGACTCGGTCCACCCCGGCGGGCTCGGATCGACCTACGGGGGCAACCCGGTCGCGTGCGCGGCCGCGATCGAGAGCCTGAACGCCATCTGCTCGCCCGAGTTCCTGGCCCGCGCGGTCGAGGTGGGCGAGTGCATCCACGCCCGTCTCTCCGACATGGCCTCGCGCCACCCCGCGATCGGCGAGGTCCGCGGCATCGGCCCCATGGCCGCCATCGAGCTCGTCAAGCTCCGCGATACGAAGGAGCCCGCCCCCGAGATCGCCGCGGCCGTCGTCGCGGCGGCGCTCGAGCGCGGCCTCGTCATCCTGAAGACCGGGATCCTCGACAACGTCATCCGCATCCTGGTGCCGATCACGGCGCCCGACGAGGATCTGGAGGCAGGCCTCGACCGGCTCGAGGAGTCGCTTGGAGCAGCGGCCGGCTGAGACCGCCGCCGCGGCCGTCACCCTCCGCGGCGTGCGCAAGACCTACGGCGACGTCGTCGCCGTCGACCGGGTCGACCTGGACGTCGGCCACGGCGAGTTCTTCTCGCTGCTCGGCCCGTCCGGGTCGGGCAAGACGACGACACTCAGGATGATCGCCGGGTTCGACCTGCCCACCGAGGGCACGGTGCTTCTGAGCGGCGCCGACGTGTCTCGCCTGCCGCCGTACGAACGCGACGTGAACACCGTGTTTCAGGACTACGCGCTCTTCCCGCACATGAGCGTCGGGGAGAACGTCGGCTACGGCCTCATGGTCCGCCGCGTCGGCCGAAAGGAGCGGTCCGAGCGGGTCGCGGAGGCGCTCGAGATGGTGCGGCTCCCCGGCTTCGAGAAGCGAAAGCCCTCGCAGCTCTCGGGCGGCCAGCGCCAGCGGATCGCCCTCGCCCGCGCGCTTGTCAACAGGCCCCGGGTGCTTCTCCTCGACGAGCCGCTGGGCGCGCTCGACTTGAAGCTGCGCGAGGAGATGCAGATCGAGCTGAAGGCGATCCAGAAGGACGTCGGCATCACCTTCATCTTCGTCACCCACGACCAGGACGAGGCTCTCACGCTCTCCGACCGCCTGGCGGTCTTCAACCAGGGCCGGGTGGAGCAGATCGGTTCGCCGGCGGAGGTGTACGAGAACCCCGCGACCGCCTTCGTGGCCGGCTTCGTCGGCACGTCGAACCTGATCTCGGGCGAGGGCGCCCGCGCGATCACGGGCGCCGACGCCACCTTCACCATCCGGCCCGAGAAGATCCACCTGGCCGAGCCGGGCGAGGAACCGGGGTCGGGCCAGTGCGCGGTCGCCGGCACGGTGAAGGAGGTCGTCTATCTGGGCGTGAACACGCGCTACATCGTCTCGCTCGAGGGGGGCGGAGAGCTCGTGGTCGTGCAGCAGAACCAGGCCACGTCGTCCATGCAGGCGCTGGCGGCGCGCGGCCGGCAGGTGCGCCTGATCTGGGACCGGCAGCACAACAGGACGGTCGAGGCCGCCGGGCCGAATGCCAAGTGGGAGGAGATTCCGGCATGAGAAGGAAAGCGAGATGGGCGGCGCTTGTATGCGCCACTGCGGCGCTGGCCGTCGCCGCCGGCTGCGGCGGCGGCGGCGGCGCGGAGGGCGGGAGCGGCGTGAAGCCGATCTCGAAGATCGGCCCGCTCGAGGGCCACCTCAACCTGATCGCGTGGCAGGGATACACCGAGCCGAACGTCGTGAAGCCGTTCGAGGCCCAGACCGGCTGCCAAGTGCACGTCCAGTACGGCCAGACCTCAGATGACATGGTGCGGCTGATGCGCACCGGCAATTTCGACGGCGTGTCGGCCTCGGGCGACGCGACGAACCGGCTCATCGCCGCGGGCGATGTCGTGCCGGTCGACGTGCAGAAGCTCGTGCCGGACTGGAAGGACATCTCGTCTGCGCTCAAGTCGCCGCCGCACAACACGGTCGACGGGCTGCACTACGGCGTCTCGTACGAGTGGGGCGCCGACGTGCTCATGTACAACAAGGACGTCGTCAAGCCGGCCCCGGACAGCTGGGGTGTGATCTTCAACGGGACGAGCTACTCCGGCAAGGTCGACGCGTACGACAGCCCGATCTACATCGCCGACGCGGCCGTCTACCTCAAGGCAACGCAGCCTGATCTCAAGATCACGGACCCCTACGAGCTGACGCAGGATCAGTTCGACGCGGCCGTGAATCTGCTCAAGACGCAGCGCCAGCAGATCGGCAACTACTGGGGGAGCTACACGTCGCAGATCCAGGACTTCAAGACCGGGTCGATCGTGATCGGGCCCACCTGGCCGTATCAGTACAACGCGCTCCACGCCGACAAGCAGCCCGTCGGCGTCGTCCTGCCGAAGGAGGGCGCCACGGGGTGGGCCGACACGTGGATGCTCTCGTCGCAGGCGAAGGATCCCAACTGCATGCTGAAGTGGATGGCGTACGCGACCACTCCGCAGGTGCAGGCGAAGACGGCCTACACCTTCGGCTCGGCGCCGGCCAACCCCAAGGCCTGTGCGATCCTGGACAAGGAGGTCAAGAATTACTGCACCGATTATCACGTAACGGACCCGAGCTACTTCCACAGCATCGCGTACTGGAAGACGCCGCTCACGAGCTGCGGCGATAGCCGCGGGGACACGTGCATTCCATACTCGGAGTGGACGCAGGCGTGGACGGAGATCAAGAACTCCTGATCTGATCGGCGGGAAGGGCCGGCGCGCGGCCCTCCCCGCCCGCAAACGGCGATGAGCACCGCAACGGCCACGACGGAACGCGGGCCCGGCGGATTCCGCCGGCGGCTCTCAGCGTACCTCTACCGGCGCCGCCCGGTGAAGCTGCTCCTGCTCCTCACGCCGCCGCTGGGCTGGATCCTGCTGGTCTACATCGCGGCGCTGGCGGTCCTCCTCTTCACGTCGCTCTGGATCGAGGACGAGCTCTCCGGCCGCATCATCCACACGTACACGCTCGACAACTTCCGCCAGCTCTGGAACGACCACACCAACTGGATCATCACCCGGAACACGCTCGTCATGGCGATCGTCGTGACGATCACTGACGCCGTGCTCGCGTTCCCGCTTGCGTACTACATGGTGCGGATGGCGTCGACGCGGATGCGCGCCTTCCTGTTCGTGGGCGTCCTCATGCCCCTCTGGTCGAGCTACCTGATCAAGGCCTACACCTGGCGCCTGATCACGGCGCAGGACGGGCCGATCAACTGGGCTCTGGGCAAGGTCGGGCTCGGCCCGTACCACATCGCGTACACGTACACAGCGATGTGGCTCGCCTTCACCTACCTCTGGCTTCCATACATGGTGCTGCCGGTGTACGCGGCCCTCGAGCGGGTGCCGGCGTCGTTCCTGGAGGCCTCGTCCGACCTGGGCGGCCGCGCATGGATCACCTTCCGCAAGGTGGTCTGGCCGCTGGCGCTCCCCGGCATCGCCGCCGGCTCGATCTTCACCTTCTCGCTCACGCTCGGGGACTATGTGGCTCCCGACCTCGTGGGTGGGAACAACCACGACTTCATCGGCAACGTGATCTTCAGGTTCCAGGGCGTCGCCCAGGACGTGCCGTTCGCGGCCGCGTTCGCGTGCGTTCCCGTCGTCATCGTCATCGGATATCTCGCGCTGATGAAGCGGCTCGGCGCGTTCGAGGCACTTTGATGGAGCCCCGCGCCGTCAGGGTCGGGCTCCGGGTGGCGACGACCGTCGTCATGCTCTTTCTCTATCTGCCGCTGCTCGTGATCGTCCTGAACGCGTTCAACTCCTCGAAGATCCCCGGCTGGCCCGTCACGAGCTACACCACACACTGGTTCCGGCTCGCCTACAACGACCCGTTCGCGCGTGCCGCGCTCGAGAACTCCTTCACCGTCGGTCTCCGCGCCGCCGCGCTTGCACTCGTTCTCGGGACGTGCATCGCCTTTGCCCTGTCGCGCTTCCGCTTCTTCGGCCAGAATGCGATCTCGCTGCTCTTCGTCCTCCCGATCGCCCTGCCCGGCATCGTCACGGGGATGGCGCTCCTCTCGGCGATCGAATACCTGAACATCCACCCCTCGCTGTGGACGGTCGTCACGGGCCACGCCACGTTCTGCATCGTGGTCGTCTACAACAACGTCGTCGCCCGGCTGCGCCGGACGTCGACGTCGTTCGAGGAGGCGTCGATGGACCTCGGCGCCGACGGATGGCAGACGTTCCGGTACGTCACTCTTCCCAACCTGTCCACTGCGCTCGTCGCCGGCGGCCTGCTCGCGTTCGCCCTCTCGTTCGACGAGGTCGTGGTGACGCTCTTCACGGCCGGGTCGCAGCAGACGCTGCCGCTCTGGATCTACGAGCAGTTCAAGCTCCCGAACACCGCACCTGAGGCGAATGCGGTCGCGGTCTTCGTCATCGTCCTGACGGCGATCCCCGTCTACTTCGCCCAGCGGCTCATGCGCGACACGGGCGGCATCGCCGGCCGTTGACGTAACACAATCATCACACATACTCCGCGTTCTCATTACATGCGGTACGGCCTTGCTGCATCCGGCCGCGGGGTTTGGTAGCCTGCCCCGCCATGTCCATCGCCCGTGGCCAGGGGCGCCGGCGTGCGCACTCGACCCGAGCGGTAGCGGCCCTCGTCGCGCTCTCAGTGGCCGTCGTCGCAGCGACGGCGGCTCCCACGGCGTCGGCCGACCAGCTCTCGCAGAAGCGGGCCGAGGCGAAGGCCGCGGCGCAGCGGCTGACCGAGCTCCAGGCCGCGGCCGAGAAGAAGATCGAGGCGTACGACGCGGCCCACCAGCGCCTGCAGGAGACGCTGCGGCGGATCCACGTGAACGAGCAGTCGCTCGCCGTTGCCAAGGCCAATCTCGCGAGCGCTCGCGAGCGGCTCTCGGCGAGCCTGACCGAGACCTACAAGTCCGGCGACCAGGACGCGATTGCATACCTGCTCGCGGCGCGGTCGATCGGCGAGCTGGTCGACCAGGTGCAGGTGATGCAGCGGGCGAACGGCCTCAACAAATCGCTCCTGAACGACGTTACCCGCTACCGCACCGAGGTGGCCAAGCGCCAAGTGCTGCTCGATCAGGAGCGGAAGGCGCGGAAGCGACAGCAGGCGGCCGCGGCGGCCGCGCGTGACAGGGTGCTCGCGAGCCTCCACTCCGAGCAGGCCTACTACAACAACCTCAAGGGCTCGATCAAGCGGCTGATCGCCGCCCGTGAGGCGGCCCAGCAGGCCGCGGCGGAGCAGACGGTCTCCACCGGCGACACCGGCGCCACCGGCAACCTCCCGGCGCCGCCGTCCAGCACGGTCGGCGGTCAGGCGGTGGCAATTGCGGAGCAATACCTCGGCGTCCCGTACGTGTGGGGCGGCGCGAGCCCGTCCGGCTTCGACTGCTCCGGGCTCACCATGTACGTGTACGCCCAACTCGGCGTGTCGCTGCCGCACAACGCCGCCGCCCAGTACGGCATGCTGCCTCACGTCTCCGAGAGCGACCTCGAGCCGGGCGACCTGGTCTTCTTCTACGGCCTCGGCCACGTCGGGATCTATATCGGCGGCGGCGCGTTCATCCACGCGCCGCACACCGGCGACGTCGTCCGCATCTCGAGCCTCTCCGCCGAGGGCAGCTACTACGGCGCTGCCCGCGTGCCCGGCTGACCCGTCCCACGTCCTCCGCGGCGTGCGCCGGTGACGCACGGGGTATAGCGGGGAAAGCACCATACGAGGTCGAAGAGATGGCGTACCGCTGGGTCGATCACACGGCTGAACTCGAGCTCGAGATCGAGGCGGCGACCGAGCCCGCGGTCTTCGCCGACGCGCTGGAAGCCTTCGCCGAGCTCGTCGCGGACGGCGACGGGCCCGCGGCGGAGCGCGAGCTCGAGGTTCGCGGCGCCGAGCCCGCGGCGCTGCTCGTGGGGTGGCTCGACGAGCTCACCTACCTCGCGGAGACGCAGGGATTCGTGCCCGAGCGGGCGACGTCGCTCGAGCTGGGCACGGGCAGGCTGCGCGCAACGGTGCGCGGGCGCACCGGCGATCCGCGCCACCTCGTAAAGGCGGTGACGCTGCACCGGCTCGCGTTCGCGGCCGACGGTGACGGTTTCAGGGCCCGGGTGGTGCTGGATGTCTGAGCCGCGCCGAATCGACGACACCCTGTGGGAGATTCCGGCCGAGGCGCGGGCGGACATGCGCGTGCCGGCGCGCGTCTTCGCCGACGAGGAGCTCTTCGCCGCGATCGCCCGCGACGGCGCCCTCGAGCAGGTGCAGAACGTCGCCACGCTGCCGGGCATCGTCGGGGCGGCGCTGGCCATGCCGGACGCGCACCAGGGGTACGGCTTCCCCGTGGGCGGCGTGGCTGCGACCGCGCTTCCCGACGGCGTGGTCTCGCCTGGGGGCGTCGGCTACGACATCAACTGCGGGGTCCGGCTCCTGGCGCTGCCGTGCAGCGACGCCGAGTTGGGGAGCAGGCGCGAGGCCCTCGTCCATCAGCTGTCGCGAGACATCCCGGCCGGCATGGGCAAGGGGCGGGGCGCCGCCCGCAGCAGGGCGGAGCTGGATGCCGTCCTTCGCAACGGGCCGCGGTCGCTCGGCGCCGCCGACGACGATCTGGACCGGACCGAGTCCGGCGGCTGTCTCCCCGGCGCCGACCCGGCGGCGGTCTCGGAGCGCGCGCACGAGCGCGGCGCCGGCCAGCTCGGCACGATGGGCTCGGGCAACCATTTCGTGGAGCTCCAGCGCGTGAGCCGCGTCTTCGATCCGGACACCGCCCGCGGCTACGGCCTCGCGGAGGATCAGGTGACCGTCCTCATCCACTCGGGCTCGCGCGGGCTCGGCCATCAGGTCTGCACCGACTACGTGAAGCGGATGGACACAGCGATGCGGCGGCATGGGATCGAGCTCCCCGACCGCCAGCTCGCGTGCGCCCCGGCCTCGTCCCCGGAGGGCCAGGCCTACCTCGGCGCGATGGCGGCGGCCGCGAACTTCGCCTGGGCCAACAGGCAGGCGATCGCGGACGAGGTGCGCGGCGCCGTCGCTCGAGTACTGGGCCGGGAGCCCGCGCTCGCGACCCGCCAGGTCTACGACGTCGCCCACAACGTCGCCAAGGTCGAGCGCTATGAGGGCCGCGACCTGCTCGTCCATCGCAAGGGCGCGACGCGCGCGTTCCCGGCCGGATCCGAGGACATTCCGGCCGCCTACCGCGAGGACGGCCAGCCGGTGTTCATTCCCGGGAGCATGGGCACGTCGAGCTTCGTCCTCGCCGGAGAGCCGGGCTCGCTCGTGCGCGCCTTCGGCTCGACCTGCCACGGGGCCGGACGTGCCCTCTCCCGCACCGCAGCCCGCAAGCGGATCGAGGGCGCCGAGCTGCGCCGACGGCTCGAGGCGGCGGGGATCGTCGTCCGCTGTCCTTCGAACAAGGGCCTTGCCGAGGAGGCGCCGTTTGCCTACAAGGAGGTCGAGCGCGTGGTCGAGGTCGTCGAGCGGGCGGGGCTCGCCCGCCGGGTTGCGCAGCTGGAGCCGCTCGGCGTCGTCAAGGGGTGAGATCGGCGGTGCGGCTGGCGCTTGCCGGAGACACGATGCTGGGACGCCGCGTTGCGGACGCGCTTGTGGTGCGGTCGCCGGAGCGGCTCGTCGCCGACGGCGTCCGCGCCCACACGGCCGCGGCCGACGCGTTCGTCCTGAACCTCGAGTGCTGCATCTCGGAGCGAGGGGAGCCGTGGCCAGACCCGCAGAAGCCGTTCTTCTTCCGCGCGCCGCCGGCGGCCGTCGACCTGCTCGCGTCCATGGGGGTCGACTGTGTGTCGCTCGCGAACAACCATGCCCTCGACTTCGGGTCCGTCGCCCTCCTGGACACGATCGATCTCCTGGAGGACGCGGGGATCGCCCACGTCGGCGCCGGCTGCACGCAGCGCGAGGCGCGGCGGCCGGCCGTGCTCGAGCGCGACGGATTCCGGCTCGCGGTCTTCGCCGTCACCGACCACCCGCGTGCGTACGCCGCGCGGAGATCCTCCCCGGGCGTCGCGTTCGCGGCCCTCGACGGCCGCCTGCCGCGCTGGCTCGAGACGGGCATCGCCGGCGCGGACGCCGACGCGGTCCTGGTCATGCCCCACTGGGGCCCGAACATGACGCCCGAGCCCGTCTCGCGGGTGCGCACGGCCGCGCGGGCGCTGGCGGAGGCCGGGGCGACGCTCGTCGCGGGCCACTCGGCCCACGTGTTCCACGGCGTCGACGGCCGGGTGCTCTACGACCTGGGCGACTTCCTCGACGACTACCGCGTCGATCCGGAGCTTCGGAACGACCTTGGGCTGCTCTTCCTCGTACGCCTCGGCGTCCATGGGCCGGAGGCGATCGAGGCGATCCCGCTCAAGCTCGACTACTGCTCAACCCGACTCGCAATGGGCGCGGAGGCCGCCTGGATCGCGTCCCGGCTGCGTGCTCTCTGCGCCCCGTTTGGCGTCGGCGTGGTCGAGGAGGACGACCGCATCGTCCTCCGCCCGCCGCGCTGACCTGCCTCTACCCCTGCCGGTCGAGCCAGCGCGCCGCGGTCTCGCCGGTGTCCACGACGTGGCCGTGGAGGAGCCGGCGCGCCCGCCGCGCGTCGCCGTCGACGAGCGCCCGGGTGATGCGGTCGTGGTCGTCGGCCGAGCGCGGGATGATGCCCGGGTCGTCGACGAACGTGCGCCACGCGATCGACCTCGGCACCATGTTCTGGAGAGACTGCACGGTGTCGCGGAGCGGCGGGCAGGCCGCGGCCGCCAGGATCACGTTGTGGTAGAGCTCGTTGGCCTGCGACCACTGCTCGCAGAGGATCGCGCGGCCGGCATCGTCGCCTCGGTCGAGCTCGCCGTACCGCCTGTAGCCGGTGCGCAGGAGCGCCTGGGCGGCGTCGAGGTCGGCCCGGTCATAGCCGGTGAGGCGGCCGGCGGCCCGCTCGGCCGCAAGGCCCTCCAGCTCGGCGCGAACCAGGTAGACGTTGCGACACTCCTCCGGCGTGAACCGGCGCACCAGCGCGCCGCGGTGCCCGAGCTGGTCGACGAGTCCGATCGCCTGGAGCTGACGCAGCGCCTCCCGCACCGGCGTGCGGCTGACGCCGAAGCGGGCGGCCAGATCCTCCTGGCGCAGGCGGGCGCCGAGCGGGATGCGCCCGGTGACGATCTCTACCTGCAGCTGATGGGCGAGATCGTCGGCGCGGGAGAGGTGTGCAGGCTGCGCCATACCGGGATTATTCCACCTGCCTCCATGCGCGGCCGACGCGCTTGAATCCACTTAGTTGCAGTTTGGATCCAAGATGGGTAGGGTTGCGTCCATGCCGACCGACACGAAGCTCCCCGCAATCGAGCACATCAAGGCGAAGAAGGACGGGCTCGACGTCCTCGCGGACATCTACCGCTACGCCGAGCTCGGGTTCGACGCGATCGACCCCGACGACCTGACCCTCTTCCGCTGGTACGGGATCTACACCCAGCGGGCCGAGGCCTCGGCCGCCTCCGGCGTCCCCGGGCCGTCGGACGAGACCGACGGCTACTTCATGCTGCGGATCAAGTTCCCGAACGGCGTCGTCACAGCCGAGCAGCTGCGCACGGTGGGACGGCTGTCGGAGCGCTACGGGCGTGGGATGGGCGACATCACGACGCGCCAGAACATCCAGCTCCACTGGCTTGCGATCGAGGACATTCCCGTCATCCTGGACGAGCTGAACGCGGTCGGGCTCTCGTTTACCCAGGCATGCGGAGACGTGTGGCGAAACGTGGTCGGCTGCCCGCTGGCCGGCGTCGACGGGCACGAGCTGATCGACTCGCGGCCGGTGGTGCAGGAGCTCGAGCGCATCTTCGTCGGCGACAAGCGGTTCTCAAACCTGCCGCGCAAGTTCAAGGTTTCCGTGTCGGGGTGCCTGCACCGCTGCGCGCAGCACGAGATCAACGACATCGGCCTCGTCGCCGTCGAGAAGGACGGCGTGGTCGGCTACGACGTCTGGGTCGGCGGCGGCCTCGGGGCATCTGCGCGGATGGGCCGGCGGCTGGACATCTTCGCGCTTCCGGACGAGGCGGCGGAGGTGTGCCGCGCGATCACGGAGATCTTCCGCGACGAGGGCAACCGCTCAAAGCGCACGCGGGCCCGGATCAAGTTCCTCGTGGACGACTGGGGCGTGGAGCGGATGCGGGACGAGGTGGAGCGGCGGCTGGGGCGTGAGTTCCCCACGTCGGTGCCCCCCGCCGACCCGATCGACCCCCACCGCGACCACCTCGGCATCCATCCCCAGGCGCAGCCGGGGCTGTACTACCTGGGCGCCACAACGCTGCGCGGCCGGTTCACCGGCGACCAGATGATCGCGGTCGCCGACATCGCCGACCGGTTCGGCTCGGGCGCGCTTCGCTGCACGAACCGGCAGAACATCATCGTCCTCGACGTCCCCGACGACCAGGTCGACGAGGCGGCGGCCTCGCTGCGCGACATCGGCCTGCCGACCGAGGCGTCGACATTCCGGCGCGGCGTCATCTCGTGCACCGGGATGGAGTTCTGCAAGCTCGCCATCGTCGAGACGAAGGAGCGCGCCGCCGAGGTGATCGACCACCTCGAGCGGCGGGTCGGCGACGTGGCCGGATCGCTTCGGATCAACCTGAACGGCTGCCCGAACGCCTGCGCCCAGTATCAGATCGCCGACATCGGCCTTCAGGGCGGCATCGCCCGGCTCCCCGACGGACGCCGCGTGCAGGGGTTCATCCTCCACATCGGCGGCCGGCTCGGCGAGGAGGCCGGCTTCGGCCGCCGGGTGGCCTCCAAGGCCATGCCGGCCGATGAGGCCAAGTACGCGGTCGAGCGGATCGTGCGCGCCTACGCGGGCGAGCGCCAGGCCGACGGCACGTTCGCGGACTGGGCGGCCGCCCAGTCCGATCAGCGCCTGGCCGCCCTCGCGGGCGTCGCCGTCGCGCGCGAGCCGGCCGAAGTCGCCGCCTGACAAGGTCGCCGGCTAGACCCAACGCTCCGCCTCAGCATGGGGTCTGACACCGAAATTGCAGGCGCGCGAAGCGCGAATGCAATTTGGGGGTCTGACCCCGCAGGCGAGCGCGCAGCGCTCGCCCCCGTTGTCCTGCCGCTACGGAGCCGGAATTGCGTCCGCGCGGAGCGCGGGCGCAATTCGGGCGCGCGGAAGCGGGCGTCGGGCTTATGACGTCCGGGGGCGGAGCGACAGGAGGCGGGCCAGGCCGAAGCGCGGCCGCAGCTCCCTGCTCTCGCGCACCTGCGGCTGCAGCCGTCCGGCCCGGGCCTCGCGGATCAGCTCCGCGTGCCGCAGCTGGGCCAGCCGGTCCGCCTGAAGCGCCTTGGCGAGCTGGATGTCCATGGAAGGATGCATGCCCACTGGACGGCGGCCGGGCCCGGCATCTTCCCGCGCCTCCGTCGAATGCCGCTACCATCCCCGCCGAAGCGTGCACCAGCCGGGGCGATCCCCGGCGACTCGCATCGAGAGAGGCGGAGGGACCGGCCCTGTGAAGCCTCGGCAACCGCTCCGGATGCCGGAGGACGGTGCCAAATCCGGCGGGGCCTCCGGGCCCCGGTAGATGTGACCACCACCAGGGGGATCGACCATGAAGGCCGTCCGACTCGTCTGCCAAGGCTGCTCCGCCGAATATCCGCTCGAGGCGCTCTTCGCCTGCGAGCGCTGCTTCGGCCCGCTCGAGGTGGGCTACGACCTCTCGAGCGAGGGCGTCGCCCGCGATGCGATCACGGCGGGGCCGCCGACGCTCTGGCGCTACGCGCCCTTCCTGCCCGTCGCTCCGCCGGAGGCGGGGCTCCCGGTCGGGCGCTCGCCGCTCATCCGCGCTGACCGGCTCGCGGCCGAGCTGGGGCTCGACTGCCGCCTCTACGTCAAGACCGAGACCTCAAACCCGACCCACTCTTTCAAGGACCGGGTCGTGGCCGTCGCGGCCGCGAAGGCGGTTTCGCTCGGGTACGACGCCCTGGCCTGCGCCTCCACGGGCAACCTCGCCGGCGCGACCGCGGCCGCCGCGGCGGCGCTGGGCCTGCCGGCGTACATCTTCGTCCCGGCTGACCTCGAGCGGGAGAAGATCGTCGCCGCCGCCGCCTACGGCGCGACGGTCTTCGCCGTCGACGGGTCCTACGACGATGTGAACCGGCTGTGCTCGGAGCTCGCCTACGAGCGGCCGTGGGCGTTCGTCAACGTCAACCTGCGCGCCTACTACGCCGAGGGCTCGAAAACGATCGCGCTCGAGACGGCGGAGGACCTCGGCTGGCGGGCGCCGGACCGCGTCGTCGCGCCCATCGCGTCGGGGTCGCTCTACCGCAAGATCCTGCAGGGGTTTCGGGAGGGGCGGGCGACCGGCCTCATCGAGCCGGGGCCGGACCCGGCCATGCACGGCGCCCAGGGCGCCGGCTGCGCGCCCGTCGCAACAGCCTTTGCGAGCGGCGCCGACCAGGTCGTACCCGTGCGCCCCGCCGGGATCGCGAAGTCACTGGCGATCGGGAATCCGGCCGACGGCGCCTACGCGCTCGGCGTCGCCCGCAGCACCGGCGGCACGATCGAGGCGGCCAGCGACGAGCAGATCGTCGAGGGGATACGCCTCCTGGCCCGGACGACGGGCATCTTCACCGAGACGGCGGGCGGCGTCACGATCGCCGTCCTGCGCGAGCTCGCCGAGCGAGGCGAGATCGTGGCGGGGGAGACCGTGGTCGCCTACGTCACCGGAGACGGGCTGAAGACGATCGACGCGGTGGCGCCTGCCGCCGTCGTCGTCGAGGTGCCGGCCGACGCAGAGGCGGTCGACGGCCATCTCGCCGCGCCCGCCTGACCCCGAACGTGTATGCGGGCCGCCACCGGCGGCTGGTGGACGGCCCGCTTCCCATGTGTTCGGGCGCGGCAGCGCGCCGCTCTATCACCAATCCGTGATTCGGGCTCCCCGCTTTCGGGGAGACTCCGCCTACGCCGCTTCCGCGGGCGCGAACTCGTCCAGGCGCAGGGCCTGGGCGATCTGCGGCTTGGGCCGGGCGCCGATCGCCGATGCGACGACCTGCCCGTCCTTGATCAGAAGCAGCGTCGGGATGGACGCGACGCCGAACGCCGCCGCGATCTCGGGCTCCGCGTCGACATCGATCTTGCCGACCTTGATCCGGCCGGCATAGTCGCCGGCGAGCTCCTCGACGAGCGGGCTCACGATGCGGCAGGGGCCGCACCATGCCGCCCACAGATCGAGCAGCACCGGCACGTCGGACTGGGCCACCTCCGACTGGAAGTTGGACTTGGTGATCTCGATGCTCTGGGACATGATGTGAGTGTTCCTCCGATTTCCTGACTCCGAGACTAAGTAGCCAGATAGCTAAATAGTTGCACATGTGGTACGCTGACGCAAATGCCGCTCCCGACACCGCTCAGCCCCGAGCTGGCCGAGGCGTTGGCGGACCGCTTCCGCCTGCTCGCCGAGCCGACCCGGCTCCGCCTGCTCGATCTCATGTCGGGCGGGGAGCGCTCGGTGGGCGAGCTGGCCGAGGCGATCGGCTGCACGACCGCCAACGTGTCGAAGCACCTCGCGCTGATGGCCGACGCGGGCATCGTGGTCCGTCGCCGAAGCGGCCTTCACAGTTACTACGCGGTCGCCGATACGGCTGTGTTCGAGCTCTGCGGCCAGGTGTGCGAGTCCCTCCGGCGCGTCGCCGACGCCCGCGCGGCGGCGCTCCGTGACACCGCGTAGGATTGTCGCCGCAGCGGCCGCCGCAGCCGTCTTCGCCGCGGCCTTCGCCCTCGCCTGGTCGGCGCGCGGTTCGGGCCCGAGTCTGGCCGGAATCTCAGTCCTGCGCTCGACGGTCAGGACGCCCGCCGGCCCGGCGTCGCTCGTGCGGGTCGGCGTGCGGCTCGGCGACCGCCGCTACCGGGTCGTGCCCGTACTGGCGCGGGGCAGCGTCCCCTCGGCGCTCGACGCGCTGGTGGTGATGAACGCCGACTTCTACGACCTCGCCACCCACGCCCCCTCGGGGCGGGTGGTGATCGGCGGCCGCGACGCGCGTCCCGGCCCGTGGCAGGAGCCGTGGCTCGAGCTCTCGCCGGGACCGGTGCGGATCGGCAAGGGCCTCGCCGTTCCCATCGACCTCGTCTCGGGGAAGCCGCGCTATGTGGTCGACGGGCGCCCGGTGGCGCGGCTCATGCACGACGGCGTCACGCCGTTTCAATATCGCACGCGGGCGCCGCGGGTGGCCGTCGCGATCGCCGGCGATCGGCTGTGGCTGGTCGGCGTCGGCCCGCCGGGGATGACGATGCCGGAGTTCCAGCGCCTGGTCGTGTCGCTCCACCCGCGGGCCGCGCTCGGCTTCGACGGCGGCCCCTCGGCCGACATCGCCGTGCTCGGCCGGCCGCTCCTGGGCCAGCCCGAGACGGCCGTCCCGGTCGACATCGCGATCATCCCCGCCGAGGACTGACGGCCGCGCAATTCCGGGGTCAGGCACGCAATTGCGGGGCCAGGCACGCAATTGCAGGGCCAGGCACGCAATTGCGGGGCCAGACCTCTCCTCGGGATGCTCGGCGACCCAGCGCTGGGGTAGGCGTGGCACGGGTGCCGGCCTAGCGAGGCCGCTGCCCTGGCCGTAGGCTTACGTCGTGCTCTCGAACGTGCGCGGACGGAGCGTGTGGTTCGGGCTCGTCGTCGGCTTCCTGGGCGGCATGGTGTTCTGGTCGTGGGCGCCGTGGTGGGTTAGGGACCCGGTCATCCTGCTCGGGGTCGCCCTCGTCACGCGAGACCTCATGCGCGGGTGGGACCGCCGCAGCACATGACGGCCATGGTTCGGCTGCGCCCGTGGCTCGCCCCGTCGGTGCTGGGACTCGGGGCCGTCGTGCTCTTCGTCGCTGGC
>DASQXS010000083.1:0-11667 GCA_035639615.1 Gaiellales bacterium | reverse complement strand
GCCGCGGCTGTCGAAGTCGGGCTTGATCTTGGCCATATAGCCGAGCTCGGTCGTGCACACCGGGGTGAAGTCCTTGGGATGCGAGAACAGGATCGCCCACGAGTCGCCGATCCAATCGTGGAAACGGATCGGGCCCTCGGTGGTCTGCGCCTCGAAATCGGGCGCGGTGTCGCCAAGCTGAAGTGCCATAGTGTCCCTCCTCTGAGATTCCGATACTTGGATCCGATCTGGCCCGGATTGGATTCTCGCACATTCGTCCCGTCAGTCCAGGAACTTCACCGTCGCCGACACGGGCGCCCGCGGCGGCGGCTCCTGGGGGTGGAGTGGCGTTCCCAGATGGATGAGCCCGATCACCGCCTCGTCCTCGGGCAGGCCCACGGCTGCGCGGCCGGCTGGCTCCTCGAGGACCATGAGCGTGCGCCAGTAGCCGGCCAGGCCGCGCGCGTGGGCGGCGAGAAGCACGATGTACGCGGCGACCCCGGTGGCGAGCACGTCCTCGCGGTCCTGTACCGGGTCGCCGGTCTGGGCAGCCGAGACGACGACGAGGGTCGGCGCCCGGTCGAGCTTGCGGCCGGACCCCCGCTTCGCGCCCTCGGCCACGGCCTTCAGTCGCGCCAGTGCCCCCGGCCCAAGGACGCGAAAGCGCCACGGGTTCGTGAGGTGATGGTTCGGCGCCCAGCGGGCGAGCGCGAAGAGCTCGTCGAGCGTCTCCCGGTCGACCGGCTCAGGCCCGTAGGCCTTGTGCGTGCGCCGGGTGCGGACGGCGTCCTCGACGTTCACGGCTTCACTGCGCCGCGGCCACCCGGTCGAGCACGCCGGGATCCTCGAGCGAGGAGAGATCGCCTGGGTCTTCGCCGAGCGCCGCCGCCCGTACCGCCCGGCGCACGATCTTGGCGGTGCGCGTCTTGGGAAGGGCGTCCACGAACGAGACTCGCGCGGGCGCGAACGGCTTCCCGAGCACGGTCGTGACCCGGTCGCGCACCTCGGCGCGAAGCTCCTCGGAGGGGCCGGCCGGGGGCCGTAGGACGCAGTACACCCAGGCCACCTCGCCCTTCACCCGGTCGGGCATGCCGACGGCGCATGCCTCGGCGACGGCCGGGTGCGAGACCGCCGCCGACTCGTACTCCGCCGGCCCGATCCGCTTCCCGGCGATGTTGAGCGTGTCGTCCGACCGCCCGTGCAGGTACCAGCAGCCGTCCTCGTCGACGGAGGCCCAGTCCCCGTGCGCCCACACGCCCGGCCACCGCGACCAGTACGCGTCCAGGTAGCGCTGTGGGTCGCCCCAGACGCCGCGCGTCATCGAGGGCCAGGGCTTGCGGCATACGAGCTCGCCGACCTCCCCGGCCGGGAGGTGCTCGCCGTCGGGGCCGACGACGTCCATCGCCATCCCCAGCGACGGCGCCCCGAGCGTGCACTCCTTGAGCGGCATGACCGGCATCGGCGAGAGGAAGCACGCCCCTACCTCGGTGCCGCCCGACAGGTTGATGATCGGGACGCGGCCCTCGCCGGCCACCTCGTGCAGCCAGCGGTAGGGATCCGGGTTCCAGGGCTCGCCCGTCGACCCCAGGATACGAAGGGAGGAGCGGTCGTGGCTGGTGACGGGCTCGTCGCCGTGGGAGCGCAGGGCGCGGATGAGCGTCGGCGAGACGCCGAGCACCGAGATGCGGTGGCGCTCGACCTGCTCCCAGAGCCGGTTCGGCCCCGGGTAGTCCGGCGCGCCCTCGGCGAGCACGAGCGTGGCGCCGGCGGCGCCGGTCGCGACCACGACCCAGGGGCCCATGATCCACCCCATGTCGGTCGCCCACATGACGCGGTCGTCGGCGTGCACGTCCGCCTGGAAGGCGCCCTCCTCCGCGATCTTGACCAGGAACCCGCCGTGGACGTGGACGGCGCCCTTCGGCCGTCCTGTGGTGCCGGACGTGTAGATGACCATCATCGGGGTCTCGGGGTCGAGCGCCGGCGCGGCAAGCTCCGGGGTCTGCCGCTCGACCAGCTCGCTCCAGCGGTGGTCGCGGCCGGCCGTCATGGGAACATCGGCGCCGAGCCGCTCCCAGACGATGACATGGCGTACGGTGGCCGCCTGGGCGACGGCCTCGTCCGCGATCGCCTTCATCGAGACCGGCCGCCCCCGGCGTGGCACGCCGTCCGCGGTCAGGAGGGCCACCGCGCCGGCGTCGGCGAGCCGGGCCGCGACAGCCGGGGCGGCGAACCCCGAGAAGATCGGGACGGCGATCGCGCCGATCTTGCAGACCGCGTAGAAGGCCGCGGCGACCCGGATCGACATCGGCAGATACAGCCCGACAGCGTCGCCGCGGCCCACGCCCAGCTCGATGAGCGCGTTCGCGATCCGGTTCACCTCGGCCCGAAGCTCGGCGTAGGTGACCGACTCGACGGCCCCGTCCTCCCGCTCCCAGATCGCCGCCGTCCGGCCGCCGGGGTGACGGTCCACGCAGTTGTGCGTCAGGTTGACGGTGCCGCCCGAGAACCAGCGCGGCCACTCGATCCCCGCCGACGTGTCGAGCACGCGGTGGTACGGGTCGAAGAACTCGATGCCGAGGAACCGCACGGCCGCGTCCCAGAACCACTCGATGTCGTCCTGGCTGCGGCGGATCAGCTCGCGCCAGTCGCCGATCCCGTGCTCGCGCATGAAGGCGGTCGCCCGCGCGTGCTCGAGCACCGCGGGTGTCGGCTGCCAGATGTAGGGGCCGGCGGCGATGCCGAGGATGCTACCGACCGTCGCGCGGCCCGAGCACGCGGGCGAGCCTGCGCATGCGGGGGACGTCTCCCTCGAGGTCGGCGATCAGGTAGCGCAGCCACAGCCGTTCGGGGGTCGTGAGCCGGCGGACCGGGGGGAGCTTGACGCCCATCCACGCATGTTCGACCGGCCGCCGCGCCGCTCCTTCACGGCCGTGTAACAGTTCCGCGACATGCGCCTCGTCATCGCTCCCGACAAGCTGCGTGGGACGTACACGGCCACGGCGGCCGCCGCCGCGCTGGGCGCCGGGTGGCTGGGCGGCCGGCCGGCCGACGAGCTCGTCCAGATCCCGCTCGCGGACGGTGGCGAGGGGACGGCGGAGGCGCTCCTTCGCGCCCGCGGAGGCGAGTGGCGCGAGGCGGCCGTGCACGACGCACTCGGCCGGCCCTGCGATGCCCGCTTCGCCTGGCTCGGAGCCGGCGAGGCCGCCGTCGACGTGGCCGAGGCCTGCGGCGCGCTTCGGGTCGCGGACGCGCCGCCGGATCCGCTGGGCGCAACGTCGCTGGGCGCGGGCGAGCTGATCCGTGCGGCGGTCGCTGACGGCGCCCGCCGGGTGATCGTCGGGGTCGGCGGAACGGCGACGACTGACGGCGGGGCCGGGCTGCGAGACGGGCTCGGAGTGCTGCCGGCCGGCACAGAGCTGGTGGCCGCCCTGGACGTACGAAACCCGCTCCTCGGGCCGGCCGGCGCCGCCCGGGTGTTCGGGCCGCAGAAGGGTGCGACGCCAACTCAGGTGGTCGAGCTCGAGGCGCGGCTGGCGCGCCTCGCGCTCCCGACGGCTGCCCGGCCCGGCGCCGGCGCGGGCGGAGGCATCGGCGCCATGCTCATGGCGCTCGGCGCCGCCGCCGTCCCGGGCGCCGCTCTCGTGGCCGGCGAGGCCGGCCTCGCCGCGGCGCTGGTGGGGGCCGGCCTCTGCATCACGGCGGAGGGCCGGATCGATACCCAGACGCTCTCCGGAAAAGTGGTCTCGGAGGTAGCTGACATCTGCCGGCGCGCGAGCGTCCAATGTGTTGCCGTCGGCGGCGTCGTCGAGCCCGTCGCGGCGGAGGAGCTGCGGCGGCGCGGATGCGAGACCCACGAGCAGGGCGATCTGGAGCTGGCCGGGCGGGAGCTGGCCTCGCGCTGGCGCTCGCCCTGACGGCCTGCCACGGCGGCGGCGCGGCGACGGGCCCGGCCAGGGCCGTGGCGGGCGGATGCCACGCGCGGCCGTATCCGGCGCCGCCGGCCGATAGGCCCCGTTACCGGATGGACGTTCACATCCGCCGCCGCGGCCCAGTCCTCGGCCGGCTCCGGGTCGCCTTCACGCCCGACCGCGCCACGGACCGGCTGGTGTTCCGGCTGTGGCCCAACGGCCCGCGCCAGGCCCGCGAGGGAGCGCGGCTCACTGTGGCCGCGGTCGAGTCGCCCGGGCGGCGCCTGACGGTGACCCGACCCGATCCGACCACGCTCGTCCTCCGGCCGCGGCGGCCGCTCGCCGTCGGGAGCGGGATTACCGTGGCGATGCGATTCAGCCTGCGCCTGCCGGGCCGGCTGCTCGACCGGATCTCGCGGAGCGGCGACACCGTGCGGTTGGGGTCGTTCTTCCCCATCCTGGCCTGGGAGCCCGGTGTGGGCTGGGACACCGATTCGCCGACCACGAGCCTGGCCGAGGCGTCATCGTCGCCGACGGCCGACTTCGACGTCCGCGTGCGGGTGCCGGAAGGCGAATCCGTGATCGCCACGGGCGTCCCGCGTGGCGGGCGGCGCTTCACCGCCCACGCGGTGCGTGATTTCGCGATCGCAGTCGGCCGGTTCGACGTGGCGACGACCGTCGCCCGCGCTCCGGGTCCGGTGCGAATCGTCGCGGCCGTCGCGCGGGGCGAGGGGGCCTCCGCCGCCGACGTCGCCGGCCGGGCCAGGGGTGCGCTTGAGGCCATGGCGGCGCGCTTCGGCCCCTATCCCTGGCCCGAGCTCCACCTGGCGGTGCTGCCCGGCCTCGCCGGCTCCGGCATCGAGTACCCGACCATGATCTTTCTCGGCGCGGGCGGGATCGTGCGCGATACCACCCATGAGGTCGCCCACCAGTGGTTCTACGCGCTGGTCGGGAACGACCAGGCCCGCGACCCCGTCCTCGACGAGGGCCTTGCCACCTACGCCCAGGCCGACCTCGACCAGATCTGGACGTACTTCGACCGTCTCCCCGACCCGCCGCAGCTGCGCCGCCGGCTCGGCGAGCCGATGACGTACTGGGACCGGCAGCCGTACCGGTATTACCAGCTCGGGATCTACGTGGACGGGGCGCGTGCCCTCCACGCCCTCGGGCCGGCGCCGCTCGTGGACTGCGCGCTTCGCCGGTACGTCGCCGCGAACGCCTACGGAATCGCCACCCAGGCTGACCTGGTGCGCGCGCTCTCCGCGACGATCCCGGGGGCGGCCGCTCGGCTCCGCACCGACGGCCTCCGTTGAGGCAGGCCGTTGCTATCGTGCGGTCGCCCGGGGAAGAGACGGAGGAGAGCGCAATTGTCGCGGCCGTTCGACGACATCGACCAGCTCGCTGTGAACACCGTCCGCACCCTGGCGGTGGACGCCGTCGAGCAGGCCAAATCCGGGCATCCGGGCCTCCCGCTCGGGGCCGCGCCGATGGCGCACGTGCTCTGGACGCGTCACCTCCGGTACAACCCGGCCGACGCCGCCTGGCCGGGCCGCGACCGGTTCGTGCTGTCGGCGGGCCACGGGTGCATGCTCCTCTACGCCCTCCTCCACCTGACCGGCTACGACCTCTCGCTGGACGAGCTGAAGCGGTTCCGGCAGTGGGAGAGCCTGACGCCGGGCCATCCCGAGCACCACCTCACTCCGGGCGTCGAGGCCACCACCGGCCCGCTCGGGCAGGGCACCGGCAACGCCATCGGGATGGCGATCGCCGGCAGGCACCTGGCCGCCCGGTACGGCGACGTCGCCGGCTTCCGCGTCTTCGCCATCGTCTCGGACGGCGACCTGATGGAGGGCGTCTCCGGCGAGGCCTCGTCGCTGGCCGGCCATCTGGCGCTCGACAACCTGGTGTTCCTGTACGACGACAACCACGTCACCATCGACGGCGACACCCAGCTCGCGTTCACCGAGGACCGGGCCGCCCGCTACGCCGCCTACGGCTGGCACACTCTCACCGTCTCGGACGGCAACGACATGGACGAGCTGGACACGGCCATCACCGCGGCGATCCAGCACACCGGATCGCCGGTGTTCGTGTCGGTGAAGACGATCATCGGCTTCGGCTCGCGCGACGCCGGCACCGCCCGAGCCCATTCCGACGCGCGCGGGCCGGAGCAGCAGGCCGAGACGAAGCGGGCGCTCGGCTTCGACCCCGACCGCTACTTCGTCATCCCCGACGCGGCGCTCGCCCGCTACCGGGAGGCGCTCGAGCGCGGCCGCGAGTCGCAGGCCGAGTGGGAGCGGGCGCTGGACGCGTCCCCGCACGCGGCCGAGCTGCGCAAGATCCACGCCGGCCAGATCGACGAGCTCGTGATCGAGCCCTTCTCCGCCGACGAGAAGCCGATGGCCACCCGGGCGGCCTCGGGGAAGGTCATCGCCCAGGTCGCCGCGCAGGTGCCGCAGCTGATCGGCGGGTCCGCCGACCTCACGCCGTCGAACAACACAAAGCCGTCGGACTGGAGCGACTTCCAGCCCGGCGAGCACACCGGCCGGTACCTGCGGTTCGGCGTCCGCGAGCACGGCATGAGCGCGATCACGAACGGGCTCGCGCTGGCCGGCCTCAGGCCGTACGCGGGGACGTTCTTCAACTTCCTCGACTACGCCAAGCCGGCCGTCAGGCTCTCGGCGCTCTCGCGCATCCCCTCGATCTGGGTGTATACGCACGACTCCGTCGGGCTGGGCGAGGACGGGCCAACCCACCAGCCGGTCGAGCAGCTCGCCACGCTCAGGGCCACGCCGGAGATGTGCGTCTTCCGGCCCGCGGATGCGAACGAGACCGCCGTCGGCTGGCGCGTCGCGCTCGCGCGGACGCTTCCCACCGCGCTCGTGCTCACGCGGCAGGCGCTGCCGGTGCTCGACCCCGACCGCTACCCGCTCGCCGACGCGGCCCGTGGCGGCTACGTGCTCGAGACCGACGACGACCCGGAGGTGATCCTGATCGCGACCGGGTCGGAAGTGCACGTCGTGCTCGAGGCGCGCTCGCTCCTCGCGGCCCGGGACGTCCGCAGCCGGGTCGTGTCCCTGCCGAGCTGGGAGCTCTTCGAGGAGCAGCCGGCCGAATATCGCACGTCCGTGATCCCGCCCGAGGTCGAGGCTCGGGTGAGCGTGGAGGCGGGCGCGACCCTGGGATGGGAGCGCTATGTGGGCCTGCGCGGCGCCGTCATCGGCCTCGACCGGTTCGGCGCGTCGGCGCCCGGGGCCACAGCGCTCGAGAACCTCGGCTTCACCGCCGAGCGCGTCGCCGCCGAGGCGGAGCGCGTCCTGCAGATGACGTCGCTCCCGTCCGGAGGAGACTAGAGAAGGAGCCTTGTCATGACCAAGTTGCATGATCTCGCCGCCGCCGGCACCAGCCCGTGGCTCGACAACATCCGCCGCGGCTGGCTGCGATCCGGCGAGTTCCGGCGAATGGTGGACGCCGGCGTCCGCGGCGTCACCTCGAACCCGACCATCTTCCAGAAGGCGATAGCCGACTCGGACGACTACGACGAGGCGGTCGCCGAGATGGCCGGATCGAGCAAGTCGCCCGGCGACCTCTTCTTCGAGCTTGCGATCGAGGACGTCCGCGAGGCCGCCGATCAGATCCGGGATGTCTACGACGACTCCGACCACCTGGACGGGTTCGTCTCGTTCGAGCTCCCGCCGCACATGGCCAACGACACCGAGGCGTCAATCGCGTCAGCGGCCGAGTTCTTCGGCAGAATCGGCCGCCCCAACATCTACATCAAGATCCCGGGGACGGCCGAGGGCGTGCCGGCGATCGAGGAGTCGATCGCGGCCGGCATCAACATCAACGTGACGCTGCTCTTCTCGCTCGCCCAGTACGAGGCCATCCACATGGCCTACATCCGCGGGCTCGAGCGGCGCCTGGCGGCCCATCAGCCCATCGCCGACGTCCACTCCGTGGCGAGCTTCTTCGTGTCGCGGGTCGATACGGCGGTCGACAAGCTCCTGCCCGAGGATTCGCCGCTTCGGGGCCGGGCGGCGATCGCCAACGCCAAGCTCGCGTACCAGCGGTTCGGCGAGATCACCGCGAGCGACCGCTGGCGGCGCCTGGCCGACGAAGGCGCCAAGGTGCAGCGGACGCTATGGGCGTCGACCGGAACGAAGAATCCGGCCTACTCGGACGTCCTCTATGTCGACGAGTTGATCGGGCCGAACTGCGTGAACACGATGCCGGAGACCACGATCGCCGCGTTCGAGGATCACGGCACCATCGCCCGCACGGTTGACGCCGACGTCGAGGGAGCGCGCGCCGAGATCGCCCAGGTCGAGGCCGCCGGTGTCTCCATGGAAGACGTTACGAAGCAGCTCGAGCTCGACGGCGTGAAGGCCTTCGCCGACTCGTTCGACTCGCTGATCGAGACGCTCCGGCAGAGCATCGACGCGCAGCGCGCCGCCTGATGGCGACGACGGCCAGGCGCCCGGCCGAGAACCCGCTTCGCATCGGGCTGCGGGTGGGCGGGGCGACCGAGCCGGCGGTCTTCGTCATCTACGGCGCTTCGGGCGACCTGTCCCAGCGCAAGCTCCTGCCGGCCATCTACAACCTGGCCGTGCGCGGGCTCCTGCCCAACCGGTTCGCGGTGATCGGCTACGCCCGCTCCGAGATGGACGACGACGGCTTCCGCGAGTTCGCCCGCAGCGCGGTGGAGAAGTTCTCGCGGACGCCCGTCGACGACCACCTGTGGCGGGCGTTCGCCGAGCTCCTGCACTACCAGGCCGGGAGCTTCGACGAGCCCGGCTTCGAGGCCCTGGGCCGGCGCCTGGAGCGGATCGACGCCGCCCACGGCACCGACCATAACCGGGTCTTCTACCTCTCCACGCCTGCGAGCTTCTTCCCGGTGATCGTGCAGGCGATGGGCGCGACCAAGCTCAATCGGCCGGGCGGGTTCGCCCGGGTCGTGATCGAGAAGCCATTCGGCCACGACCTGCGCTCGTCCCAGGAGCTGGCCTCGGCTGTGCACCGGTCGTTCCGCGAGCGGCAGATCTACCGCATCGACCACTATCTGGGGAAGGAGACGGTGCAGAACATCTTCGCGTTCCGGTTTGCGAATGCGATCTTCGAGCCCGTCTGGAACAACACCCACGTCGACCACGTCCAGATCACCGTCGGGGAGTCGATCGGCGTCGAGCACCGGGCCGCGTTCTACGAGGAGACCGGCGTGGTGCGCGACATCGTCCAGAACCATCTGCTCCAGGTGTACGCGCTCGTGGCGATGGAGCCCCCGGCGGCATTCGCGGCCGACCCGATCCGGGACGAGAAGACGAAGCTTCTGCGGGCGACCCGGCCGATGACGCTCGAGAATGCCGTCCGCGGCCAGTACGGCCAGGGGTACGTGGCGGGCGAGGAGGCGGCCGCCTACATCGAGGAGCCCAACGTCCCGCCCGACTCGACCACGCCGACCTTCATCGCCGCCAAGCTCGAGATCGACAACTGGCGCTGGGCGGGGACGCCGTTCTACATTCGCGCCGGCAAGCGGCTGGCGAAGCGTGTCACCGAGGTCGCGGTGCAGTTCAAGCGGCCCCCGCACCTCCCCTTCCCAAGCGACGCCGTTGAGCAACTGGAGGCGAACTCGCTCGTCCTCCGGATCCAGCCGGACGAGGGCATCTCGCTCCGTTTCGGCGCGAAGGCGCCGACGCCGACGCTAGCCCTGCGTACGGTCAACATGGACTTCCTGTATGGCTCGTCGTTTCTGGCCGAGGTGCCCGAGGCCTACGAGACGCTGATCCTGGACGCGATCCGCGGCGACGGCACGCTCTTCACCCGCCAGGACGGCGTCGAGCGGTCGTGGGAGCTGGTCGATCCCCTGCTCGACCTGTGGCGCAAGGGCTCGCCGCAGGTCTACGAGGCGGGCTCGTGGGGCCCGGACCTGGCGGACGAGCTCATCGCCCGGGACGGCCGTCGGTGGCGGAGGCCATGAGCGCCGCGGTCGAGGCGACCGACCTCGCCGGCGTCGAGGCGATGCTGCGAGCCTCACGCAGCGGCGACCGGGTGGGGAGCGTCCGCGCGATCACGCTCAACCTCGTCGTCCACGCGCCCGGCCCGGATCAGGTCGCGACCGCGCTCGACGCCCTCGAGCACATTGGACCGTCGCATCCGCTCCGGGCGATCGTGACGACGCCGGCGGGCGGCGGGCTCCGCGCGACCGTGGCCACCTCGTGCTGGATCGGGTCGGCCGATCGCCAGGTGTGCTCCGAGCGGGTGATGGTCGAGGCCGAGCCGGAGGCGCTGCCAAGCGCGGTGATGGCCCTGCTCGTCCCCGACCTGCCGGTGTTCGTGTGGTGGCAGGGGCCGCTCGAGCCGCGCAGCCTCGTCGGCGACATCGCCGACCTCGCCAACCGGCTCATCCTCGACTCCGGCGAGTGCGGCATGGACGGCGTCGCCGGAGCCATGTCCCTCTCGCCGTCACTGACCGATCTGGCGTGGGCGGCGCTCCTGCCGTGGCGGGACGCCGTGGCCGCGCTCTTCGACGGCCGCGCCGGCGCGGCCGCGCTCGGCCGCCTCCGGGCGGTCGACGTGCGCGGCCCGGAGAACGACGCCAGGCTCATGGCCGGATGGCTGCGCTCGCGCCTGGGCACCGAGCTGGCCCTCGAGCGCTCCGGGCGGCCGCACCGGCTCGAGCGGGTGGCGCTCATGAGCGGCAACGATGTCTTCCGGGTCGAGCGTGCTCGCCGGAGCGAGGTCGGAACGGCGGTCGGCCCGGCGCTTCCGGAGCACACCGTCGTCCTCCCGACCCCGAAGCGGGCGACCCTCGTCGCCGGCGAGCTCAGCCGGCTGCGCCGCGACCGCGTCTTCGAGCAGGCGCTCGCCGCTGCGTGAAAGAGGGGCTGCGCCCCACGGCGGCCGGCGAGGCGCTCTACCAGGAGCTGCTCTGGGTGCACGGCCTCCTCCGCCGCGACCTTGCGACGGTGGAGCGGCTGGCGGTTGATGTGGCGGACGGGCTTCCGGCAGAGGAGGTGCGGGCGGAGATCCGCGCCCTCGAGACGAACGGCCCGCTGTGGCAGCTCAAGGTGCACTGCCTGCACTACTGCCGGTTCGTGCACGGCCACCACCGGCTCGAAGACATGGCCCTCTTCCCGGAGCTTCGCCGCACGAATCCCGCGCTGGGGCCGATGATCGACCGGCTCCAGGCCGATCACCGGATCGTCTCCGCGCAGCTGGACGAGGTCGAGGCGGCAGCGGAGGCGCTCGGCGCGGACGGCACGCCGGCGGCACGCGCTCGATTCGTCTCGGTGCTCGAGGCATTGGCCGCGCACCTGCTCGCGCCCCTCGAGCTCGAGGAGGAGAGCGTGGCCGAGACGGTGCGCGCCTGGGGTGGGCCCGCCGCTTGACAAATCGACAGACGTCGATATATTGATATCTGTCGATTTGAGGAGCCGCTGATGCTGAGTTGGTTGCGGAAGAGGAAGCCGCCGGCGCTGCGTCTCGGCGGCCGGTTCTGATGGCCGCGTCCGAGGCGGCGATCGCCTGCTGCGCCCCGCTCTCGGCGCCGCTTCTGAGCAACGACGAGGCGACGGCGACGGCGGAGCTCTTCAAGGCGCTCGCCGATCCGGCCCGTGTGGCGATCGTGAACCGTCTCGCAGGTGCTGACGACGTCTGTGTCTGCGAGTTCCGTCTCGGTCTTTCGCAGCCGACGGTCTCACATCACCTGCGCGTGCTGCGCGAGGCCGGCCTGATCGAGGTCGCGCGGAAGCGCGGGACGTGGGTCCACTATCGGCTCGTCCCC
>DASQXS010000082.1:0-2883 GCA_035639615.1 Gaiellales bacterium | reverse complement strand
TCGCGCTCGCCTTCTCCCTGGTGGGAGCGCCCATCTTCGCCAGCATCGCCTCGCGCGCGGTCGACCAGCGTCTCGTGCTGATGGGCTACCGGCCGACGGAGCTGCTGCTCGCCCGCCTGCTCGTCCTCGAGGCCTACGGCGCCGCGGTCGCGCTCGGCTTCTCGGCCGTGATGATCGCACGGTCCGACCCGCCGGACGCGGGCTTGCTGGTGGCAGGCGTCATGATGGTGGCCGTCGTCGCCGTCCCGTTCGGGCTAGTGCTCGGCGGGCTCTCGCCTGGCGAGCTCGAGGCCGTCCTCGTGATGATCGGGGTGGTCGGCATCCAGCTCACCCTCGACCAGGCAGCGCGGCTGGGTGAGCTGCTCCCGTTCTGGGGGCCGCGCCGGCTGCTCGAGGGATCGCTCGGCGATTCCATCTCCACCCCCCACGCCGTCGAGACGGCGGTTGCGTACGCCGCGGCGCTGCTCGTTCTGACGTGTGCGACCGCGGTCCGACGGCTCCGGATCGCCGACCGCGTCAGCGGGACCTGACGGGCGCCGCCGCGCTTCGCCGCGGCGGCGCCGGGGAAGCTAGTATCCTCCGCCTCCGCCCCCGCCACCACCGGAGGCCAGGAGGTACACGATCACGACGATCGCGACGATCGCGATGATCACCCCGATCGGAACGATCGGGCGCCGCCATCGTGACGGCTCTGTTGGGGTGTGCATGGTCATGTTCTGAGTGGTTCCCGGGTTGTCGCTCAGGACAAACCATGCGACGTAAGCGGTGTCACCAGAGCGCCTCTACGTGTGCTGCATCACGTCCCTCCGGCGACGGCGAAACCACCTCCAGCGGACTGACGTACTCCGGGCGGACGTGTCGTCGCCGGAGGGAGGAGATCATGGGCCATACAGCGGGACAGGCGGAAACGGGCACCAGCCGCCGATCGTTCTTGCTCACGGGCGCCGCCGCTGGTGTCGGGGCAATGGGACTGCTGGGAGAAGCGGACGCGGGCCTCGCGCAGGCGGAGCAGGCGGATCTCGGCGCCGGGGACGCCGCGATCCTTCGCTTCCTCGCGGCCCTCGAGATCCTCGAGACGGATGCGTGGCAGCAGTACAACGAGCTCGGCGGTATTCAGGACCACGAAGTCCCAGGCGGCACCGGGAATCCGGCGTACACCGAGGCGCTGGCCGTGCTCGACGAGGACATGGCGCAATACATCCATGACAACACCGAGGACGAGTTCACGCATTTCACGTTCATCAACGCCTATCTCCGGTCGAAGGGCGCACCGCCGGTGAGCCTCGATCGTTTCCGCACACTGCCGAGCAGCCGGGCGACCGGCGCCCGGCGGATCGGAAGGCTCACCAACCTGATGCAGCTGACGGTCGACACGAGCTGGTGGACGCGCTACCGAAGTCCGACGAAGAACCCCGACTTCGGCGAACGCCTCCCTCAGGCGGTGCCCGGCCTCAGCAAGGGCGAGTTTCCGGCGATCCCCCGATCCGACGCCGACCTGCACCCGAAGAACCACCTCCAGGCGATCGCGAACACGGCCGGCTTTCACTTCGCGTTCATCGAGCAGGGCGGCACAAGCCTCTACCCGTCACTTGCGCAACGCGTCTCGAGCCCCGAGGTCCTGCGGATCCTGCTCAGCATCGGGCCGACCGAGACCATGCATTTTCAGACGTGGCAGGACAAGGCCGGCAACGCTCCGCCGCTCACCGATCCGACGAACGGGCTGGTGTTTCCCGATCTGAATGCGCCACCCTTCGACGGGCAGCTGTTTCAGACCAACCTGATCATGCCCGAGCCGACGATCTTCCTTCGCCGCCGGTTCCCGGTCTGCTCGATCATCCGCCCGACCGAGACCCGCGGCGCAGCCAGGAGGGCTCTCGAAGCGTTGACGGCGAACGGGCTCTTCAAGGGCCAGTCGCACCAGTTCTTCGCCACGCTTCGACGCCTGGCAGAGGCGGCCGACGCGGCCGAGCGCAAGCGATAGCTCGTGCGCTCGCACGCGTCACGAGACGGGAGGGCTCGGCGGACCGGTCTGGCACCGCAATTGCGTGCCTGACCCCGGAATTGCGTGCGCCCACAGGTCGGCGGAGGCCAGGGACACCTCGGCGCGGTGGCAGGCGGTGAGGCGTCCTCCGACCTCCCGCAGCAGCGGCCGCTCCGTCCGGCAGCGGTCGACCGCGAGTGGGCAGCGCGGGTGGAAGCGGCAGCCGGGCGGTGGGTCGGCCGGGTCGGGCGGGTCGGCGCGCCTCGTCTCGGGCCGCGGCAGCTCCTCTGAGAGCTCCGGCACCGCCGCCCGCAGCGCCCGTGTGTAGGGATGGACCGGCCGCGTCAGCACCCGCACGGCCTCGCCCTGCTCGACCACCTGGCCGAGGTAGAGGACGGCGACCTGCTCGCACAGCTGCTCGACCACCGCCAGGTTGTGCGAGATCAAGAGATACGTGAGCGCGCGCTCCTCGCGGAGCCGCGCGATCAGCTTCAGCACACGCGCCTGCACCGTCACGTCCAGCGCACTGGTCGGCTCGTCGAGGACGAGCAGGCGCGGCTCGACCGCGAGCGCCCGCGCGATCGCGACCCGCTGGCGCTGGCCGCCGGAGAGCTGGTGGGGCAGGCGCCCGGCATGCTCCTCCTCGAGCCCGACCTGGTGCAGAAGCTCGATCACCCGCGCATTGGCGCCGGCGCGGTCGACCCTGCCGTGTGCGCGCAGCGCCTCGGTGATCGCAGGGCCGACCCGCATGCGCGGGTCGAGGGTCGAGTCGGGGTCCTGGAACACGATCTGCACGCTCCTCTGATACGCCTTCAGCTCGCGGCCGCGCACGCGCGAGGCGTCCACCCCGTCGAGCGTCACCCGGCCAGAGGCGGGCGTCGCCAGGCGCACGATCGCCCGCC
>DASQXS010000081.1:0-11650 GCA_035639615.1 Gaiellales bacterium | reverse complement strand
GTCGGCGGCGTCAGCCTGCGGTCGATCGCCCGCCGCGCCGGAGTGTCACACGCCGCCCCAGCGCACCACTTCGGCGACCGCGGGGGCCTCTTCACGGAGCTCGCCCGGCAGGGCTTCCTCGAGCTCGCCCGCGCGCTTCGGGAGGCGATGGAGGCGGCCGGGCCGGACGCGAGCGCCGTCGAGCGGCTGCGCCGGGAGGGTCTGGCGTACGTCGACTTCGCCGAGCGCGAGCCGGTGGTCTTCGACCTGATCTTCCGGTCGGGGCTGTGCAAGCAGGACGACCCAGGCCTGCGCGAGGCGGCGGACACGGCGTTCGGCATGCTTGTCGACGCCATCGCCGCGGCCACGGCCGAGGGCTGGGGCGCCGGCAGCGACCCGGACATGCTCGCGCTCCTGTGCTGGTCGACCGTGCACGGCTTCGGCGTCCTTCGCCGGGACGGGCAGATGGCGAGGGTGGTGGACGATGCCGCCGCGCCAGAGGCGGCCCGGGCGGTTGTCTCGACGCTCACGGCCGCTCTCGCGGCCGGCCCGGCCTGAGCTCAGGCTTTCAGCTCCAGCGCACGTCGAGCGACTGTCGTTTCGACGCTAGCCAGCAGCGCTCGTGCGCGTTCGATGCGTCCGTGAATGTGCAGTCCCAGTCGCTGGACGCCGCCGTGCACGTCCCCGATGTCCCCTGGGGCAATCGATGGCACCCGACCGCTGCGCGCTCGGCAACGGTACAGGTGATGTCGTATGCCAGGAGCCTGGAGGCTCCGTCGGGAGGTGAGCACCGCCGGATCGTCGGCCGACGCGTGAGGATGATCCGCGCGCCCTCTTGCGCCATCTTCTGGCGGCCGGCGTGCCGGCCTGCGCGGTAGGAGACAACGATCGCGCGGTTGAGGGTCAAGGCTTGATGTGGCCCGAGCTCGTCGCAGCGTCCCATCAGGAAGTTCGATTGCACCACCGCGCTTCTCCCCGGCGGGATCGCCACGGGCACCGGCGGCGCCGCGCTCCACCCCCGGAGGTTCGGGGCGGCGATGAGGCCTCCGCTCGGCGGAGGCGGCGCGAGCCGCAGCTGTACGGCGATACGGCGGATGATGCGCGGCGCCGGTTCCGGGGCGCCCACCCCGGTGATGGTCACCGCGGACGCGGAGCGGTTGCGCAGCGTCACGACGAGCGCGAAGTGTCGCCCCAGAGGCCGCTCCGGGGCCGTCTTCGATGCCGTCCGCGGTCGTGAACGGCGCCGCGCCATGCTGTGACGCCGACCCGCCGCCTGGAGATGAGCCAAAGCATCCGACGCTGAATACCAGCAGCGGGATGAAGGCAACACGCGGCCGCTCCCTGGTTCCGACCGATTTCCTCCACAGAGCCTCACAGCGGCAGGTCGAGGGCGACGTGGCTCTCGACCACGATCGCCGCCATGCCGGCCATGGCCCGGCGCACCTCGTCGAGATCCTCGGGCTCGGCGGCATAGCGCTCCAGGAGCAGGCGCCCGAGGCCGACGTGGAACTTCTCGTCGCGGATGATCTTCTCGTAGCTCCGCGCCACCTCGGGAAGGTCGTAGCGGCGGCCCGCCTCGACGATCCCCTCGAGCGTGCCGGTCGCGGCCGTCTCGCTCATGTTCCACGCGGCGATGGCGCCCAGGTGGTGGCGGTCGAGGCTCTCCCACAGGAACCCGCTCCAGCGCTCCGCCGAGGGCGGCGGCGCGGTCGGCACCTCGCCGCCGAGGTGCTCGATGATGCGGCCGACCGCCTCGTAGTGCTCGGCCTCGTCGTGGAGCTGGCGGCTGAGGGCGGTCATGTGCCTGCGCTCGAACCGGAACCCGTACCGGCGCAGCTCCTCGCCGAGCATGAAGACGTAGTCGATCTCGCGCCAGCAGCGGGGGACGAACCAGGCGGCCAGCTTCGCCGGGCTCCGCTCGCGCTCGTACTCGGCCCAGAGGGCATCGGCGCGGGCGCGCACCTCGGCGGTGGCGGCCTCGCAGAGGGCATCGATCCCGGCCCGGATGGGGTCGAGGCAGCGGCGGCCGTCGCGGTCGTCCACGAACCGATGGTACGCGTCAGACGGGCGCGGTCGCGGGCTGCGCTCGTCGCGTGCGGATGCGTGTGACCGCGAACGAGGCGCCCATGCACATCGCGCCGGAGATCAGAAACGCCCAGTGGTAGCTGCCGGCGTCCGTCCGGATCGCGCCCGCGCCGTAGGCGGCGAACGCGGCCCCGAACTGATGCGCGGCGAAGATCCACCCGAAGAGCACCCCCACCCGCTCGCGGCCGAAGGCGTCCGCCGTCAGCGCGACGGTGGGCGGCACCGTCGCCACCCAGTCGAGCCCGTAGAAGACGATGAAGGCCAGCAGCCCCAGGCTGGGCGAGCCCAGCACCGAGTGCAGGCCGAGGAGCGAGAGCCCGCGCAGGCCGTAGTACGAGAAGAGCAGGGCGCGCGGGTCGTAGCGGTCCGTCAGCCACCCCGAGAAGGTGGTGCCGATGATGTCGAAGACGCCGATCGCGGCAAGGTAGGAGGCCGCGGTCACCTCGGAGACGCCGTGGTCGGCGGCGGCCGGGATGAGGTGCGTCCCGATCAGGCCGTTCGTCGAGGCGCCGCAGACGAAGAACGACCCGGCGAGGAGCCAGAACGTCCCCGAGCGGGCACCCTCGGCGAGGCCGGCGAGCGCCGTCCTGACCGGGCCGGACGCGCGTTCGGGCGCCGACTCCAGCGCCTCGGCGCCGTACGGCGCGAGGCCGAGATCAGCGGGGCGGTCTCGCATGACGAGCGCGGCGAGCGGGACGACGAGGGTGAGCGCCACGACCGCCACGGTCGCCGATGCCCATCGCCAGCCCGCAGCGGTCACGATCGCGGCCAGGAGGGGGAGGAAGATGAGCTGGCCGGTGGCGTTGGCGGCCGTCATGACGCCAGTCACGAGCCCGCGCCGGCGCACGAACCAGCGGTTGCCGACGATCGCGGCGAGCGGGATCGAGATCGCACCGGTGGCCGAGCCGATGACGAGGCCCCACAGGACACGCAGCTGCCACGGCGCCGAGATGAGCGTCGTCGCGGCCGACGCGGCCGCGACCACGAGCAGCGCGGTCACCGTCACGCGGCGCACGCCGAAGCGGTCGTGGAGCGCCGCCGCGAACGGGGCGCCAAGGCCGAACATGATCAGGTTGATGGAGACGGCCGAGGAGACCGTCGCCGGGCTCCATCCGAACTCGTGCTCCAGCGGGACGATCAGGACGCCCGCCGTCGAGCGGAAGCCGGCGCTCATCACGAGGACGACGAGCGTGACCGCGGCCATCGCCCAGCCGTAGTGGATCCGGCCGGGAACGAGGATGCGTGCGGCCAGCGGGCGGCTCTCGGCGGTCACGGGCCGATGCTACCCAAATAGGTGTATATACTCGTATCATGGCCGTCGACCCGGCAGAGGTGGTGTGCGTGTGCGCCACGGCCCGCATGGCGGCGCGGACGCTCACCCGCGCCTACGACCGCGCGCTCGAGCCGTCCGGCCTGCGCACGAACCAGTTCTCCATTCTGGCCCGGCTCGTCGAGGAGGGCCCGTCCACCGTCTCGCGCCTGGCGGCCCGCCTGGCCATGGAGAGAACGACGCTGGCCCGCGACCTGCGCCCGCTCGAGCGCCGCGGCCTGGTCACCGTCTCGGTCGGCGCCGACCGCCGCGCCCGGCTCGTGCGGCTGACGCCGGCGGGGGAGCGGCGCTTCGCCGAGGCGAAGCCGCTCTGGAAGGCGGCCCAGCGCCGTGTCCGCGCCCAGCTGGGCCCGGAGCGCATCGACCGGCTCCTCGCCGACCTCCGCGCAATTGCGGGGTCAGGCACGCAATTGCGGAGCCAGACCTAGGTCGGCGCTCGCGGCGGTGCCGCGCCGTGCATACTGCGGGTCCGCCACCGACCCACCCAGGAGCCCGACATGATCCGAACCGGCGAGGAGTATCGCGAGTCGTTGCGCGACGGGCGCGAGGTGTGGATCGCCGGCGAGCGCGTCGAGGACGTCACGACGCATCCCGCGTTCCGCCCGCTCGTCGACATCCGCGCCCGCATCTACGACATGGCCCACGAGGACGAGCACCGCGACGTCCTCACCTACGAGGAGGACGGGGAGACGTGTGCGATCGCCCTCCGCCTTCCCCGAACCCGGGAGGACTGGCGGGACAAGCGGGCGGCCGTCGATGCGGTGATGGACGAGATGGGCGGCGTCGTCACCCGGGTCGGCGACGAGACGGTGGGCGAGATGTGGTCGCTCTACGACGGCCAGGACGTGCTGAACGAGGTCGATCCCCGGTTCGCCGAGAACATCCGCCGGCACGTGCAGCGCGTCCTCCACGAGGACCCGTTCCACGTCTCGGCGAACACCGACCCCAAGGGCGACCGGTCGAAGCGGCCGCAGGACCAGGATCCGGACATGCTCCTCCACGTCGTCCGCGAGACCGACTCGGGCATCGTCATCCGCGGCGCCAAGTACGAGACCGCGGCGGCCTACGCCAACCAGGCATTCGTGAAGCCGACGATCGCCAACTGGGGCGATGCCGAGCTCTCCGACTACGCCCTGGGATGCGTGGTCGACATGGGCTCGCCCGGCCTCCGCCACCTCTGCCGCACCGGGTTCGCCGGCAGGGCCCCGATCGAGGACTACCCGCTCTCGAACCGGTTCGACGAGGTCGACACCATGATCGTCTTCGACGACGTCGAGGTGCCGTGGGAGAACGTCCTCTTCTACCGCCACACCCGCGCCGCTGCGTTCATCCGCGGCACGCTGCACCGCTACAGCGCCTTCCCGTTCGTCCAGCGGATCCTGCGCTACGCCGACATGCTGGTCGGCGTCGCCCTCCACAACGTGCGCCAGACCGGGCTTGAGCGCCAGCAGGCGGTGCAGGAGAAGCTGGCCGCCCTGGCCTGCTACCGCGAGGGGATCAACGCGCATCTGACGGCAGCGATCGCGCTCGCCCAGCCGTCCCCGGCGGGCCTGCTCATGCCGAACCAGTCGCTCCTCTACACCGGCCGGGTGCTGGCCTGCTCGCAGCTTCCGGCGATGATGCACATCGCCCGCGAGCTGTGCGGCGGCCAGATCTGCGTGACCCCGGACCGCGCCATGTTCGCGCATCCGGAGACCGGGCCGTGGATGGAGAAGTTCTACACGGTCAACGACGAATGGACGGCCGAGGACCGGCGCCGCCTGCTCGCCTTCGCCCGCGACCTCCTGAACTCGGACTACGCCGGGCACCGGCTCACGTTCCAGCTCTTCGCCCAGTCGCCGCCGTTCGCCCACCTGGGCGCTGTCTACCGCAACTTCGACTTCGCCGGCCCGCTGGACGTCGTCCGCCGCGCGGCCGGGCTGTCGGAGCGGGTGCCGGTATGAGCCATCGCCGGATTCGGCCGTTCAACACCCGCGATACGTACCCGGAGCAGCGGCTCGACAACGACCTCGCCCAGGCAGTGGTCGCTGGGAGCACCATCTACCTGCGCGGGCAGGTGGGCCAGGATCTGGACACGGGCGCGTCAGTGGCGATCGGCGACCCGGCCGGCCAGGCGGAGAAGGCGATGTCGAACGTGGCGCTCCTGCTCGACGAGTGCGGCGCCCGGCTCGAGGACGTCTGCAAGGCGACGATCTACCTGACCGACATCCGCCACCGGGAGCCCGTCTACCAGGTGGTGGGCCGGTGGCTGCGCGGCGTCCACCCCGTCTTCACCGGGGTCGTCGTGTCGGCGCTGGCGCGGCCGGAGTGGCTGGTCGAGGTGGACGTCGTCGCGGTCATCCCGGAGGGCCGGGAGTGACGTTCTCGCTCCTCGGCCGCTGCGAGCGCACTGGGATGCTCGGGGCGGTCGTGTCGTCGTCCAGCCCGGCCGTGGCGGCGCGCTGCATCTGGGGCCGGGCCGGGGCGGGCGTCGCCGCGACCCAGAACGTCACCGATCCGCGCCTGGGGGCGACGATGGTGAACGCGCTCGCCGGCGGGTGGTCGGCGGCCGACGCAGTCGCGAGCGTCCTCGGCGAGGACGCCATCGAGTGGCGCCAGATCGCCGCGCTCGGGGCGGACGGGCCGGGCTTCGTCGTCTCCGGCGAGCGGACGCTGGGGCGGCACGCCGACGTCGTCGGCGAGGCGTGCGTCGCGGCCGGGAACCTGCTCGCGGACGAGGGCGTGCCGGCGGCGATGGCGGCGGCGTTCGAAGCCGCCCCCGGCGATCACCTCGGGACGCGGCTCTGCGCCGCGCTGCGCGCCGGACTCGAGGCGGGCGGCGAGGAGGGGCCGGTGCGCTCATCCGGTCTGCTCGTCTACGACCGGGTCGACTGGCCCGTCGCCGACCTGCGCGTCGACTGGGACGACGACCCGGTCGGCCGCCTGACCGAGCTCTGGGAGCTGTGGCAGCCGCAGATCTCGGACTACGTCACCCGCGCGCTCGACCCGGCCTCGGCGCCGGGCTTCGGCGTTCCAGGTGCATAAACGGAGTCAGACTCCTTTGATTCACAGCCGGAGTGAGGCAAGAGCGGGCTCATGCATAAAACACCCGGCTGCCGGTCCAGCCCATGCATCAAAGGAGTCTGACTCCGTTTATGCACACGCCTCCCAGACCCGCAGCGTATTCCCGCCCGCCGCCTTCTCGATCTCGTCGTCGGAGTAGCCGTGCGCCACGAGCCAGCGGAGGATGTTGGGGAAGTCGCCCGGGTTCTCGAGGCCGCGGACGTGCGGGACGCGTACCTCGTCCTCCGGCTCCGAGCCTGACGCCAGGAGGTCGGTGAAGATCTCGTAGGAGGCGGAGTGGTCGCCGAAGAACGTGTCGGGGCCGAAGCTGACATGGTCGATCCCGACGAGGTCGACGCAGTGCTCGAAGTGGGCCATGACGTCGTCGAGGGTGTGCTCGGTGCCGCCCTTTCGCATGGTCGTGCCGGGCGCGGCCTCGATCCCTATCACGCCGCCGCGCTCGGCGCAGGCACGGATGACCTCGTCCGGCTTGCACTTCGAGATCGGCCAGAGCGCGCGGGCGCCGGAGTGCGAGATGACGACAGGGGCGGTGCTCTCGGCGATCGTCTCGAGCGACGTGCGGTCGCCCGAGTGCGACACGTCGATGATCATCCCGAGCGCGTTCATGCGTCGCACCGCCCGCTGCCCGAACTCGGTGAGGCCGGCGTCCGACCGCTCGCGGCAGCCCGACCCGAGCGCGTTCGACTCGGAGTACGCGATGCCGAGCATGCGCACGCCGAGCCCGTAGAGGACGTCGATCCGGTCGAGCTCGTTCTCGATCGGCGTTGCCGACTCGAGCGACGGCACGAGCGCGATCCGGCCCTCCTCGTGGGCGCGGCGGACGTCCGCCGGCCGCTCACCCCGGAACGCGTATCCCTGGTGGGCCCAGTCGCAGAACCGCATCCCCATGTCGTGGATCACGTCGGTCCACTTCCAGCCCATCTTGGAGGTGATGGTGGCGACGCCGTCCTCGAAGTTCTCGAAGGCGGCATCGAGCCCGCTCCGGGCGAGCCCGGCATACCCGGTGGCGACCCGGCCCTCCCGGATCCACGTCTCGGTGTCGCTCGGGTCGAGCGGGTTCACCTCCATGTGGTCGTGAAGCGACACGCAGATCGTGCCGGCCAGGAGCCGGTCGAACCGCCGCTCCTGCTCGGCGTCGAGCGCCACCGGCTCGGGCTCCACCCGGTCGAGGTCGGTGGCGAGGTCGAACGCGCGATAGTCGACGCCCGCCCGCAGGTAGTCGAACGAGCGGTACCCGGTGTGGGGCGAGCCCTTGCGCACGGCGCGGCTGACGCTAGCAGGGGCGGGCCGCGCCCGCCCGCCGTCAGGCCGTCAGGCCGTCAGGGTGACGGTGTAGTCGGTGTTGTGACCCTGATCCCAGGCGCCGGTCGAGTCGCCGACGGTGGTGGAGTCCTCGAGCCCGACGAACACGCCGGTGACGGTCTTCCCGTTGTTCGTGTACCCCGGCGGGCCGGTGATGACGAACCAGGCGAACCCGACCACCCGTATCCATCCGGAGCCGTTCAGCCAGTCGGTTCCGCCGTCGGGGTCCTCGACGATCGGGATCAGGACGAGCTGCTTGCTCGACGAGTCGAGGACCGTAGCCTGGCCGTTCGCCCCGATCGAGACGATCTGGTCGAGGCTCTTCCAGGTCGTGATGCGGTTGTCGATGCCCTGCCGGGTCGGGCCGGCGTTGTTTCCCGGCTTGACGTCGATCTGCTCGCCCACCGACACGGGGCACGAGTTGAGCACGCCGTCGATCTCGTCGCGGTACGGATCGGCGCCGTTGGGCACGGGGCAGTTGGCGTTGTTGACGTAGGGGAGCGAGAGGGCGCCGTTGTTGGACGAGCTGTTGTCCGTATAGATCGAGTAGGTCTGCCCGGGCGTGTACGTCCCCTTCATCACGCCCCAGGGCATGATGTCCAGGTTCGAGCGGACGGTCGTGAAGGACTCCACCGTCGCCCGGGCCGACGCCGTGACCGAGACGCCCGTGTAGCCGAAGATCCGGGTGAAGTATGTGGGTGCCGTCCGGGTCGCGCGGACGCTCACCGAGTCACCCGCGGTCAGATTCGTCGAGTTCGTGATCGTGACGCTGTCGCTGGCCGTGCCGTTCTTGGTGTACTCGGCCGAGGCGGCGGACTGGGCCGCCCCCCAACCGGACGGAAGCTGGGACGCGCCCGCAAGCGCGGCGGCGTCGGCGGCGGCCTGGACGCGGCGCTTCGAGAGGTACCAGCTCGACACGTCGATCGCCAGGCCAGCCATGCCGATGACCGACATCATGAAGACCACGATCAGCGGCAGTGCCTGACCCGCCTGGCGGGCATGTCGGCAGCCGGTCCGTCCGGCCTGTGCAAAGCGTGCTGATTGACCCATGTGATGCACGACCCCGGTGAAATAGACCTGGAAATCGAGCAGTTCCTGCGGTCCTCGCCGAAAAATCCCCCGACGGGGTGACGGATCCGGCCGGTTCGGCCTCGTCCAGTCCGCAGCGGCTGCCGACATAGACCACATGGGTGCCACGGTGGTGAGCCTCTCCGCGAGACGGACGGATAGCGTGCTGACCGCGCTCTACCGCGAGCATGCCGCCGATGCGTTCCGGTTCGCACTGCATCTGACCGGCCGGCGCGAGGATGCAGAGGAGGTCGTCCAGCAGGCGTTCCTACAGGCCCATCGCCACCTCGAGTCCGGTCGCGACTTCGTGAACCCGAAGGCGTGGCTCATGACCGCCGTTCGGCACCGTTCGTACGACGTGGTCCGCGACCGGCGGGAGGTGCCGGTCGACGGCCTCGTCCCGGAGTGGTCGGCCCCGGCCGCGGACACCGACGAGGCGTCCGAGCTGGCCGCAGTTCGGTCGATGCTGTGGACGCTCCCGGAGAAGCAGCATCACGCGTTCGTCCTCCGGCACTGGAGCGGGCTCTCCCAGCGCGAGATCGCAGTGCTCCTCGAGACGACGCCGTCCGCGGTCGAGTCGCTCCTCTCGCGGGCCCGCACCGCCCTCGTCGCCGAGCATGAGAACCCGTCGAGCGAGTGCGCGGATGTGCGCCGCCGTCTTGTCGACGCCGTGTCCCTGCCGAAGGACCAGCTCGAGCACCTGCGCAGCTGCCAGCGTTGCCGGACGGCGCAGGCGCGCCTGGCTCGGGCAGCCGGATTCGCCGCGACGTTCGCGCCGGTGCCCGGGTCGCACGCCGCCTGATCCCCGGCCGCGGCGATCCCGGCGCTGTGCTCAGACACGGCCGGGCCCGTTCCGCACTCGTGCCCGCCCGGTGTTGTTAGTTGGGTGCAGAAGCCGCTCGGACGAGACGCGTTGCCCGGCGAGGATCTTCCGGGCAGGCCGTGCTACGAGCTGACGGCGACGGTGTCGGACACCGTCGTCGCCTGTCCCGCGGCGTTCGCGTCGATCGCGCGCACCTCGATCTGGCTCGTCTGGCTGCTGACCGAGACCGGGGCGGAGTACACGCCTCCCGCAAGCGCCATGTCCTCCCAGGCGCCGCCGTTCACCCGCACCTGCATCCCGGCGATTCCGTCCTGGTCGTATGCCGTCGCGCGCACCGTGACGGTTCCCGCGGCGCACCCCGTGAGAGACGGGCCGGGGTCGTGCACGTAGACGCCGTTCTCGCGCATGGAGAGATAGAGGGTGCCGTCGCCGTCGACGGCGAGCGAGACGGGCGCGCTATTCGCGTCCGCCGCGAACCGGGCGTCGTTCATATCCGTCTGCCACGGCGTGGAGGTGCCGTTCAGGGCCGCAAGCGCGACCTGGAAGAACGCCGGCGCGTGGGACTGGTCGGCCGCCGAGACGGCGTACAGCCGGCCGTTTGCCACCGCGATCGGGCCGGGATCGGCGATCGCGGCGGAGGAGATCTCCTGCGCGGTCGTCGCGGCCGGCCCGGTGGACGTGTCGGCGTTGGTGAGGAGGTAGATGCCGGTGGCGTCCGAGACGATCGCCCTGTGCGGGTTGGCCGGGTCGAGGGCGACGAAGCCGGTGCCCTCGGCGTCGGTGCCGCCGTTGCCGTAGATCTTCGTCCAGCTCTGGCCCTGGTTGGAGCTTCGCCAAAGGCCCGAGTCGCGGTCGTACAGGTAGACGATCTGGGAGGTGACGCCGGCGGTCGCAAACCAGGCGTGGAACGAGCCCTCCGAGCCGGCCATCAGCCCGGACGGCGACACCTTCGTCCAGGTCGATCCGGCCTGGTCGAGGTCGCGCTCGAGGACGCCGCCGCCGCCGAGAGCGGCGAGCAGGATGCGGTCGCCCGACGGGGCGCGCAGCAGCTGGACCGCCATCACCTGGTGGCCGCCGGACTGCGAGGGCGTCATCCACTCCGTCCACGTGCTCCCGGCCGCCGACGTGGGATCGGCCGAGCCCCAGATCTGGCCGTTCCACGGCGCCTGGCGGGCGTTGAAGTCGGCGTAGAGGGCGGTGCGGCCGCCGGTCGGGTCGACGGTCAGGGCGTGTGCCACGGTGACCCCGGATGTCGGTGTCGCCGCCTGGGTGATCGTCTGCATGTGGTCGGTCGACCAGAAGAGGCGGTAGTCGGTGTCGCCCCAGAAGACGCCGCCGGGCAGGTTCGGGTCGGTGAGGATCTGCTGGCCCACCGTGACCGAGAGCCCCTCCACGTCGGGCGCCCAGCTCTGGCCGCCGTCCGTGGTGCGCCAGATCCCGCTCCGTCCGGCCACGAAGACGCGGGTCGGATCCGCCGGATCGATGGTGATGTCGGAGGCGGTGTAGCCGGAGCCGTACGGCTCGTAGGCAGCCTGGGTGCGAAGGAGCCACCACGGCGTCACGGTGCCCGCGACGTTCTGGGATACGGAGCCCGGGCCGGTCGCCTCCGGCGTCCACGTCGAGGTGGCAAAGCCGTCGTCCGACGTCCCCTTCCAGATGCTCTGGCTCGCGCCGGCCACGACGGGGCCGGCGTCGGTGCCCACCCAGAGCGTCTCGGTGCCGCCGGCAGCGCGGGCGGCGATCGAGTACCAGACCGTGCCCGAGCTCGAGTAGTTCGGGCCCGGGATGCGCGTCCATGCCGTCACGGCGGGCGCCGTCCGCGCCGCATCCAGCTTGTACACGCCGCCGTCGCCGGTCGCCGGGTCGTGGGCCACGCCGAAGAGGCGGCCGTCGACCGCGGCGAGCTCCTCGACGTCCACCGGCGAACCGGTGAGCTCGGCGGCGGTCGGGGCGTCGGACTGCGCGTCCGAGATGCGCCACACGCGGCCGGCGTCGCCGGT
>DASQXS010000080.1:0-14364 GCA_035639615.1 Gaiellales bacterium | reverse complement strand
GTATCTGTCCGCGACCGAGCGCGCTTCCACCCGCACGGCTCCAGATTGAACCACGCAGGGCCGAGACCGTCAATCAATCGCGCGGGCGCAGATCGCCATTCGGTCTGGATGACCCAGTAAACTCGGGCCTGGTGGCGCGTGTGGGGCACATCCGCGGGCGGATGGGGCCGATTCTTGGCGTTGCGCTGCTCGCGCTCGTGTACTGGGCGGTCGCGACGCTCGGCCTGAGCCAGGAGCTGCCGGGGACGAACGCGACGGCGGTGTGGGCTCCGACAGGGGTGTCGCTGGGGGCGCTCTTCCTCTTCGGGCTTCGGCTCTGGCCCGGCGTCGCCCTCGGAGCGTTCCTGGCGAACGTCGGCACGGACGTGCCCATTGCGAGCGTCGTCGGAATCACGGCGGGGAACACCCTGGAGGCGCTCGCCGGAACCTGGATGCTGCGCAGGGCCCGGTTTCGCCCGGCGATCGACCGGATGCGTGACGTCGCGGCGCTGGCGATCCTGGCCGCCTCGGCCAGCACGCTGATCAGCGCCGCGATCGGGGTGACGAGCGTGCGGCTGGGCGGCGCGATCTCCACCGACGCGATGCCGCACGTGTTCCGGGTGTGGTGGCTCGGGGACATGACCGGCGACCTGGTGGTGGGGGCGACCATCATGGTGTTCTGGACGCGCCCCCGATCCCCCCGAACTGCGATGGAGTGGATCGAGGCGGCCGCCGTCCTGGCCTCGCTTGCGGCTGTGGCCGAGTTCGCCATAAACACCCAGGAGCCGCGGGCGTTCCTCGTGTATCCGTGGGCGATCTACGCGGCAGTCCGGTTCCGACAGCTCGGCGCCGTCGCCGTGAGCGCGGTCGTGTTCGCCATCGCGACCTGGTATGTCGTCCACGGACAGGGGATCTTCGCCCAGCCCGACACGCCCAACGGATTGGTGCTCTCACAGGCGTTCGTGGGCGTGACGACCCTGGTGACGCTGACGCTTGCGGCCGTGATCACGGAGCGAGGCGCCGCCCGCGAGGAGGCGCTCGCGGCGGTGGAGCGCGTCTCCCGGCTCCATGCCCTCTCAGCGGCGTTGGCCGGCGCGACCAGTGCCGCCGACGTCGCGTCGATCATGGCTGAGCAGGGCGTCGCTGCCGCCGGCGGGAACGGCGGATGGGTCGCGCTGCGAAACGATCGCCGCGGCGTGCTCGAGCTGATCGGCCAAGCCGGGTTCGCCGCGGAGGAGGTCGAGCGGAGCCGAGAGGTCCGGCTTGACGCGGACATGCCCGCACTTGCAGGGATCCGGCACGACCGGCCGGTCTGGTCAGGGCCGCACGGTTCGCGTGCAACCGCAAGCGAACGCGACAGCGGGCCTCCCTATGGCACGAGCCTCGACGTGTCCCTCGCGGCGATGCCGCTTCGGTTCGCCGGACGGCCGAGCGGCCTCTATGTGGTGTCGTTCGACGCGGAGATGGCGTTCGACGAGGCGGCGAAAGAGCGGTTGCTCGCGATCGCCGCGCTGGGCGGCCAGGCCCTCGAGCGCGCCAACCTGTTCGAACACGAGCACGAGGTCGCCGTCGCGCTCCAGCGAAGCCTGCTCCCCGCCCATCTGCCGACGCTGCACGCGCTGGATCTGGCCGCGACGTACCTGCCGGCGAGCGTGGGCGTGGAGGTCGGCGGCGATTGGTACGACGCGTTCGAGCTCTCCGACGGTCGCGTGCTGCTCGCCGTCGGGGATGTGGTCGGCCATGGGCTCGAGGCGGCGAAAGCGATGGGGCAGGTGCGAAGCGCGCTCCGGGCATATGCCGTCGAGGACCCGATGCCGTCTCACGTCCTCGAGCGGCTGAACCGGGTCACCGGCCGCCTCGAACGCGGCGCTCTTACGACGCTCGTCGTGGGTCTCGTGGATACGAGTCGGCGGCGGTTGACGCTGGCGAACGCCGGTCACCCGCCGCCGCTTCTCGTGGCTCCCGACGGATCCCGCCGCCTGCTCGACGACGACCGCGGGTTCCCCCTGGGCGTACGGACGTCGGCCCGCCATGTCGACCTCACGTTCGAGTTCGGGCCCGGCGCGGCCGTCATCCTGTACACGGACGGGCTGGTCGAGCGCCGGGACGCATCGATCGACGAGGGGATCGACCGGCTCGCTGCGATCGCCGCCGAGGGCATTGCCGACGCCGCCCCGCTCTGCGATCGCCTGATCGCGGAGCTCGTACCTGACGGTCCGCGGAAGGATGACATCGCGGTGCTCGTGTGCCGTGCCACCACGGTCCCGACCGGTCATCTGCGCCTCGATCTCCCCGCCCGGCCCGACTCCCTGGTCAAGGTTCGGCGCGCGATCGAGACGCTGCTCGCCGGTACGGCCGTCGGCGAGGACGAGTTGCTGCAGATCCAGGTGGCATGCGGGGAAGCGTGCTCGAACGCCATCGAGCACGCATACGGCCCGGCGGATGCGCATTTCGAGCTCACCGCCGCCGTTCGCGACGACATGATCGAGATCCGCGTCCGCGACTACGGGGCGTGGCGGCATCCGCGGGGCCGGTACCGCGGCCACGGCCGGATGCTGATGCAGGGATGTATGGATCAGGTCGAGGTCATCCGCCACCAGCAGGGCACCGAGGTGCTCCTGAACCGCCGGCTCTCGAGCAACGGCCTTCGCTGACGCTGCCGATGGTGCGCCTCGACGTGGTGCGACTCGACCAGGTGACCATCGCCCGCATCACCGGGGCGATCGACGCCTCGAACGTCGGCGACCTCGAGCAGGGCCTCGCCCCGACCATCCCGAACGACGCGCTCGGGCTGGTCGTCGACCTCACGGCGACGACCTATATCGACAGCACCGGCATCCGCCTCCTGTTCGACCTGTCCGAGCGTCTCGGCTGGCGGGGACAGACCCTGCGCCTGGTGCTTCCGGCAAACGCGCCGATCCGGCGGATCCTCGCCATCACGAGACTCGATACGCTCGTCCCGGTCGATCCCGACTGCGACACCGCCGTGGCTCAGCTCTCGAGCGCCGCCCGGTAGCGCCAGAAGGCGGGAAGCGCGGCGACGCACACGCCCACGCCGGCGACGCAGAGCAGGCCGCCCGAGACGACCGAGAACTGCACCGAGGTCAGCGAGGCGACCGCGCCCGACTCGACGTTTCCGAGGAGCGGCCCGGTCGAGTAGCTCACCTGCTCGATACCGGCCAGCCGGCCGCGCAGGTGGTCGGGGATGGTCTGGTTCCAGATCGTCGAGCGGAAGATGCCGGAGACCATGTCGGCGCCACCGGCGACGGCGAGGCCGGCGAGCGCCAGCCCCAGGTTCGGGGCGAGGCCGAAGCCGATGATGCCGAGGCCCCACACGGCCGCTGCGACGCAGACGGCGGCGCCGTGCCGCCGCACCCTGCCCACCCAGCCGCTCGTCACGGTGGCGATCAGGGATCCGGCTGCCGGGGCGGCGAAGAGGAGCCCGAGGACGCCGGGGCCGCCGAGCTTCGCGGCGACCGCGGGGAAGAGCGCCTCGGGCATCCCGAAGAGCATGGCGACGATGTCGACGGCGTAGGTGCCGACCAGCTCCTGCCGCGACCGGGCATAGGTGAACCCGGCCGCGATCCGGCGCAGGCTCGGCGGCTCGGCCTCCGGCGGCGGCGGCACTGCCCGCATCATCCGAAGGCAGACGAGGGAGACGATGAAGGTCGCGACGTCCACCGCGTAGGTGCCGGCGACGCCGATCGACGCGATGAGGAGCCCGGCGACGGCCGGGCCGGCGACCATGCCGAGCGTCATGCGGAAGGAGCTGAGCGCGCCGGCGGCGGCCAGCTCGTCGCGCCCGACCAGGCGTGGGGTGAGCGCGTCCAGCGAGGGCCGCTGCAGGCCGTCCAGCATCGCCATCACGGCGGCGAGGGCGAAGATGACCGAGAGGCGCGGGTGCGGGAGGAGCGCGTTCGCGACCAGCGCCGCGGACGCCGCGGCGAACGCGAGCTCGGTCACCTGCATCATGCGGCGGCGATCGAACGCGTCTGCCAGCGCGCCGCCCACGACGGCGCTCAGGAGCAGCGGCACCAGCTCGACGAGTCCGAGCAGGCCGACGACGAACGACGAGTGGCTGATCTGGTAGGCCTGGAATGGGAAGGCGACGAACGTCAGCTCGGAGCCGAGAAACGACACAGCCTGTCCGATCCAGAGGAGGCGGAAGTCGCGGTGGCGGCGGAGCGGGCCGACGTCGATCGCAGCCGTCGTGAGCAGGCGGCGCACGCCGCCGGGTGGGACCGGCGGCGCGGCCCCGATCCGCTCGCCCTCCGCCTCCGGTCCCGGGAGCTCGGTCACGGCGGCGGAGGATATGCGGCGCGCATGGGCCGCGGGCGTCCGGCTCGGTCAGCGGCTCCCGGGCGTCCACCGGGCGGACGCCGGCAGCAGCCGGTCGAGCGCCAGGGCCGCCCCGCCCGTGGCGACACACACGGCGGCGGACACCTCCCAAAGCGCGGCCGGGTCGACCCCGAGCCCGAACCCGCCCAGGGCCGGCCCGGCGGCGAAGCCGACGCTCCACGAGAACGCGGAGGCTGCCATGTAGCGGCCGAGCAGGCGCGGGTCGGCGAGGTCGCTCACGAGCGGCGCCTGCACCGATCCGTGCAGGCACTCGCCGATCCCGAACACCGCGCCCAGGAGGCAGAAGAGCGCCGCCCCCACGGCGGTGCCGCCAAGCCCGCCGACGGCGGGGACGAGCGCCCACGACCCGCCCCACACGGCGCCGACGGACGCGAGCGTGGCCATCCGCCGCCTCCCCTCCTGGAGCCGAGCGACCGGGAGCTGCGCGAGCACGATCGTGATCGTGTTGGCGAGAAAGACGATGCTGATCGTGCGCTCGCTGTGGCCGGCGTCGTTCTTCAGGTATCCGGGGAGGACGTCGATCTGCGACAGGCCTGCGGTGATGAAGACGGCGTTCAGGGCGACGACGGCGACGAAGACGCGGTGGCGCAGGACGGCCGCGAACCCGCCCGCGGCCGCGCGCGCCTCGTGCGACGCCCGCTCCGGCTGGGGGACGAGCTGGAGCACCGCCATGTAGGCCAGGAACGTGCCGGCGTCGGCGAGGAAGAGAACGGTGTAGGTGACCGGGTGCTCGGTCGAGGCGATCTGGCCGGCGACGACGGCGCCGAGGCCGATGCCGAGGTTCATCATCATCCGCTGCATCGCAAAGGCCTGGTGGCGCCGCTCGGGCGGGGTCAGCCCCGCGATCAGCGTCGACTGGCTGGGCCAGAAGCCGCCGTTGCCGATGCCGGCGAGCGTGGCGGCGCAGAATCCCTGCCACGGTCGGTGGACGAGTGGATAGGAGCCGAACCCGACGGCGAGGAACGCGAGCGCCGCCGTCATCGTCCGGCGGCCGCCGAAGCGGTCGACGAGCGGCCCGAAGGCCGGCCCGGCGATCAGGCTGACGAGGCTGTTCGTCCCGACGATGAGGCCGCTCACGGCCGGTGACATCGCGCGCACGTTGTGGAGGTAGATGAAGAGGAACGGCAGGATGAGCCCGTTCCCGAACGAGTTCGCCAGCGCGCCCGCCTGGAGCGTCTGCACCTCGCGCGGGAGGCGCGGGTTGAGGTCACGGACGAGCGTGCGGACGGCCATCGCCACGGCGCAGCATAGGACCACCCCGTCTGCAACGACGCATCCCTGTCACGCGCCGGAATTGCCCCCGCGCGTCGCGCGGACGCGATTCCGGCTCCGCGGCGGCAGGGCAACGGCGGCGCAGCGCTACGCGCCGCGCCTGCGGGGTCAGACCCCCAAATTGCATCCGCGCTTCGCGCGCCTGCAATTTCGGTGTCAGACCCCCTCGGACATGCGGCCGGTGTGTGAGTCGCCGCCGTCCGGCGGCGGCATTGCGCCGATCGCCCGCCAGAGCTCCTGCGTGTCCCCGACGACCCAGGCGTCCCGGATCAAACCGCCTTCGAGGCGGAAGATCGCGGCGCCGACGTAGCGGACCGCCCGCCCGGTCGGCGGTATCCCGAGGAGCGTGCCACGGTGAGTGCCGGTCCACGTGAGCCGGGCGACGACGACGTCCCCGGCGGCGATCAGCTCGTCCACCTGGTTGTGCCAGTCCGGAAACGCCGCCCGCGTCCGCTCCGCGTAGGCCCTGAAGGCGTCGATCCCGGTGAGGCTGGCGCCGAGCGATCCGCGGAAGCGAAGCCCGGCCGCGAGGATCTCGTCGGCAACGGCGAGGTCCCACCGATTCCAGACCTCGTCATAGAAGCGGCGGACGACCGCCAGGTTCGCGTCCTCGACCTGCGTCACGCCCGCCCCGAGATGAGCTCCGCGAATCGCGCCGCGCCGACGTTGCCGCCCGAGACGATGACGCCGACCCGTTTCCCGGCGGCATCCACCCGGCCGGACAGGAGCGCGGCGACGGCGCTCGCCCCGCTCGGCTCGGCGACGAGCTTCAACCGGTCGAACAGGAATGCCATCGCCTCGACGATCTCGGCGTCCGCGACGACCTCGACCGCGTCCACGAGGCGACGGTTGACCGCGAACGTCTGCTCGCCGGGGATGTCGGCCTGCTGGCCGTCGGCGATCGTGCGCGGGGTCTCGATGCGAACTCGCTCGCCGGCGGCGAGCGAGCGGCGGGTATCGTCGCCCGCCTCCGGTTCCACGCCGACCACCCGGATCCCCGGCCGAAGCGCCTTCGCCGCGGTCGCGCACCCGGCGATGAGGCCGCCCCCGCCGACGGGCACGAGCAGGAGGTCGAGGTCGGGGACATCCTCATGGAGCTCGAGGGCCGCCGTGCCCTGCCCGGCCATGATGAGCGGGTGCTCGTACGGCGGGACGAGCACGAGCCCGCGCTCGGCCGCCAGCCCGGCGCCGAGCGCCTCCCGGTCCTGGGTGTAGCGGTCATATGTCACGATCTCGGCCCCGTAGCCGCGGGTCGCGTCCATCTTCGCGGCCGGCGTGTCCTCCGGCATGACGATCGTCGCCGACGTGCCCAGGAGCCGGGCCGCCAGCGCCACGGCCTGGGCGTGGTTCCCGGAGGAGTACGCGACCACGCCGCCGTCCCGCTCTGCAGGTGGGAGCGAGGAGATCATCGAGTACGCCCCCCGGAACTTGAAGGCGCCGCCGCGCTGGAGGTTCTCGGCCTTCAGGAAGACCGTGGCGCCGGCGCGCTCGTCGAGCGTCCGCGAGGTCACGACCGGCGTGCGGTGGGCGACGCCCGCCAGGCGGCCGCCGGCGGCGCGGACGTCCGCGAGGGTGATCACGCGAAGTGCAGGTCCTCGTCGGCCGCCTCGACGGCCTCCTGGCACGTCGGGCAGAACCAGCGCACCTCGAGCGGCGTCCCGCAGGCGGCGTGGCGGGCCGGCTCGGCGCCGCCGCCGTGCCGCGCGCCCCACTCGGCTAGGGCCCGCACCGCCGTGGCCAGGTCGCGGCCGTCCTCGGTGAGCTCGTAGGTCACGCGCCGGGGCCGGTGCGAGTAGGGCCGGGCCACGACCAGCGCGTCGCGCTCGAGGTCGCGCAGCCGCTGGGTGAGGATGTTCGGGGCGATGCCGTCGACGGCCTCGGCCAGCTCCGAGAACCGGCGCGGGCCGTCCAGGAGGGCGTCGACCACGGGGAGCGTCCAGCGGTCGCCCACCCGTGCCATCGCCTCGGCGAGCGGCGTGCGCATGCCGCCATCGTATCCGGGTGGTACATCTCGGCTCTTTGTAGTAACTTGCAATCTGCAAGTCAGTCTACCGAAAGCGGGATTCAGGATGTTGCAGGAACTTGAGGTGGCGGCCACGACCGTCCTCGAGGCGGCGTCGCCGTCGGTGGTCGGCCTCGGCTGGGGATGGCGCCGCGCGAGTGGGGTCGTCATCGCCCCGGGGCGCGTCCTCACGAGCGCCCACGCCGTCCGCGGTCAGGAGGCGACGGCGACCTTCGCCGGCGGGCGAACCGACACGGCGACGCTCACTGCGGTCGACGTGGACGGCGACCTGGCCGTGGTTCGGGCTGACACGGGCGAGGCGCCCGCGATCGCCTGGGCCGACGACGCGCCCGTGCCGGGCCGGCCGGTGTTCGCGCTCGCCGCCGTCGACGGCGGGGGCGTGCGGGTGAGCTTCGGCATCGTCTCCGCGGTCGGGCGCTCGTTCCGCGGCCCGCGCGGACGCCGCATCACGGGGGCGGTCGAGCACACGGCCGCCGTCGCGCGCGGCTCCTCCGGCGGGCCGCTCGTCGACGCCGCCGGGCGACTCGTCGGCCTCTCGACCGTCCGCCTCGACGGCGGCCTGGTGCTGGCGCTGCCGGCGGACGCCGAGCTGCGCGGCCGGGCGGATGCGCTGGGCCGAGGCGAGGCGCCGGCGCGGCGGAGCCTCGGCGTCGCCGTCGCACCGCCGCGGGCCGCGCGCCGGATGCGGCGCACGGTCGGCCTGAGCGAGCGAGCGGGCCTCCTCGTCCGGCGAGTGGACGACGACGGCCCGGCGGCCGGCGCCGGCGTCCGCTCGGGCGACCTGATCGTCGCCGCGGGCGGGGAGGAGATCGGATCGATCGACGCTCTCTACGCCGCCCTCGACGGCCTCGATGCCGGCGCCGCGCTCACGCTCAGCCTCGTGCGCGGCGAGGAGGAGCGGCAGGTGGACGTCGTCCCGGAGGAGGTCTGAGTGATGGATGCACAGATCGCTGAGGCTGCCGCACTCGACGCGTACTCGCGCGTCGTCGTCGACGTGGCCGAACGGCTCTCGCCCTCGGTCGCCAACCTCCGCGTCGAGCGGCGCGGGCGCCGCGGCAGGATCGAGGGCGGCGGGAGCGCGATCGTGCTCTCGCCCGACGGCCTCCTGCTCACGTGCGCACACGTCGTCGGGGCGGGCGGCGGCGGCCGTGCCACCCTGGTCGACGGCCGTGAGCTCGGCTTCGACGTGGTCGGCCGCGACCGGCTCACCGACCTCGCCGTGCTCCGCACGCACGAATCGGACCTCTCCCCGGCGACCCTCGGGGACGCCGGCGCGCTCCGCGTCGGCCAACTCGTCGTCGCCATCGGCAACCCGCAGGGATTCGCCGGATCGGTGTCGGCCGGAGTAGTCTCGGCGCTCGGCCGTTCGCTGCCGGCGCAGAGCGGCCCCGTGCGGCGGCTGATCCCGGACGTGATCCAGACCGACGCCGCCCTCAACCCGGGAAGCTCGGGCGGCGCGCTGGCCACGAGCGCGGGCGACGTCGTCGGCGTCTGCACGGCGCTCGCCGGCGTGGGCCTGGGGCTCGCCGTGCCGATCAACGCCCCGACCCGCGGGGTGATCGCCGCGCTCGTCCGGGACGGCCGCGTGCGCCGGGCCCACCTCGGGATCGCCGGCCGCGACGGCCGCGAGGGCGTCGCGGTTGCCGACGTCGATCCGGCCGGCCCGGCCGCGTCGGCGGGCCTCAGGCCGAACGACGTGATCGTCCAGGTGGCCGGCCAGGCCGTGGCTGGCATGGACGACCTGCAGCGCCTGCTCGGGGCCGACGCCATCGGAGCCCGCCTGCCGGTGCTCCTCCGGCGCGGAGGCGCCGCCGTCGAGCTCGAGGTCGTGCCGGCCGAGCTCCCGGCGTAAGCGCCTCCCGGCCTCCTTGACATAGAAGGTAGTAACTGCTAACTTTCTCCCATGGCACTGAGAATGAAGGCAGAGGAACGCCGGGAGGCCGTGATCGACGCGGCCATGCAGGAGTTCGCAGAGGGCGGGCTCGCCGGCACCAACGTCGATTCGATCGCCCGCCGCGTCGGCGTCACCCAGCCGTACGTTTTCCGCCTCTTCGGCACCAAGAAGGCGCTCTTCATCGCCTGCGTCGAGCGCTGCTTCGCCGAGACGCGCGCGGCCTTCGAGGGCGCCGCCGCCGGCCTTGCCGGCGAGGAGGCGCTCACGGCGATGGGGCGGGCCTACGGCGAGCTGATCCAGGACCGGTCGCGGCTCAGGCTGCAGCTGCAGGCCTACGCCGCCTGTGACGACCCGGACGTGCGCCGGCTGGTGCGCCGCCGCTACGGCGAGCTCGTCGAGCTCGTGGAGGGCATCACCGGCGCCGACGCCGCCCGGGTGAGCGCCTTCTTCGCAACCGGCATGCTCCTGAACGTCCTCGCCGCGGCCGACGTGCTCGGCGCCAGCGACGGCTGGGCGCACCGGCTGCTTCGGGGACTCGGCATCACGCCGTAGCCATCTCTCATTTCACGGCTGAAGTTCGTATGCACTTACTACCATTCAAGGAGAATCGGATGAACCGCAGAGCTCACATCGTATGGACCTTCGTCATCACCTCGATCGCGCTCTTCATGACGACGCTGGATAACCTCGTGGTGACGACCGCCCTGCCGACCGTCCAGCGCGACCTGCACGCCTCGATCTCGAGCCTCGAGTGGACGGTCAACGCGTACACGCTCACCTTCGCCGTCCTGCTCATGATGGGCGCCGCGCTGGGCGACCGCCTCGGCAGGAAGCGCGTGTTCCTGGCCGGGATGGGCATCTTCACCCTCGGGTCGGCCGCGGCGGCGCTCTCGCCGTCGATCGACTGGCTGATCCTCTCGCGCGCGCTCCAGGGTGTCGGCGGCGCAATCGTGACCCCCCTCACGCTGACGATCCTGAGCAACGCGGTGCCCGCCGAGCGGCGCGGCCTGGCCCTGGGGCTCTGGGGCGGGATCAGCGGCCTTGGCGTCGCCATCGGCCCGCTCGTCGGCGGCGCCGTCGTCCAGGGCATCTCGTGGCAGTGGATCTTCTGGCTGAACGTGCCGATCGGGCTCGCCGTGATCCCGCTCGGCGCCTCGCGGCTGCGGGAGAGCCACGGCTCCACCGCCCGGCTCGACATCCCCGGCGTCGCGCTCATCACCGCGGCGGCGCTCGGCCTGGTGTGGGGCCTCGTCCGGGCCAACGAGCGCGGCTGGACGAGCCCCGAGATCGTGGTGTCGCTCGCCGCCGGCATCACGCTGATGGCCGCGTTCGTGGCCTGGGAGCGGCGGGTCGAGAGCCCCATGCTGCCCATGCGGTTCTTCCGAGACCGCGCCTTCTCGGCGGCGAACGCCGCGTCGCTCCTCATGTTCTTCGGGATGTTCGGGTCGATCTTCCTCTTGACCCAGTACCTGCAGAACGTGCAGGGTTTCGGCCCGCTCGACGCCGGCCTGCGGATGCTGCCGTGGACGGGGATGCCGATGATCGTGGCGCCGCTCGCCGGCGCCGTCACCGACCGCATCGGCGGAAAGCCGCTCCTGGTCGTCGGCCTGGCGATGCAGGCCGCGGCGCTGGCCTGGATCGCGGCGATCATCGCCCCGGACGTCGCCTACGTCCGGCTCGTGCCCGCGTTCGCGCTGGCGGGCGTTGGCATGGCGCTCTTCTTCGCGCCGGTGGCGACGGTCGTCCTCGGCGCAGTCCGCCCCGGCGAGGCGGGGCAGGCCTCGGGCGCGAACAACGCCATCCGCGAGCTGGGCGGTGTCTTCGGCGTGGCCGTCCTGGCGTCGATCTTCGCCCACCAGGGCGGCTACGGCTCGGCCGCTCTCTTCACCGACGGCATCACCCCGGCGCTCGAGGTCGGCGCCGCCGTCGTCGCCGCAGGTTCCGCCGCGGCGCTCCTCCTCCCGGGACGTCCGGGCAAGGCGTTGGCGCCGGCCGCGGCGCTCCCGCAGCCGGCCGAGTAGGGGGTGAAGCTGGGGGCGGCCGCGGGCCGCCCCCAGAGGCTTGTGCGGCATTACTCAAGCCGGGCGCGACTGCGTCCGATACATCCGACGACATGGCTACCCCCGGCCGTCTCGACGCGCTCCTCGCGCTCTCCCGCGAGCTGTCGTCGTGTGTCGGCCTTGAGGAGGTGCTCGCCGAGGTCGACGCCCACGCCGCTGCCCTCACCGGTACGGACGCCGTGTCGCTCGACCTCGACGACCCCACCGCCGACCCCCGAGAGCTCGAGGTCGTGCGTGACGGAGACGCCTCCACGCTCGTCGTGCCCCTCCTCGCCCGCGGGGAGGCGGTCGGCGTGATGCGCCTCTGCCGCCGCGGGGCGTACGAGTTCGCGCGCGGCGACATCGAGCTTGCCCGGTCGCTCGCCGACGTCGTCGCGGGCGCGGTCAGGAACGCCGTCGTCTACGCGGGCTTGCGCTGCGACGTCGCGGAGCGGGAGCGGGTCGAGGAGGAGCTGCGGGCTGCCGAATGGCGCTACAGGCGGCTCGTGGAGGACCTGCCCGTCGGCACGTACCTGAACTCGCTCGAGGGCAGGATGACCTGGATCAGCCCGCACATCGAGACGGTGCTCGGCTACTCGCCCGACGAGTGGGTCGAGGGCGGCGGCCTCTTCGAGCAGCTCCTGCACCCGGACGACCGCGAGCGCATCCTGGCGGAGGCGCGCAGGTGCCAGCGCGAGGGAGCCGTCTTCGCCGAGGAGTTCCGGCTCATCGCCCGCGACGGGCGCGTGGTCTGGGTGCTCGACAAGACGGTGCAGGTGTGCGACCCGTTCGGCACGCCGCTCTTCCGCCAGGGGTTCCTTCTCGACATCACGGAGCGCAAGGAGGCCGAGGAGCGGCTCGCCCATCTCGCCTACCACGACCCGCTGACGGGGCTTCCCAACCGGGCCATGTTCAACGAGCACCTGAGCTTCGTCCTCGCCCGGGCCGCGCGCACCGGCGCCGGCGCGGCGGTGCTCTTCATCGACCTCGACGACTTCAAACTCGTGAACGACAGCTTCGGCCACTCCGCCGGCGACGAGCTCCTGCGCCAGGTGGCTGAGCGGCTCGAGGCGGTCACCCGGGCCGGTGACCTCGTCGCCCGCCAGGGCGGGGACGAGTTCCTCGTCCTGATCTGCGACTTCGAGGGCCACCGCGCCGACCCGGAGTGGATGCGCACCGCCTGCGAGCAGATCGCCGCCAAGGTGCAGTCGGCGCTGCGGCAGCCGTTCGAGGTGGCGGGCACCGAGATCCACGCGAGCGCCTCGATCGGCATCAGCATCTACCCGGTCGACGCGACCGACGCCGAGGCGATGCTGAAGCACGGCGACATCGCCATGTACAAGGTCAAGGAGGCGGGCCGCGGCGGCTTCCGCATGTACACCGCGGACGGCCACGACCGCGTGGCACAGCTGTCGATGGCCGGGCGGCTGCGCGGCGCCGTGAGCCGGGGCGAGATGGTGCTCCACTACCAGCCGCTGATCGAGCTTCGCAGCGGGCGCGTCGTCGGCGTCGAGGCACTCGTGCGCTGGAACGACCCGGCCCGGGGAATGGTGCCGCCGGCCGACTTCATCCCGCTTGCCGAACGCACCGGCGTGATCGGGCCGCTGTCGGACTGGGTGATCGAGGAGGCCTGCCGCCAGGGAGCCGCGTGGCGGGCGCAGGGACTCGATCTCTACGTCTCCGTGAACATGCCGCCGGCGCTGTGGCAGCCGACCGCGATGCGGCACGTCCTTCGCACCATCGAGCAGTTCGGCCTCTCGGCCGGCCGGCTCATGATCGAGATCACGGAGTCGGAGGCGATGGCCGACGACGGCCGCGTCGAGCCGATCCTGACCGAGCTCCACGAGCGCGGCCTGCGGCTCGCGATCGACGACTTCGGCACCGGCCACTCCTCCCTCTCCCGGCTCTCGCAGATGATGGTGACGACGCTCAAGATCGACCGCTCCTTCGTGCACGACCTGCCCGGCGACCACAACGCCGCCGTGCTGGTCTCGGCGATCGTTCAGCTCGCCCGCAAGCTCGGCCTGCAGCCGCTGGCCGAGGGCATCGAGACGGAGGAGCAGCGCCGGTTCCTGGTCGACGAGGGCTGCATCTTCGGGCAGGGCTTCCTCTTCTCGAAGGCCGTCCCGGCCGCCGAGATCGCCGCCCTGGTGCGCAGCCGGGCCGGGCGCGCAGCCTGACGCTCGGTCGTCAGACCGGCGCCGTGGCGACGTCATAGCCGAGCACCTTGATCGGCTCCGTGTTGCCGAAGATCACGCTGTCCGGCTCGACCAGCGGCCCGATCGTCCGCCGGTACTCCTTGAACGCCTCACCGCTCTCGTGCGCGTTCACGGCGTCCACGCTCTCCCAGGTCTCGTACAACCAGAACTCGTTCGGATTCGACGTGGAGCGGTGGACGGCGAACACGATGTTCCCCGGCTCGCCGGCCTCGATCCTCCGCGGGTTCGAGAGCAGGAGCTCCTCCACGACGTCCGCCTGGCCCTCCTTGGCGATCATGCGGACGATGTACGTCACCGCCATCTCACACCTCCTATGCGATCGTCCGCACCTTAGATCGTTTATTCCGAATTCCCGCGCGCCTGGACGTCCGTGTCTGGAGTGCTTGGCGATGGGTGGTGGGGCTGCGGCTGGGGACCTGCGCATCCAGACTCGGCCTGCTTGGATAGCAGGCCATCGTCTGACCGCTGCAAGGCATTCGCCTTGCAGCTTGTCCTCGGTCGCGCCGATACGTTCATCGAGTATGGGCCCGGGAGGGGTCTGCTGGTGTAGCAGATCCCTCCCGAACCCTGTCAAGCCTG
>DASQXS010000079.1:0-2324 GCA_035639615.1 Gaiellales bacterium | reverse complement strand
CCCGCTCTTGGTTCTGCCTCGTTGCGGCAGGCGACGGTGCTCGAGCTCCCTCCCATCGGGATCCCGCGCGTCGCGGGGGTCGTGCCTATGCAGCCCATTCAACCGGTCCGGCGGAGTGGCGCTTCTGCTGCTCGTCCCAAGCAGGTGCGCGCGGCGGGCCGGCGGACACGCCTGCAACCGTCGGTGAAGCAGTAGCGGCGCATCGGTGACCTTCGCTGCCGAGTCCGCGCAGACGCTCCCGCCCCCAACCCTGTGCTACCTCAGCACCGATCGCCGATGCGGCTGGATTGACCTGCGCGGCTCCGGATGTCGGTCGGCGAGTAGGCACCACGCTAGCCGCGCGGCCGTGCCCCGGGTTCTCGACCGAGGCGGGTCAGACACCCGCACGGGTGAACGTCACATGCGTGACTCCGGCGGGCGAGGAGGTGGCCTCGACCTCGTAGTGCTTCTCGAGGCCCTCCAGCCCGTCCCAGAGGCGTACGCCTCGGCCGAGCAGAATCGGGACCACCACCAGGTGCGCGTGGTCGACGAGCCCGGCGGCGAGGAAGTCGCGGATCACGGTGGCACCTCCGCCCAGGCGCACGTCATGGCCGTCCGCCGCCTCGCGGGCCGTCTCGAGCGCTTCGGCGGGCGGAGCGTCGACGAAGTGGAACGTCGTGCCGCCCTCCATCTCGATCGGCGGGCGCGTGTGATGGGTGAGAACGAAGGTCGGTGTGTGGAACGGCGGGTTGGGACCCCACCAGCCCTTCCACTCCGGGTCCTCCTGCCATCCGGGCGGGCCGAACTTCCCGGCACCCATGATCTCGGCGCCGATCCCCGGAGCGAACTGCCGCGCGAAGGCGTCGTCGATGCCGCCACTCCCGCCGGGCTGGCTGACCATGTCGCTTTTCCACCACCGGGTGGCGAACATCCATTCGTGCAGCCGTTCGCCGGCGTGGCCGAACGGTGCGTCACGGCTCTGAGGCTCACCGGTGCCGAAGCCGTCGAGCGAGATGGAGAAGTTGTGAACGCGGGCGAGTGACATGCTGGTGCTCCTTCGGTACTCGGGTCAGTTCTCGTTGCTGGTGCCGAAACGGAGGTTGGTCGCGGCATTCGGGTGATCGCCGACCACGAACAACGGCCCCCGCCAGGCCCCGCCGTAGAAGCCGTCCAAGGACATCGATATGTCGAACAGGACCTTCCGCATCAGACCTCCCGCGGGTTGACGGGACAGTGGCGAGCGCTCAGTATACTTAAGTGGATGCCTTACCAACGCGCCGGGCGTGAGCCTGTCGACCGCGTCTTCCATGCGCTGGCCGATCCCAGCAGGAGGCTGATCGTCGAGCGCCTGAGCCGCGGACCGGCCTCCGTGAGCGAGCTCGCCGAGCCGCTGCCGATGTCGCTACCGGCGGTGGTACAGCACCTGCAGGTGCTGGAGGGCAGCGGTCTGGTCCGCTCGGAGAAGGTCGGGCGGGTACGTACCTGCCGCATCGACCCCGTGGCGCTGCGACCGGTGGAGCGATGGATCAGCGCGCGGCGCGCGAGCTGGGAGACGCGCCTCGACCGCCTTGGCGAATACCTTGCCGAGAGCGCCGACGAACCGCAGAAGGGCGGCAAGCGACGAGCGAACGATCCGTAGAGCACGCCACGATCATCATCGAGCGCAGCTACCCGGCCTCGCCGGAGCGGACGTTCGGCGCCTGGGCCGATTCCGAGGCCAAGGCGCGTTGGCTCGGCGTCCCCGAGGGAGAGCTCGAGCTCGACTTCCGCGTCGGCGGACGGGAACGCCACCAGGGCACGCTGCCGAACGGCCGCGTCTACACCTACCAGGCCGTCTACCAAGACATCATCCGGCCCCGGCGGATCCTCTACACCTACGAGATGCTCCTCGACGGGCGCCGGATCTCCATCTCCCTCGCCACGGCCGAGTTCACGCCCGAGGGCGACGGTACCCGCCTCGTCTTCACAGAACAGGGCGCCTTCCTCGACGGCCACGAGGCACCCGCCCGCCGCGACACGGGCATGGGCAGCCTGTTGGACGCGCTGGGCAAGGAGCTGCAGAGCGAGCATGCATCCACCCGAACGACCAAGGGACAGCCACGTCGTGGTGACGCGTCCGCCTAACGCGATCGATCCCTCCGGAGTGCTCCCTTCGTGGAAAGGCAGCTGCGTCAGCCGCCGCCGAACTCACTGTCGCTGCGGACGAGTTCCGAGAGCGTCGGAACGGTACTCACGGCTTCCTGCAGTGTCGCGTAGCTTTCGCGCGTGCTTCACGCTCCGTCCACGCCCGGTTGTGATCGTTGGCGTGAGTGATGACCAACGAGGAGGAGACCGTGGCGATTGCG
>DASQXS010000078.1:0-3630 GCA_035639615.1 Gaiellales bacterium | reverse complement strand
AGGAAAGCCCACCCGAGCACCGCCCCACCACGACGCGACCGTCTGACGCGGACCCCGCGCTTCGCCGCAGAGCCGCGAGGTGGATTCCCCGCAGCCGGGGGGCGATCTCGGGCGGTTTGCTCGCCCTGCTCGGCATCTGGGGAGGCCTGGTCCCCTTCGTCGGGCCGTACTTCGGGTACGACTTCGGCAGTGACGAGACCTGGGTGATGACCTGGGACCGCGTCTGGCTCGACGTCCTCCCCGGCGCCGCACTACTCATCGGGGGCCTGCTGCTGCTCACAAGCCGCCGGCGTGCGAGCGCCGCCTTCGGCGCGTTGCTCGCCGCGGCGGGCGGCATCTGGTACGTGATCGGCCCCGCGATGAGCCTGTTGTGGGACGAGACGCTCGGTCCGCAATCCCCGATCGGCTCGCCGGTCGGCTCCACCGGCGTCCATGTGCTCGAGTTGCTCGGCTACTTCTACGCGCTCGGTGCCCTGGCGATGGTGCTGGCGGCCTTTGCCCTCGGCCGCCTGTCGCTCGTGGCGGCGGCGGACGTGGACCGGGCTCGCGGCGGGACGGCGGAGGTGGCGGCAGAGGATCGAGCGGCGGCGAGGCCCGGTCGGCGGCTGCGCTTGCGGAGGCGCCGCAGGCTGAGCCCGCGCTGAACCCGCGAGCATCCACCGGCTACGATCGAGCCCGCGCCGATCGTGGCAAGGATTGAGGACTACAGCCCTGGACGCGTTGTCGTCGACGGCGTCGAGCTCGATCGGGACGTGATCGTGCTTCCCGACCGCGTGCTGCCGAACTGGTGGCGACGCGACGGGCACTCGCTTGTGGTCGAGGACCTCGAGGAGGTCCTCGACGAGCTCCCCGAGCATCTGATCGTGGGTTGCGGGTATGCGGGCCGCCTCGAGCCGAGCCCGGCGGTGATCGAGGCCCTCGCCGAGAAGGGCGTCCAGGTGGAGGCGCTGCGAACGGAACAGGCGGTCGCTCGCTTCGGCGAGCTCGAGGCACGAAACCCGGCAGCCGTCGCCGCCGCGCTACACCTCACTTGCTGATCGCCACGCTCGCCGTTTTGGCGTTGGCGCTGGTGGCGCCGGCGCCCGCGGCCGCGAACGAGGACTTCTCCTCGGAGCCGCCGTTTGGGGGCCAGCTGCCACCGCCGCTCGTGCGCCCACCGTCCGAGCGGCGCCCACCGCCGGGGTTCGAGCTCACCGCCCGCCAGGTGATCGCGATCGCGAACGGCGCCGATGCGGTGCGCGGCGAGCGGGCGGAGAGCCCCGGGATGCGGCCAGTCGCCTTCGAGCGCGGCGGCGACTGGCAGGTGAGCTACTTCACCGGCTCGGGACAGAGCCGCAGCGAGGTCGCTCAGGCGATCGTCGACGACGAGACGGGCCGGGTGCTCGGGGCCTGGCGCGACCACCAGGTCTCCGACCCCCTCGCCCGCGGTTATTCAGGGGCGATCGCCCAGAAGGTCAATGCGCCCTACGTCTGGCTTCCGCTCTGCCTCTTGTTCATCGTCCCCTTCGTCGACCCCCGAAGGCCCCTGCGCCTCCTTCACCTCGACCTGCTCGTGCTGCTCGGCCTCGGCGTCTCGCTGCTCTTCTTCAACAGAGGAGAGATCGAGGCCTCCGTCCCCCTCATCTATCCGGTGCTCGGCTACGTCTTCCTGCGGATGGTCTGGACCGGCCTTAGCCCTCCCGAGCGCCGGGGTCCGCTGATCCCGGTCATCCCCCTGAGGTGGGTCGCTGCGGCCGCGCTCGTCCTGGCCTGTGCGCGGGTCGCTCTGAACGTGGCCGATTCGCACGTGATCGACGTCGGCGTCGCCGGCGTGGTGGGCGCCGACCACGTCACCCACGGACAGCAGCTCTACGAGGGCGGTTTTGCCCCGGGGGTGGGAATCCGGGGCGACGTCTACGGACCCTTCAACTACATCGCCTACGTGCCGTTCGAGCTCGCCTTCCCGTGGCGCGGGCACTGGGGGACGGTTCCGGCAGCCCACGCCGCGGCGATCGCCTTCGACCTGCTGACCGCGCTCGGCCTGCTGGTCCTGGGCAGGCGGCTGCGCCCGGGTGAGAGCGGCCGCACCCTCGGCGTGGCCCTTGCCTTCGCTTGGCTCGCCTATCCGTTCACCCTCTACACGATGAACGCGAACGCGAACGACTCGCTGATCGCGGCGCTGCTCGTGGGTGCGATGGTGGTGATTGCCTCGCCGCCTGCCCGGGGGGCGATCCTGGCGCTTGCGGCCGCGGCGAAGTTCGGGCCCGCGGCGCTGGCGCCGGTGTTCGCGACCGCGACCGGGGAGCGCCGGTGGCGGTCCGTGCTCGTCTTCGGGATCGCGTTCGTCGCCGTGGCGGCGATCTTGACTGTGCCCTTCATCCCCGATGGAGGCCTGCGTGAGCTCTATGACCGCACGATCGGCTACCAGGCCTCACGCAGCTCGCCGTTCAGCGTCTGGGGGCTCGCGCCATCGCTCGACTTCCTACAGCCGATCGAGCGGGCGGCGACGGTTGTCTTCGCGTTCGCGGTCGCGCTGTGGCCTCGACGCAAGAGCCCCGCCCAGGTCGCCGCGCTCGCAGCGGCGGTGGTGATCGCCGTCCAGCTCGGCGCCACCCACTGGTTCTACTTCTACGTCGTCTGGTTCCTGCCGCTCGTCCTGGTGGCGCTCTTCCACCCCCCGGGCGCAGTCTTCAGCGGATCCGGGTCTCGAGTCGGCCGAGCTGGGGCGAGCTGATCACGATCTCGTCGCCCGGCGTCAACCACACCCGGGGCTGACGTGTGCTCCCCACTCCGGCCGGCGTCCCGGTGGCGACGATGTCGCCGGGCTCGAGGGTCATCAGGGCCGACAGATGGGCGACGAGCTCGGGGAGGTCGAAGATCAGGTCATCCGTGGAGGCGGCCTGCATCTCGGTCCCGTTCAGCGTCAGCGAGAACGAGATCGGGCTGCCCGCCACCTCGTCCTCGGTCACCAGCGCGGGACCGCAGGGCGCCGAGCCGTCGAAGATCTTGCCCGGCATCCACTGCGGCGTCGCGAACTGCAGGTCGCGGGCGGACAGGTCATTGAAGAGCATGTAGCCAGCTACGTATTGCGACGCCTCCTCGCGGGAGACGCCGTTGCAGCGCCGGCCGATCACGAAGGCGACCTCCGCCTCGTAATCGACCTTGTCACTGGCGGCGGGCAGCGACACGCTCGCCCCGGGGGCGGCCAGCGCATTGCGGAACTTGGCGAAGAAGGTCGGGGTCCCCGGCAGCTCGATTCCCGCCTCCGCGGCGTGCGCGCGGTAGTTGAGCCCGATGCAGATGATCTTGTCTGGATCGGGGACCGGCGGCAGCAGCTCGACGTCGCCGACGCCCGCGACCGCCGGGCCTGGGGCGGGTTCGGCCTCGCCGAGCGGCCACCGGGCGGCGAGAAGCTCCCGCACGGTTGCTGCGTCTCCCCCGTAGGCGTCCTCAGCGTCGACGATCGCGTCGCCGACGAGAATCCCCGCCCGAGCGCCGCGCTCGGAGCGATAGGTCACCAGGCGCATCGGCCGGTGAGGCTACCCCTAGAATCACTTCGGCGGGCGCCCGCGCTCGCTGCCCGGGGGCGTAGCTCAGCTGGTTAGAGCGCCGGCCTGTCACGCCGGAGGCCGCGGGTTCGAGTCCCGTCGC
>DASQXS010000077.1:0-12525 GCA_035639615.1 Gaiellales bacterium | reverse complement strand
CCGCCAGCCGATCGGCCGTGAGCTGCGCGACGATCCCGAGCCGGCCGGCGAGGAGCGCCGCAGCCGCGGCGAGCGCGACGGCCGACCCGACGCCCGCGACAGCGACGTCGCGGCGCACGAGCCGGCGCAGCTCTTCCTGCGAGAGGCTCATCGACGCCATGATGTCACCGGGCCCGGGCGCCGGGGCGGGCACGTGACCCGCCCCGGCCCGGCGGGGTCAGACGGTCTCCGCCGCCACCGCACCCTCGGCGCGGTGCTCCGCCAGGATCTCGGTGCGGTGCTGCTGGTAGCCGTAGTAGAGGATGAGCCCGACGACGACGGCGAGCGGCGCAAAGATCATCGGCCCGTATTGCTGATACCACTCCGTGCCGTAGAAGTAGTCGCGCGGCCAAGCGAGGTTGACCGCCATCCCGGCCCCGTAGGCGATCGCGATCACGTTCGTGATCACGCCCAGGTTGCCGAGGGTGAAGAGGCCGTCGTTCGCGCTCGGCAGGTTCGCCGGCCAGCCGCGCAGGCGCTGCTGCAGGAGCGGGATGGTCACCCCAAGGTAGGCCATGTAGATGAAGATGATCCCCATGCTGATGATGATCACGAACGCCCTCGGGTTCTGGATGTTCACGAGCAGGATCAGGAACGCGATGACGCCGGTTGTGAGGGCCGGGACCACCGGCACCCGCCGTGCACCCGACACGTGCGCGAGCTTCGAGGCGAACGGCAGGTTGTTGTCGCGGCCCATGGCGAACAGGATCCGCACCGACATGGCGTGGATGGCGAGGCAGCAGACGAAGATGGCGACCGCCACGTCCGCCAGGAAGACCTTGCCCCATGTCGAGCCGAGAACGTCGGTCGTGATGCCGGAGAGCCCGGTCGACCCGAGGTTGGCCTCGCCGGCGGTGCTGACCGCCATGGCGCCGAACACGATCAGGAGGAAGCCCATGACGCCGGCCGTGGCGAGCGCCTGGATGACGGCCCGGGGCGCCTTCCGGCGCGGGTCGGCGGTCTCCTCGGCGAGCGACCCGGCCGTGTCGAAGCCGTACATGACGTAGAGCGGCATGATCGCGCCGATCAGGAGGGCGCCCAGGTAGCCGAGGCTGCCGTGCGCAGACCCGGTGTTGGCCGTATCGGTGAGGACCGTCTGCGGACCGCGGTTGGCGTGGATGAGGAAGAGGATGATGAGCCCGGCGGCGCCGGTGAGCTCGGCGATCACGCCGGCGTTGTTGATCTTGGACATCACGCTCACGCCGGCGATGTTGATGGTTGTGGTCAGGCCGACCATGATCATGCCCAGGATGAGGCCGTTCTTGGCGTAGTCCGCGGCGAGGTAGTTGGCCCCGTCGGCCGCCGAGCCGACGAGCTGGAAGTTGGAGCTGATCGCCGGGAGCACGACCTGCCAGCCGATGGCGACCGCGGGGACGGTGACGATCTGGGCGACCAGGTAGATCCAGCCCGTGTTCCAGGCCCACGACCGGCCCGCCACCCGCTTCGACCACTGGTACACCGAGCCGGCGAGCGGGTAGTGGGCCGAGAGCTCCGCGAACTGGAGCGCGACCATCATCTGCCCGCCGAGCACGACGAGCCACGTCCAGGAGAAGGCCGGGCCCGCGAGGGCGAAGCCCAGGTAGGACGTCTGAAACATGCCCGTCAGGATCGAGATGTAGCTGAAGCCCGCCGCGAACGAGGAGAAGCCGCCCAGGGTGCGGTGGAGCTCCTGCTTGTAGCCGAACTCGGCCAGGTGCTGGCTGTCCGACTGCTGGGCATGCGACATGGGCGCGCTCCTTTCGGCCCCTGGCGGGGCGGTATAGACCGGTCGATCTTCCCCCACGCCGCGGACGTTGTCAACGAGGCGGACCGGGCCGGCTGCGCGCCGGCCCGGCCCGCGCCCGCCCCTACTCCACCGGAATCTCGGAGTTGATCTTGGTGAGGTCGATGCCCTCGCGTCTGCGCGCCGCGCGGGCGGCGATGTAGACGACGATCGCGAGGACGTACAGCACGGCCATGTAAATCAGCGACTTGTGGTTGTTGACGTAGTAGACGTCGTCCTGGAACCACTTGAAGAAGATGAAGACCAGGAACCCCATGAACACGGCGCCGGCCGCGGTGATCAGCGGGATGCCGGCGACGGTGTACCTGGCGATTGGCGAGGCCCGGTACATCTCCGGTTTGGTGAACGGCAGGATCATCGCCGCGAGCGTCGTCGCGAAGAACGTCGCCGCGATCACCAGTGTCGCGTCGAGCGTGTAGCCGTAGAACGTGGTGTTGTACGCGTAAAGCGCGCTCACCACGATTCCCGGCGCGAACATCAGCGCCAGCGCGCCGAGCGGGACGTGGCTTCGCTCGTCCACCTTCGCCGCCCACTCCGGCAACATCCGGTCGAACGCGGCGGCGAACACCATCCGCGTCGAGGACAGGAACAGCGTCCCGGCCCAGCCGATGAACCACAGGCCAAGCAGCCAGATGATGATCAACTGGACGATTTCGGAGTGGTAGAAGAACGCCGCCAGCGTGCCCGGGTAGGGGAACATGTAGAAGGGCTCTTTCGTGACCGTGAGCCAGTACTCGCCGCTCAGGATCCCGTAGAAGTTGAGCCCGACCGAGTGGGCCATGGCCGCCAGTGTGATCACCGTGATCACCGTCATGAAGACGAGCGCGCCGCCCATCGCGTAGATGTTCTTGCGGAAGTCACTGGCCCCGCGCACCTCGCCGTACAGGGTCGCGCCCCAGTTCGGCCACAGGTTGTAGAAGACGATGAACGGGAGGAGCAGGAACGTCTCCTTCACCGGGAACGAGCCGACGCCCGGGGTCGAGAAGCCGGAGCCGGCCGCCACGGTCTGGTGGTAGGCGTCGCCCTTCACGCCGTAGAGGCTGTGGGCGGACGAGTTGTAGGCGTTGATGAAGTCCTGATGGGAGTGGAACAGGAAGATGCCGATCATCAGCACCAGCCCGAGCATCCCGCCGTAGAAGCAGTACTTCTGGATCTTGGCGTAGTTGCGCATACCGAGCGCGATCACGACGCTGGCGAAGACCGCCGTGAGGATCGACGTGAAGAAGATGCCGTTCCCGTCCGTCGCCGAGTACGGCCACCAGTCGGCGTGGAAGGCGCTCGTCCCCGTGTACCCGAGGATCGTGAGCGTCGGCTGGATCACCTCGACCGCCAGGATGTTGGCGTAGATCGGGACCCAGTGGGCGAGGATGAACCACCAGCCCGTGGCGGCCATCACAAATCCGATCGGGCCGCCCAGGATCCGGGTCTGCCACACGTAGTCGCCGCCGGCGCGGGGCATCACCGCGATCAGCGAGGCATACACCAGCACCTCGAAGATGATGAACAGGGCGGAGAGAATCACGGCGGCGACGAGGGCGCTCGAGGGCAGGACGGCAACGCCCGTGAACGCGTACCCGAAGCCGAGCGTGATCAGGTTGATCGAGAGGGCGGAATAGATGAAGGCATCGAAGACGGACCACCCCTTGACCAGCCCCGTGGCCTTACGCACGAACATCGTGCGCTCAACCGGGACATCAGCACTCGCCATCGCGGCTCCTTTCTCTAGCCAGACGTGAGCACGAAGTTCTTGACCTTCTTGCCGGAGAGCTCAACGACCGCGCCCAGCAGGTCGCCCTGCTCATAGGCGCTTCCGGGGTTGATGCAGAGGGTGTCGCCGATGCGGGTGTGGCCGCGCGCCTCGTGGATGTGGCCGTGCAGCGCGAGCGCCGGCTGCGTCTCCTCGATGGCCTCGCGGACGGCCTTCGACCCGACCGGCTCGGGGGCGTGGCCGCCGTGCTTGGGCTTGAGATCTTCGGTGAGGCCGGGAGCGTCGTCGAGGCCGGATGCGTACGGCGGGCAGTGCAGGTTCAGGATGACCCTCTCGGGCGGGTTGGTCAGCTGCCGCGTGACGCCGCGGATGCGCTCGAGAAGGGCGTCCTCTGGCTCCTCACGGTAGGTGTTCCACGGCGTGACGTTCGACCACCCCGTGGACGCCATCTGGTAGTCGCCGACCTCGACGACACGGCCCTCGGCAAGCTCGATTCGCGACGAGGCGGCCAGGATCTCGTCGACCTCGAACTGGTCGTCGTTCCCCGGGCAGACGAAGACGCGCTGAGGAGCGCCGGCCAGCTTCTCCTCGGCCATCCGCATCCATCGCTCGACCGTTCCCAGCATCTCGCCGTGGAAGAGGTCGTCCAGCCGTTTCGGGTCGCTCTCGAGCTCGGCGAGCCGGTCGGGCGTCGTCCGGAACGGGTAGTAGCCGCGGCGGATCACGTCCTTCTCGAACTCCACGACTTCGGCTTCGCCGTTCAGGTCGCGGCGCTGCTCCTGGAGCGTGCCGTGCCAGCGCTCATCGCCGTCGTGGACAACCGGGACGAGCGCCTTCCCGGTCATGTCACCGCCCAGGATCATCACGTCGGCGTCGTAGTGCGTGCCGCAGTTCAGGAACTTGCGCCAGCACGTCTCCGAACCGTGAATGTCGGTGGCGAAGAAGATCCGCACGCGGCCGCATTCTCCGTCACGGAGAGGACGGAATCAAGCGGCCAGAACACGGGCGGCGACTAAGGTGGGACCGGCCGTGGAGCACCCCGCCCTCACGTACGCGTCGTACCTGCACCTGGACGAGCTCCTGGCGTGCCAGGAGCCGCTGTCGGAGGGACCGGAGCACGACGAGCTGCTCTTCATCGTGATCCACCAGGTGTACGAGCTCTGGTTCAAGGTGCTCCTCCACGAGGCGGCGTACCTGCAACGGGCGCTCGACGCGGGCGACACGGCGACTGCGCTTGCGACGATGAAGCGGATCCTGACCGTGCTGAAGACGGTCGTCGCCCAGGTCGACGTGCTCGAGACGATGACACCGCTCGCATTCGCGAGCTTCCGCGGTCGCCTGGAGCGGGCGAGCGGCTTCCAGTCGGCCCAGTTCCGCGAGCTCGAGGCCGTCCTCGGCCGGCGCGACGGCGGCGTCCTCGCCGACCACCCGCCGGGCCCGGCCCGCGACGGCATCGAGGCCGCCATGGCCCGGCCGAGCCTCTACGAGTCGTTCCTCGTATACCTCGGGCTGCACGGCCGGCCGTCCGAGGAGGTGCGCGACGCGATCGTCGAGGTGTACCGGTCGGATCCCACCCGGTCGCAGGTGTGCGAGCGGATGGTCGACATCGACGAGGGCATCCAGGAGTGGCGCTACCGGCACGTGAAGATGGTCGAGCGAACGATCGGCGACCAGCCCGGAACCGGCGGCTCGGCCGGCGTCGCCTACCTGCGGTCAACGCTCTTCCATCCGGCGTTCCCGGATCTGTGGGCCGTGCGGTCGCGGCTGTGATGGAGGGCTGTATGACCTGCGACATGGCCGATGGGCGGCGGCCGGTTCCCGGCGGCGTGATCCACGAGACGGCCCATTGGCTCGTCGACCACTGCGTCGGCCCCCTCGGCGTCGGAACGCTCATCGTGAGATGCGCCGGTTCCCAGCCGCAGCCCCACCACGCCGCGCCAACCCACCACAAACGGACGTCCAGGCGCGCGGGAGTTATCGATCAACCATCTTAGGTCGTCCAGCCTGTGACGGGCGAGCTCATGGAGGAGCATGGCGGGCTCTGCGGGCCGAGGCTTCAGACCGCGATGTTCGAGCGCGGGGAGACCCCCGACCCGGAGGCGGTCGAGGAGGTCGCGGTGAGGCTGCGGCGGTGGTTCGCCGACGGTGGCTCCGGACCGGCCCTTTAGCGCGCACAACCGCCCGGCCGCCACGCTTGCCATCCCGGCCCTCGTGCGCGATCATCGCCCGACCGCCACTGCCCGACGAGAGGAGCGGCCGCATGGCCACACAGGAAGCGCCCCAGCTGCGTCACAACTCGATCGGCCTCATCGATGTGGTGTTCCAGTCCATCACCTACATGGCGCCGGCCGCGGCGACCGCGTTCTCGATCGGGATCGGCGTCGGCCTCGCCGGCACGGCCCTTCCGCTGTCGGCGCTGGTCGCCCTCGTCGCGTGCACCTTCTGCGCCATCTCGATCGGCCAGCTCGGGAAGTTCATCCCCTCGGCCGGCGGGCTCTACGTCTTCGCGGCCCGCGGGCTCGGGCCCGTCGCCGGCTTCTTCGTCGGCTGGCTGTACGTTGGCTTCTCGATCTTCCTGCCGCCCTTCCTCTTCATCCTGAACGGCTGGTTCATCGACACCACCATGAAGTCGCAAGGCTGGTGGACGGGGTCGCCGGGCTGGTGGTTCTGGGGTGGGCTGACCGCGTTCGTCGTCTTCTGCCTGACCTACTTCGACATCCGCCTCTCGGCGAAGGCGGGGATCATCCTCGGCCTGATCGAGATCATCGCGTTCATCGCCCTCTCGCTCACGATCATCGGCGAGGGCGGGAACTCGACCGCCCCCTTCCATCCGGGGAACGCCGAGGGCGGCACCCGCGGCATCTTCCAGGCGTCGGTGTTCGTCATCACTGCCTTCATCGGCTTCGAGGCGGCGACCGCCCTGGGCGAAGAGTCGCGCGACCCGCGCCGCAACGTGCCCCGCGGCGTTCTCTACTCCTGCATTGGGATCGGGCTCTTCTACCTCTTCAACACCTACGCCTGGAACGTCGGCGCGGACATGAACATCGTCGCGTTCAATGAGAAGACCGGCGGAAACGACTGGGTCGTCCTGGCCAAGAACTTCTGGCACAACGGCTGGGTGCTGGTCTTCTTCGCCCTCATCAACTCGAACATCGCATCGGCCACGGCCGCGACCAACAACTGCAGCCGGGTCCTGTTCTCGATGGGACGGTCAGGATCGCTGCCCGCGATCATGGGGCGGGTGCACAAGACCCACCGCACGCCGCACGTCGCGGTGATCTTCACCGTGGTCGGGTCGAGCATCGTCTCGGTGCTCGCCGCCTGGAAGTTCGATGCCTCCCGCGCCTACGGCGTGGTCGGCACCGGATTCACGGTGCTCGCCATCCTCGTCTACATGATCTCGTGCGCCGCCTGCATCGGCTTCTTCCGCGGCGAGGGCCGCGAGCACCGAAACCCGCTCCTGCACATCGTCGTGCCGCTGCTCGGGATCGCGGTCTTCTCGGCGCCGCTCTATGCCCAGTACTTCAGCCTCGACAAGCTCTTCGACTACGTGCTCACCTACCCGTTCAACTGGGGCGGGATCGGCGCGATCGTCTGGGTCGGCGCCGGGTTCGTCGTGACGGCCGTAATGGCGTCGACGAGACGGACGTCGCTCGAGGCCGCCACCCGTGGCTTCGCCGGGGAGGTGGCCGAGGAGATCGCCTAAGGCCTGGCTCGGTGTTCCTCGACGCCCTCCGCCGCAGAAACCCCGAGTTCGTCGAGGCGGCGATCGCGCTCCACCAGGAGGGCGCGATCCCGCCGGCGAGCTACGTCGTCGACCTCGATGCCGTCGAGGAGAACGCGCGCCTGATCTCAGCCGAGGCCGCGAGGCACGGCCTCGGGGTCTTCGCGATGACGAAGCAGATGGGCCGAAGCCCGGCCTTCATCGCCGCGGTCATGCGCGGCGGGATCGAGGCGGGCGTGGCCGTCGACATGGACGATGCCCGGGCGCTCGTCGGGGCCGGGATGCGACTTGGCCACATCGGCCACCTGGTGCAGGTGCCCCGCCACGCGGCCGACGAGGCGGCGGCGATGACGCCGGCGAACTGGACGGTCTTCGAGCGGCCCAAAGCGGCCGACGCCGCCGCGGCGAGCGCCCGCCGCGGCCGGGAGCAGCCGCTCCTCGCCCGGATCGTCGCCCCGGGCGACACATTCTACCTGGGCCACGAGGGCGGCTTCCCGGCCGAGGAGATCGAGGCCGTCGCGGACGACCTCGACGCCCTCGACGGCGCGCGCTTCGCCGGGATCACGACCTTCCCGGCCCTGCTCTACGACCCGGAGCGCGGCGAGGTGCGGCCGACGCCGAACATGGCGACGCTCGAGCGGGCGGCCGAGCGGCTCCGGCATGCAGGCCGTGGCAACGTCTCGGTGAACGCACCCGGGACGACGTCGGCCAACGTGCTCAGCCTCCTCGCCGCCGCCGGCGCGACCCAGGTCGAGCCGGGCCACGGCCTCACCGGCACGTGCCCGCAGCATCTCTCCGAGGAGGAGCCCGAGCTCCCGGCGGCGCTCTACCTGACCGAGGTCGCCCACCACCACGGCGGTCGCGCGTACTGCTTCGGCGGCGGCCTCTACATCGACCCGGTGTTCGCCGCCTACCAGGTCCGCGCGCTGGTGTCGGCGGGCCCCGACCTCTCGGACGCCGTCATGGCGAACGCCGAGCTTCCGCCGCCGAGCGCGATCGACTACCACGGCATGCTCGATTCGCCGGCCGGCGTCGAGCTCGCGACGGGGGCGACGGTCGTCTTCGGCTTCCGCATCCAGGCGTTTTTCACCCGGGCACGGGTTATCGGCCTGCGCCACGTCCGCTCCGGGCACCCTGCGGCGGAGGGCGGCTGAAGAACCGTCGCGCCATCGTGCAAAAACGGTGCCAGGCACCGATTTTGCAGCCCTGGTGGGGCGTGTCAGAATGTGCGCATGAGCACCATGGAGCTCCCGCTCCCGGGCGCCGTGCACAGTGACGTCGGCGGTCTCTCGGTCGACGACGTCGCCGCCGGGGCGGGCCACATCAAGCGGGTGATCTACCCGCCCGGCTGGCGGTGGTCGACGCACATGCGTCCGGTCACAGGCGGCGAGCTGTGCATGCACGCGCACGTCGGCATGCTCGTGCAGGGGCGGATGGCCGTCCAGTACGGCGACGGCTGCCGCGAGGAGTACGAGGCGCCGGCCGCGGTCGTCGTGCCTCCCGGCCACGACGGCTGGGTCGTCGGCGACGAGGCGGCGATCCTCGTGCAGTACGACTGCGGCGGCGATACCGTCGCCCGGCTCGGGCTGCCCTCCTCGCACAGCCACGACGGCTGAGCGGCGTCAGGACGCGAACGGGAGCCGGACGATCGGCGGGTTCGTGCCGTCAGGCACTGTCCACAGACCGTCGGGCGCAAACCCGAGCGCCTCGGAGCCGACGAGCGGCGCGCCCTCGCACGGTGCGGCGTGGGTCGCGGCAAATGTGGCCTCGACGGTGCCGCCGGTTCGCGGCCATATCCACGCCGCCTTTCCGCTCTTCAGGCCGATGAGCTGGCCGTCGGCAGAGATGTCGGCCGAGGTGAACTTCTTGGCCGTGGTCACGAACCCGACTTTGCGGGCGATGTTCGTGCTCCCTGTGTTGAGTGGCTGGTCGAACTTGTAGACAAACACCTGGCTCTGGCCGCCAACGGACTCGATCAGCTTCTCGACGATGTACACGTCGTGTGTGATCGGGTCGACCATGACAATCGTCCCGGATGCGTTCACCGCGTAAACCCTGTTTGGGTTGAACGAGTCGTCCTCGGTCCAGAAGACGCCGGGGTTGTCGGAGCTCGCGACGAAGTCAGACAGCTCGGTGAGGCTGGAATCAGCGATGTGCCCAGTCGTCTCGTTCGCAGGCGCGAATGCCGGGCATGCGGCGGCGTGCGCCAACGCCGGCTGGATCGCCGCCAGCGCGGGTGCCAGCGCGACGGCTCCAATCATGCGCCGCAGGACCCCCATCCCGCCGCCGGCGTACGATCGCCGAGGCGGCTTGGAACCCCGCGGGAATCCCCCAAAAGGGGGAGGGTGGCGTAACCCCGGTCCGACCGATGTTCTCCCTGCACGCGGGTCGCCCCCCGGGTGCTCGTCGTTCCACCCTCCCCCCAGGAGAACATCATGACCCGTCGTCTCGGCTGGGCCGCCGCCCAGCGCCGCAAGCTCCTCGTCTCGCTGGCGGTCATCGCCGCGGCCGCGAGCATCGCCGGCCTCGGCACGTACGCAACCTTTACGAGCTCGACCAGCGCCAGCCAGAGCGTCTCGTCCGGCACGGTGACGATCGCGCTCGGCGCGACCGGCGCGTCGACCAACCGCCTCACCGTCGGCGCCTCGAACATCGCGCCCGGCGACAGCATCCAGCGCAGCGTTGACCTCATCAACCAGGGCTCGATCGACCTGGCGAGCATCACGCTCACGACCTCGGCCACCGCGAGCTCCCTGCTCGACACCGACGCCGCCGACGGCCTGCAGATGGTGATCGACAAGTGCTCGGTCCCGTGGACGGAGGGCGGCACCGCCCCGGCGTACACCTACACCTGCTCCGGCACCATCTCGACGGTGCTGGCCAGCCGGGCTGTGATCGGCTCCAACCTGTCGCTCTCGAACCTCGGCTCGCTGACGAACGGCACGACGGATCACCTCCGGGTCACGCTGTCGTTCCCGTCGGCGGCTCCGAACTCGTTCCAGAACCAGTCGTCGACCATCCAGTACACGTTCACCGGGACGCAGCGCGCCGGCACCAACAAGTAGATCATCCGCATCGAGGCGGCCGACTCGCCGTGACCACGTCCACTCCCCCAACCCGTCCCACCCCGCTGGTCATCGAGGTCGCCGAGGGCGCCGGCCCGAGCGCCGCCACGGCGGGAGCCGGCCAGCCGTCCAGGCGCGGCCTTCGCATCCTCGCGGCCGCGGTCACATCGATGCTCCTCGCGGCCGCCGCGGCCGTACTCCTGGCCATAGCGATTGGCCCCCGGCTCGGGCTCTTTCAGGTCGAGACCGTCCTCTCGGGCAGCATGCGCCCGCGCTTTTCGCCCGGCGACCTCCTCGTGGTCGTCCCCGAGCGCGTGTCCGACGTGCGCGCCGGCCAGGTCATCAGCTATCACATCCCCACCGGCGACCATCGCGTCGAGACGCACCGGATCGTCCGGGTCGCCGAGCCAGGGCCGCACCCGGTCGTCATCACCAAGGGCGACGCGAACGCGGCGGCAGACCCCTGGCGGGCGCGCCTTCACGGCCCGACGGCATGGCGGCTCGTGGCCGTGGTCCCGCATCTGGGCTCCGTCATCCGGACGCTGCGGCAGCCGTCCTTCCACGTCGTCGCCGTGCTCCTCATCCCGCTCCTTCTTGCGGCCGGAGCGCTGCGGTCGATCTGGCGTCCCGCGGCAGCGGGGGACGGCACGCCGTGACGCGCGTCCGCAGGCCGGTGGCCGCCGCCGCGGTGACGATCGCCGCACTCGCAGGCGCAGCCTCGGCGGCGGCTTTCACATCGTCGGCGACCGCATCGCAGACCATCTCGAGCCGGACGCTCGGGGCGCCGAGCGGGCTCACTGCGACCCCCGCCGGGCACAACGTCAGCGTCTCGTGGACCGCGGGCTCGAACGGCAGCGCCTACGCCGTCGACGCCGCCGCGAACGGGACGTCGTCGAGCTGCGCCGGCGCGTCGTGGGCATCGCTCACGGCCACCGCGGGGACGAGCCTCACCGACGCCGGCCGCTACATCCCCCAGGGGACGTATGAGTGCTATCGGGTTACGACCACCTACGGCACGTGGTCGAGCGCGACCGGCAATCCCACCGTGGCGGTGCAGATCGGGATCGTGGCCTCGCGCACGGCCATCGCCAACGGATCCACCGCCGGCAAGCTCAGCGCGGGCGACTCCATGACGGTCACGTTCAACCAGGCCATCACCCCGGGGAGCGGTCCGCTCGCCACCGACACCGTCTGCACAGACAACGCAACGGACACGATCATGATCGGCGTCACGGGATCCGGCACAACGTGCTCGACGGCTTCGCCGACGAGCGTGGGGACGCTCACGGGCTTCACCATCAACCGCAACGCCCGCTACTCCGCCACCTATGCATGGTCGGCGGGGAACACCGTCCTCACCGTCACGATCGTCGCCAGGGCCGCCGGGAGCCAGGACCCGACGGTGTCCGGCCCGGGCACGTACACGCCCACCACGACAGCGATCGGGCTCCTCTCTGCGACCGGGAGCTTCCACACGTGCAGCTCGAACACGGGCGGCGGCAACTGCACGCCCGCGGCGACCGGCTCCTTCTGATCCTCACAGACTCCGTACCGGCCGCCCGCGGACTGGCTACGCTCTCCCGCGGATGGCCAGTCGTACCACGCTCCTGTGACCGCCGCCGCCCCGCCCCGCCCGGACACCGCGGGGCCGCGGCCGCCGGGGCCCTCCGGCACCGCCTGGGGACACCTGGCGCGCTACCTCCGCGACCCGCTCGGCACCCTCGACCGGCTCGCCGCCGAGCACGGCGACGTGGCATACCTGCGCTTCCCCGGCGGACACGACTTCTTCTTCGTCTCCGACCCGGCCCTCATCCGGCGCGTTCTCGTCGACGATCAGCGCCTCTTCGTCAAGGGGCGAGCGCTCCAGGCGGCAAAGCGGCTCCTGGGCGAGGGCCTTCTCACCAGCGAGGGGGCGGAGCACCTGCACCGGCGCCGGCTGATCCAGCCGCTCTTCCATCGCGTCCGGATCGAGGCCTACGCCGCGGACATGGTCGCCGCCGCCGAGGATCGCGCCGGCCGGTGGCACGACGGCGCGGTCGTCGACCTGAACCGCGAGATGACCGAGCTGGCCCTGGCGATCGTCGGGCGAACGATCTTCGACGCGGACGTCGAGTCCGAGGCGCCGGAGATCCGCGAGGTGCTCGAGGCGGGGATGCGCGTCTTCCACCGCTTCCTCATGCCGGGGGCGTGGCTCCTCTGGCGGCTG
>DASQXS010000076.1:0-14237 GCA_035639615.1 Gaiellales bacterium | reverse complement strand
TGAACGGTGCCGGACCAGCGCGGCCCCGCGTATCGCATCCTCACGCCGAGACTCGTGGTCCGTTGCTGGGAGCCGGCCGACGCCCCACTGCTCAAGGAGGCGGTCGACGCGAGCCTCGATCATCTCCGGCCGTGGATGCCCTGGGCGAAGGACGAGCCGCAATCCCTCGAGCAGAAGGTGGAGCTTCTGCGCGGCTTCCGCGGCCGGTTCGACCTCGGCGAGGAGTTCGTCTACGCGATCTTCGACCGCGACGAGTCGCGCGTGCTCGGCGGGACGGGCCTTCACCGCCGAAGCGAAGAGGGCTCGCGCGAGATCGGCTACTGGCTTCGTCCGGACGCCACCGGGCGCGGCCTCATGACCGAGGCGGCAGCCGCCCTCACCCGGGTGGCGTTCGACATCGACGGCGTCGACCGGGTGGAGATCCACTGCGATCCCCGAAACACCGCGAGCGCCGCCGTGCCACGCCGGCTGGGATACGAGCACGAGGCGACGCTCCGCCGCCGCCTCGCCTATCCCGAGATCCGCGACACCATGATCTGGACGATGTTCTCCGACGCCTATCCGCGGACGATGTGCGCCGGCGCGCGGCTCGCCGCCTTCGACGTCACCGGCGCCGTCCTCCTTGACTCGCTTTCGGAGGCGCGCGGTCGTAGTCGACCGCCGTCAGAGTGAGGCCGTGGGCGGGGGCCGTGCGGCCGGCCGCCGAGCGCGGGCGGCCGCCCAGGAGGTCGGACATCCATTGCGGGTCGGGGCGCTCAAGCATCGTCCCCACGAGGACGCGCACCATGTGGCGGAGGAAGGCGTGAGCGGTGATCGCGAACTCGACCCGGTCCCCCTCTCGGCGCCAGGCGGCCGCGAGCACCGTGCGCTCGAAGAAGACGTGCTCGGTCTCGGTCGGCGTGAAGGCGGTGAAGTCATGCGTCTCGACGAGCGCCGCGGCGCAGGCGGCGAGCGCCTCCAAGTCGAGTGGGCGAGGATGGTGGAGCTCGTACCTCGCCCGCAGAGGGTCTGGAGCGGGCGCCGTGTTCAGGCGGTAGACGTAGCTCCGCGCCCGGGCGTCCGCGCGGGCATCGAAGCCGTCGGCCGCCTCGTCCGCCGCGAGGACGGCGAGGTCGCGCGGCAGGCGGCGGTTGATCGCCGCGGCCGGGAGCAGCCGCTCCGCTCTGAGCGAGACGACGTTCCCGGCGGCGTGAACGCCGGCGTCGGTGCGGCCGGCAACCGTCAGGTCTCCCGGCGGGACGCCGACCGCCGCGGCCAGCTCGCCGGCGACCGTGCGCAGGCCCGGCTGCGGCGCCCAGCCGTGGAAGTCGGTGCCGTCGTACCCGACGGTCAGCCGGTATGTGGCCACTCAGGGCTGGTGATCGACCAGCTCGAGGTACGCCATGGGGGCCGCGTCGCCCGGGCGCGGGCCGAGCTTGACGATGCGTGTGTACCCGCCCGGGCGCTCGGTGAAGCGGGGGCCGACCTGGTGGAACAGGTCGTGCACGGCGTCCTTGGAGCGCAGGAACGCCACCGCCTGGCGCTGGGCCGGGACGCTCATCGGGTCGCGCCGGGCCAGTGTGATCAGCTTCTCGGCGATCGGGCGCAGCTCCTTCGCCTTGGCCTCGGTCGTCTGGATGCGGCCGTGCGCGAAGAGGGCGCCGCACATGTTCGAGTAGAGCGCCTTGCGGTGGGCCGAGTCGCGGCCCAGCTTGCGACCCTTGCGCTGGTGCCTCACTCGGCTCCCCGCAGGTTGAGGCCGTGCGCCTGGAGCGTCTCCTTGACCTCCTCGATCGACTTCTTGCCGAAGTTCGGGATCGCGGCCAGCTCGGCCTCGGTCTTGGAGATGAGATCGCCGATCGTCTCGATTCCGACCCGCTTCAGGCAGTTGTACGAGCGCACCCCGAGCTCCAGCTCCTCGATCAGGATGTTCTCCATGCCGTGCGCAGAGGGCGCCGCCGCCTCGGCCGCGCCGCCGTCCGGGCGGATGGCAAGCTCGGCCGCGTCGATGTCGGTGAAGATCGACAGGTAGCGGATCAGGATCTCGGCCGCGTCCTTGACGGCGTCCTTCGGCGTCATCGAGCCGTTGGTCGTGACCTCGAGCTTCAGCTTGTCGAAGTCCGTCCGCTGGCCGACCCGGGCGGCGTCGACGTCGTAGGAGACGCGGCGCACCGGCGAGAAGATCGAGTCGACCGGGATCACGCCGATGGTGGTCTCGGGGCCCTTGTTGCCCTCGGCCGGCACGTAGCCGCGGCCGCGGGCGATCGTCAGCGTCATCTCGAACCGGGCCTTCTCGGCCAGGTGGCAGATGACGAGGTCCGGGTTCAGGATCTCGAGGTCGGCGGGCGCCTCGATGTCGGCCGCGGTCACCTTGCCCGGGCCGTCCTTCTGCACCTGCACCTCGACCTCGCCCGACTCGCCGTGGAGTCGGCAGATCAGGTTCTTCAGGTTGAGGATGATGTCGGTCACGTCCTCGCGCACGCCCGGCACCGAGGTGAACTCGTGGGCCACGCCCTCGATCTTCACCGAGGTGACGGCCGCACCCTCGAGCGAGGAGAGCAGCACGCGGCGGAGGCTGTTCCCGAACGTGTAGCCGAAGCCGCGGTCGAGCGGCTCGACGACGAACGTGCCGAGCGTCTCGCCGATGTCTTCGGACGTGATCTTCGGAATGTTTTCGAGCATGTGGTCCTTACTTCGAATAGAACTCGACGATCAGCTGCTCCTGCACCGGCGTGTCGATGTCGGCACGGTCGGGCAGGCGCAGCACCGTCCCCTGCAGGTTGTCGTGGTCGGCCTGGAGCCACGGCGCGACCGAGGCCGTCAGGTCGGTGGCGTCGGTCACGACCGCCTTCGCCGCGGAGCCCTCGCGCAGGGAGACGACGTCGTCGGCGGACACCTGGTAGGACGGGATGTTCACCTTCTTGCCGTTCACGGTGAAGTGGTTGTGACGGACGAGCTGGCGCGCCTGTGACCGCGAGGCGGCGAAGCCGAGCCGGTAGACGACGTTGTCCAGCCGCAGCTCGAGCATGCGTAGGAAGTTCTCGCCGGTGATGCCGCTGCGCCGGCTGGCCTTCTCGTAGTACGTCCGGAACTGCGACTCGAGCACGCCGTAGTAGCGGCGCATCTTCTGCTTCTCGCGCAGCTGGAGGAGGTACTCCGACTGCTTGGTGCGGCCGCGTCCGTGCTCGCCGGGCGGGTAGGCGCGGCGCTCGATCGCGCACTTCTCGGTGAGGCAGCGCTCGCCCTTCAGGAAGAGCTTCATGTTCTCCCGGCGGCACTGCTTGCACTTGGGGGCGATCATCCGGGCCAATGGGCCTCCCGGTGACGCGGCTGGGATGGCTGGCGAGCGAGAACCCCTGTCAAGCCAATCGGCTTGACAGGTTTCGCGACCGGCGTGCTATCCAAGCACGCCGGGAGAGCAGGCAAGGACGCAGGGAGCGTCGATATTGGATGAAATATCGGCGCGACCGAGGACGCAGCATGCCGGTTTGCAGCCGCCAGACGCGCTGTAAGCGTTGCCGGGCGGCCCATTACACGCGCCTCCGCTTGCGAGGGCGGACGCCGTTGTGGGCCTGGGGGCTCACGTCCTTCACGCCCAGGATCTCGAGCCCGGCCGCCTGCAGCGAGCGGATCGCCGTCTCCCGGCCGGAGCCCGGCCCCTTCACGAACACCTCCACCTTCTGCAGGCCGTGCTCCATCCCCTCCCGGGCGGCGGCGTCGGCGGTCACCTGGGCCGCGAACGGAGTCGACTTGCGTGAGCCCTTGAAGCCGACCGCTCCGGCGCTCTTCCACACGATGACCGCGCCGTCCTTGTCCGTCAGCGCGACCAGGGTGTTGTTGAAGGAGGTCTTGATGTGCGCCTGGCCGATGGCGATGTTCTTGCGTGCCTTGCGGCGGACCCGGCCGCGGGTTCCGCCTCTCCGTGGTGCTGGGGGCAATTACTTCTTCCTCTGCTTGCCGACGGTCTTCTTCGGGCCCTTGCGGGTGCGGGCGTTCGTGCGCGTGCGCTGACCGTCGACGGGCAGGCCGCGGCGGTGGCGCAGGCCGCGGTAACAGCCGATCTCCATCAGCCGCTTCACGTTCTGCGAGCGCTCGCGGCGGAGATCGCCCTCGACCGCCAGGTTCTGGTCGATGTGCGTGCGCAGGCGCGCCACCTCCTCGTCGGTGAGGTCGCGCACCTTCGTGTCCGGGCTCAGGCCGAGCTCGGCGAGTACCTTGTTCGAGGTCGAGCGGCCGATGCCGTAGATGTACGTGAGGCCGATCTCGAGCCGCTTCTCTCTGGGGATGTTGACGCCTGCGATGCGAGCCATGGTCCTATCCTTGTCGTTGCTTGTGGCGCGGGTTCGAGCAGATGACCAGCACGTTCCCGTGCCGGCGGATCACACGGCACTTCTCACACATGGGACGGACGCTGGGTCTGACCTTCACGAGGTTCCTCCAAGGGGACGGGGGTGGGCTCGGCGGGCAGGCGCACGCACTCCGCGCGAGCGACGATGAAGTGTATCACCGCCCGTTCGCCGCTCCCGCGGGTCCGCGACGGGTGAGCACGCGGGGCCCGTTCTCGGTCACCGCGACGGTATGCTCGCAGTGGGCGGCGAGGCTGCCGTCGCGGGTGAAGACCGCCCAGCCGTCGGGGCCGCCCTCGACGTCGTATCCCCCAGCGGTGATCATCGGCTCGATGGCGAAGACCATCCCCGGAGCCAGCTTCGGCCCCCGGCCGGGCGGGCCGTAGTTGGGGATCTGCGGGTCCTCGTGCATATCCCGGCCGACCCCGTGGCCGACCAGGCTTCGGACGACGCCGAAGCCGTGCGCCTCGACGATCTCCTGGACTGCGTGGCTGACGTCGCCGAGCCGGTTCCCGGCCCGGCATTGCGCGATCGCCGCCTCGAGCGACTCCTGGCAGACGCCGATCAGCTCGTACGCCACGGCCGGCGCGTTCCCGATCGCAAGCGTGATGGCCGAGTCGGCGACGTACCCGTCGAGCGTCACGCCCACGTCGATCGAAAGGAGGTCGCCGTCCACGAGCCGGTAGGGGCCGGGGATGCCATGGACGACCATCGCGTTCGGAGACGCGCAGATCGAGCCCGGGAAGCCGCGGTAACCCTTGAACGTGGGGTAGCCGCCGCGCTCGGTGATGAACGCCTCTGCGAGCCGGTCGAGCTCGGCCAGCGTCACGCCGGGCTTCGCCTCGGCCTCGATCAGGTCGAGCGTGGCCGCCACCACCCTGCCGGCCCGGGCCATCGTGTCGAGCTCGGCATCGGTCTTGCGGACGATCACGCCCGGCCGTCCAGGCGGTCGATCACGGCGTCCACCGCGGCCGCCACCCGATCCTGGGTCTCGCCGGCATCGACCCGCGCCACGAGCCCGCCGGACTCGTAGTAGGCGAGCACTGGCGCCGCCGCGTCGACCCACTGCTTCTCGTAGCGCACCCGGATCACGTCCTCGCGGTCGTCGTCGCGCTGGTAGAGCTTCGACCCGTCGATGTCGCAGACGCCCTCGACCTTCGGCGGGTTGAAGTCGACGTGGTACACATGCTCGTTCGCGCGGCAGACGCGCCGGCCGGAGAGCCGGCGCACGAGCGCATCCAGCTCGATCTCGAACACGACGACGCCGGCGAGGCGGCGGTCGAGCCCAGCGAGCATCTCGTCGAGCGCCTGCGCCTGGGGGCCCGTCCGGGGGAAGCCGTCGACCAGGATCCCCGACGCCGTATCGTCGGCTTCCAGCCGCTCCCGGAACATATCGATGATGAGCGCGTCGGGGACGAGGTCGCCCCGGGCCATGATCGCCTTCGCCTCGAGCCCGAGCGGCGTCCCGTCGCGGACGGCGGCGCGGAGCATGTCGCCGGTAGCGATGTGGGCGAGGCCGCGCTCGCGAGCGAGGCGCGCCGCCTGCGTGCCCTTACCGGCGCCCGGCGGGCCCATCAGCACGAGGTCGAGTGGCATCGCTACTTGAGGAAGCCCTTGTACGAGCGCATCGAGAGCTGCGACTCGATCTGGCGCATCGTGTCGATCGCGACCCCAACGACGATCAGGACGGAGGTGCCGCCCAGCGCGCGGGCGGTCGCCGTCGAGAAGCCGCCGTACTTGATGAAGAGCGACGGCAGCACCGCCACCAGCGCCAGGAAGAGGCCGCCGGCGATCGTCAGCCGCACGAGTACCTTCTCCAGGTACTGGGCGGTGGGCCGGCCCGGGCGGACGCCAGGCACGAACCCGCCGTACTTCTTCAGGTTCTCGGCCTGCTCGATCGAGTTGAAGACGACCGCCACATAGAAGAACGTGAAGCCGAAGATCATGGTCGCCTCGCCGATCAGGAACGGCCACCCGCCGGGCGTGAAGAAGCGAGCCAGGTCATGGGCGACGGTCCAGGGGACGAGCTGCCCGACGGTCGGCGGGAAGGCCATGATCGCCGCCGCGAAGATCACGGGGATCACGCCGGCCATGTTGACCCGAAGCGGCAGGTAGGTCGAGCCGCCCGACGTCATCCGGCGTCCGACCATGCGCTTCGCGTACTGGATCGGGATCTTGCGGATCCCCTCCTGGACGTACACGACCGCGACCACGACCAGGAAGACGACGACCGGCAGCGACAGCTTCTCGAACGTCGATCCCTGCCACCAGGCCGAGATCCCCGCCGGCCCCGACGTCAGGATGGACGCGAAGATGAGCAGCGACATCCCGTTTCCGATCCCGCGCTGGGTGATGAGCTCGCCCATCCACATGAGCAGCGTCGCGCCCGCGGTGAGCGTCACCACGATGAGGATGACGTTCCCCAGGTTGAACTTGACGAGCCCGCCGGTCGTGGCCCCCGAGAGCGCATTCGAGTGGAACGCGTACGTGTATCCGAGCGCCTGGACGGCGGCGAGGAACACGGTGAGATAGCGCGTGTACTGGGTGATGCGGCGCTGGCCCAGCTCGCCCTCCTTCTGCAGCGCCTGCAGAGAGGGGAAGACCGGCGTCATCACCTGGAGGATGATCGACGCCGTGATGTACGGCATGATGCCGAGCGCGAAGACGCCGAGCCGGGAGAGGCCGCCGCCTGAGAACACCGCCAGGAGACCGAAGATGCCACCCTGGTTCTTGAGCGCCTCGGCGAGCGCGTCGGAGTTCACGCCCGGCGCGGGCACATACGACCCCAGCCGGTAGATGGCGAGGATCGAGGCCGTAAAGAGGAGCTTGCGGCGCAGGTCGGGCGAGCGCCAGGCGTTCAGGAGGTTCTGGAGCACGGCGCCCGGCTACTCCTCGGCCTCGCCGCCGGCGTTCGGCTCGAGCGCGACGGCCTTCCCGCCGGCCGCCTCGATCGTCGCAGCGGCGCGCTTCGAGAACCCATGCGCTCGAACGGTCAGCGCCTTCGTCAGCTCGCCCTGGCCGAGGATCTTGATGGGATGCTTGAGCGTGCGAACGACGCCGGCGGACTTGAGCAGCTCGGGCGTCACCTCGACGCCCGCGTCGAACCGCTCGAGGTCGCGCACGTTGACCGGCGTCGTCCTGGTGCGGAAGGGGCCCATCGGCATCGACTTCTTGTGGTTGGGGCCGCGGAGCTTGCCGAGACGCATGTAGAGCGGCATCTGCCCGCCCTCGAAGCCGGCCCGCATGTGGTGGCTCCCCGAGCGGGCCTTCTGGCCCTTCTGGCCGCGGCCGGCGCTCTTGCCCCAGCCGGAGCCCTCGCCGCGGCCGATCCGCTTGCGGTCGCGGTGGCTGCCCGGGGCGGGCCGGAGCTCGTGCAGCGAGAGGCCGGGCGTCTCGTCAGCCATCGATCTCCTCCACTCGCACCATGAAGCCGACCTTGCGCAGCATCCCCCGGAGCGCCGGCGAGTCGTCCCTGACGGTGGACGCGTTGATCCGGCGCAGGCCGAGCGCCCGCATCGTGCCGCGGTGCTCGGGCCGCGTGCGGATCGTGCTTCGCACCTGCGTGATCCGGAGCTTTGCCATCAGGACTCCTCGGACTCCTCGGCCGCGGGCTGCTCCTCCTCGGCCACGGGCTCGGCCGCGGGCGCCGCCTCAGCGGCCCCCGGCTCTTCGGCGGGCTCCTCGGAGGCGGCCGCCTCGGCCTTCGCCCGCGCCTTGCGCGAGGGGCGCTTCGGCTTCGCCGGCGTCGCCTTCGCGTCGGAGGCGGGAGCCTCCTCGGCAGGAGCAGGCTCGGCCTCCGCGACTGCCGCTGCGGCGGCCTCGGCCTCGGCCCGCGTCTCGGAGTGGGGCTTCACCACCTCGCGGATCTCCTTGCCGCGGAGCTTGGCCAGGTCCTCCGGCCGCTTCAGGCTCTTCAGCCCCTCGACGGTCGCCATCAGGAGGTTGATCGGGTTGGCCGTGCCGAGCGACTTCGCCAGGATGTCGCGCACCCCGCCCAGCTCGAGGACGGCGCGGACGCCGGCGCCGGCGATCACCCCCGTCCCCTCGGACGCCGGCTTCAGGAGCACCTGCCCGGCGCCGTAGCGGCCGACGATCTGGTGGGTGATCGTGGTCTTGTACTTCGGCACCTGGAACAGGTTCTTCTTGGCGTCCTCGACGGCCTTGGCGATCGCCGACGGCACCTCGTTCGCCTTGCCGTAGCCGACGCCGACGTGGTCGACCTCGTCGCCGACGACGACGAGCGCGGTGAACGAGAACCGGCGGCCGCCCTTGACCACCTTGGCCACGCGGTTGATCTTGACCACGCGCTCCTGCAGCTCGCGGCCCGGCACCTCGGAGCCGCGCGCGGCCGGGTTTCGGGACTGTCGTGGGGCTAAAGACATACGTGCGCTAAGTCTCCTTGCTGGCAGCGTAACGAACAGGTTGTTCGGGCTCCGGCGACACGGCGCTGTCGCCGGAGCGAGACGGCGACTCGAGTGTCCCCCTGAAGGAGGGGGCTCGTGGGGAAACCATGGGTTCCCCCACGCTAAAAGTCCAATCCGTTCTCGCGGGCGGCGTCGGCGAGCGCCTTGACGCGCCCGTGATACAGGTAGCCGCCGCGGTCGAAAACGACGCTCGAGATCCCAGCCTTCGTCGCCCGCTCGGCGATCAGCGCGCCGACGGCGGCGGCTTGTCCAGAGCGCGGGGTCTTGACGAGCGTCTTGTCCTGGGTGGACGCGGCGGCGAGCGTGTGCCCGGCCACGTCGTCGATCAGCTGCGCCGAGATGCCGCGGTTCGAGCGGTAGACGGCCAGGCGCGGGCGTTCGGCCGTGCCGCGCACGTTGGCGCGCACCCGCCGGTGCCGGCGCTGCCGCGCCTGTGCTCGCGTGAGCGTGCTCATGCGCGCTTCCCGACCTTGCGGATCACGTGCTCGCCGGCGTAGCGGATCCCCTTGCCCTTGTACGGCTCCGGCGGCCGCCACTTGCGCACCTGGGCCGCGATCTCGCCGACACGCTGCTTCGAGATCCCCGAGACGACGATCTGGGTCGGCTGAGGCACCTCGAACGTGATGTCCGCGGGCGCCGGGACGGTCACCGGATGGCTGAAGCCGAGCTGCATCTCGAGGTCGCGGCCGCGCAGGGCGGCGCGGTAGCCGACGCCCTGGATCTCGAGCCGCTTCTCGAACCCCTGCGTCACACCCGTCACCATGTTGGCGACCAGGGTGCGCGTGAGCCCGTGCAGCGCGCGGTGGTCGCCGCGGTCGGTCGGCCGCGTGACCACGAGCCGGCCGTCCTCCTGGGTCACGGTGATCTCGTGCGAGACGCGCTCCTCGAGCGAGCCCTTCGGTCCCGTCACCGAGACGAGGCCGGGCCGGATCTCGACGGTGACGCCGTCCGGAATGGGGATGGGCTTCTTGCCGATCCTGCTCACGGCTCACCACACATAGCAGACCACCTCGCCGCCGACCCCGCGCTCCTGCGCCTCCCGGCCGGTGACCACGCCGGTCGACGTGGACAGGATCGCCACGCCCATCCCGCCGAGCACGCGGTGGGGCCGATCCTTCTTCGCGTACACGCGCCGCCCCGGCCGCGACACCCGCTTCAGCCCCGAGATCACCCGCTCGCGGCTGGGGCCGTAGCGGAGCGTCACGACCAGCGTGTCGTACGCGTCGCCCTTGGAGACGCTCCAGCCGTCGATGTACCCCTCCTCCTTGAGGATGCGCGCGATCTCGCGCTTCATCCCCGACATGGGGATCTCGACCGTCTCGTGCAGCGCCAGGTTGGCGTTGCGGATGCGCGTGAGCATGTCTCCTACGGGATCCGTGACGACCATCACCAGCTCGATTTCGTCATGCCGGGGATGACGCCCTGGTGCGCGAGCTCGCGCAGGCAGATGCGGCAGACCCCGAACTTGCGGAAGTACCCGCGCGGCCGGCCGCAGCGGCTGCAGCGGTGATAGGCGCGCGTCTTGAACTTCGCGCCTCTCGACTGTTTGACTCGCAGTGCTTCTTTCGCCATATCTCGTTCCTAGGCGGCGAAGGGCATGCCCAGCGCCCGCAGGAGCTCCCGCGCCCCCTCGTCGTCGGATGCCGTGGTCGTGACGGTGACGTTGAGCCCGCGTACCTGGGACACGTCGTCGTAGTTGATCTCGGGGAAAATGATCTGCTCGCGGATGCCCAGCGAGAAGTTGCCGCGGCCGTCGAACGAGCGCGGGTTGATGCCGCGAAAGTCCCGGATCCGGGGGAGCGCGATCGTCGTCAGCCGGTCGAGGAACTCGTACATGCGGTCGCCGCGCAGGGTGACCTTGCAGCCGATGGGCATCCCCTCGCGGATCTTGAAGCCGGCGATCGAGTTCTTCGCGCGGGTGATCGCCGGGCGCTGCCCCGCGATCGTCGCCAGCTCCTCCACCGCGTCGTCGAGGGCCTTGGAGTTGAGCTTCGCCTCGCCGACGCCCATGTTGAGCGTGATCTTCCGGAGGCGCGGCACGGCCATCGGCGAGCCGAGCCCGAACCGCTCGCGCAGCTCGGCCCGCACCTCGTTCTCGTAGCGCTCCTTCAGGCGCGGCGTGGGGATCTCGGCGGCGCTCACCGGTCGATGTCCTTTCCGCACCCGGGCCGGTGGCAGACCCGCACCTTGCGGCCGTCCTTGAAACGGAAGCCGACCCGGGTCGGCGCCCCGCAGGCGGGGCATACGAGCGCGACGTTCGAGACCTGGAGCGGCGCCTCGCGCTCAAGCACGCCGCCGGGGATGATCTGCTGGCTCCCCGACCGGCGCGGCGCCGGCCGCGGCTTCGTGTGCCGCTTCACCATGTTCAGCTTCTCGACGACCAGGCGGCGCTCGTCCGGGATGACGCGCAGGACCGTGCCGCGCTTGCCGGCATCCTTGCCGGCGAGCACCTGGACGGAATCGCCCTTCTTGATCTTGAGCTTGGTCAAAGTACCTCTGGGGCCAGGGAAACGATCTTCATGAAGTTGCGCTCGCGCAGCTCGCGGGCCACCGGGCCGAAGATGCGCGTTCCGCGTGGGTTTCTGTCCTTGTCGATGATGACGGCCGCATTCTCGTCGAACGCGATGTAGGTGCCGTCATCGCGGTGGTGCTGCTTTCGCGTCCGCACCACGACGGCCGTCACGACCTCGCCCTTTCGCACCGTCCCGTTGGGCGTGGCCTGCTTGACCGTGCCCACGATGATATCGCCGACGCCCGCGTACCGGCGCCGGCTCCCGCCCTTGATGCGGATGCACAGGAGCACGCGCGCGCCGGTGTTGTCGGCCACGCGCAGGCGGGACTCCACCTGGATCACTTCGCCACCTCGAGGATCTCCGCGACCCGCCACCGCTTCGTCTTCGACAGCGGGCGGGTCTCGACCAGGCGGACGACGTCGCCGACCTTCGAGCGGTTCTCGCCGTCATGGGCGTGGAGCTTGATCGAGCGCCGCAGCGTCTTCTTGTACTTGGGATGCGGCTTGATCACGTCGACGCGGACGACGACGGTCTTGTCCATCGCATCGGACACGACGACGCCGCGCCGCTCCTTGCGGATGCCGCGCTCCCGCGATGCCTGCGCGGTCGCCTCGCTCACCGCTCACTCCCCGCGTGGGCGCTCTCGTTGGCGAGCGTGAGGAGCCGGGCGATGTCCCGCTTCACCCGCGCGAGCGCGGCTGTGTTGTCGAGGGCGCCGGTCGCGTGCTGGAAGCGCAGGTTGAAGAGCTCCTGGCGTGTCTCGGCCAGCTTTCGCTCCAGCTCGTCGGCGGTCAGCTCGCGGATCTCACTGGCCTTCAAACAGATCACCCTCCCGGGACACGAACTTGGCCTTCACCGGCAGCTTCATCGCCGCGAGCCTGATCGCCTCGCGGGCCAGCGGCTCCGGCACGCCCGCCAGCTCGAACATGACCCGGCCCGGCTTCACTACGGCCACCCAGTGCTCCGGCGACCCTTTGCCGGAGCCCATGCGCGTCTCGGCGGGCTTCTGCGTCACCGACTTGTCGGGGAAGACCGTGATCCAGACCTTGCCGCCGCGCTTGATCTTCCGGGTCATGGCGATCCGGGCGGCCTCGATCTGCCGGTTCGTGACCCATCCGGCCTCGAGCGACTTCAGCCCGAACTCGCCGAACTGGACGCGTGTCCCGCCCTTGCTGAGGCCCGTGCGGCGGCCACGGTGGACGCGGCGGTACTTGGTGCGCTTGGGGAGGAGCATCTAGCGCTCGCTCTCCTCGGACGGGCGCTCGGGGGCGGGAGCCTCCGCGGCCTCGGTGGTCACCTGCTCCGGCGGCGTCTCGGCGGCCGGCTCCGGACGCCGGCGCGGCCGCCGGGCACCGCCCGGGCCGTCGCCGCCGCCGGGCCGCGGCCTTCGCCCGCGGCCGCCCTCGCGCCGTCCCGGCCGCGTCGGCCCGAGCTGCTCGAGCTCGCCGGGGAGCGCGCCCCGCCGCCGGCGGCGGGCGTCGACCTCGCCGAGCCGGGCCGCGCCGCCGTCGCGCTCGTAGCCCTCGGGCATGATCTCGCCCTTGTTGATCCACACCTTGACGCCGATCCGGCCGAAGGTCGTCTTTGCCTCGGCGAAGCCGTAGTCGATGTCCGCCCGGAGCGTGTGCAGCGGCACGCGGCCCTCGCTGTAGGTCTCGGCCCGCGACATCTCCGACCCGCCCAGGCGGCCGCCGCAGCGCACCTTGACGCCCTGGGCGCCGGAGCGCATCGACGAGCTGAGCGAACGCTTCATCGCCCGCCGGAACGACACCCGATTCTGAAGCTGCTCGGCGATCGACTGGGCGACCAGCTTGGCGTCGAGCTCGGGCCGCTTGATCTCGGTGATGTTGACCTGCACGTTCTTGCCGGTCATGTCGTGGAGCTCCTTGCGAAGCGCGTCGACCTCCGAGCCGGACTTCCCGATCACGATGCCGGGCCGGGCGGTGTAGATGTCCACCGTCACCCGCTGCTTGTCCTTGCGGATATGGATGTCGGAGAGGCCGGCGTGGGCCAGCTTGCCGTAGATGTGGTCGCGGATGCGGACGTCCTCGAACAGGGCCCCCGCGAACTCCTTGTTCGAGGTAAACCAGTTCGACTTCCAGGTGTGGATGACGCCGACCCGAAGCCCGCCGGGATGGACCTTGTGTCCCATGCTTAGGCGTTCCCCTCCTTCTTCTGCTCCCGCGCGGGGGGCACGTCGCCCTCCTGCGCCTCCTCGGCCGCCGCCGCCTCGGCCTCCGCCGCCGCCTCGGCCCCGGCCTCCTCCGCCGCCTCGGTCTCGGCCGCCTCCTCCGCCGCCGCCTCGGCCTGCGGCTCCGCGGCCGGCTCCTGCGTGCGCGGGCGCGAGCGCGGCCGCCGGGAGGGCTTCGGCGCCTCGGCCTCCGCCTCCGGGGCCGGCGCGGGTCGCCGCCGCGTGATCTCGCCGGGCTCGGCCACCGCCAGGGTGATCGTGATGTGGCAGGTCCGCTTGCGGATGCGGTTCACGCGGCCGCGGGCGCGCGCCCGCCAGCGCTTGAGGATCGGGCCCTCGTCGGCATAGGCGCGCCAGACGATCAGGTCGTCGGCATCGTGGCCCGAGTTGTTCTCGGCGTTGGCGATCGCCGAGGCGAGCACCTTACCCGCGTCGCGGGCCGCGGCCCGAGGCTGGAAGGCCAGCACCGACCGGGCCTCTGTCGCGGGAAGCCCGCGGATGTGCTCGAGGACAAGCCGCGCCTTCCGCGCCGAGCAGCGCACGTAGCGGGCCTGCGCCCGCACGGTCTCGCGTTCGTGCTCGACGGTGGCCACTCCGCTACCGGCCCTTCATCCTCGACGTGCGGTCGTTGCCGTGCCCGCGATAGGTGCGGGTCGGGGCGAACTCGCCCAGCTTGTGCCCCACCATGGACTCCGAGATGAAGACCGGCACGTGCTTCCGCCCGTCGTGGACCGCGATCGTGTGGCCGACGAACTCGGGGAAGATCGTCGACGCCCGCGACCAG
>DASQXS010000075.1:0-12243 GCA_035639615.1 Gaiellales bacterium | reverse complement strand
GCAGCGGATGGTCTCCTCGGGGAAGAGCGCGGCATAGGTCAGCGCCACAGTGCCACCGAAGGAGAGGCCGTGGACGCTGACGCGGCCGAGGCCGAGCGCCCGTCGCACCTCGTCGTAGAAACGCGCGTGGCCGAGATGGTCGTATGCGCCGGGATCGGCCGGCGGTGAGGACTCGCCCGACCCGTGCGGGTCGATCAGGTAGGACGCGAACCTCCCCGCCAGGAGTTCCGCGTCCTTCCATATGAGGCGGGCCGGCAGTCCAGGCCCGCCCATGAACATGAGCAGCGGCTCACCTTCGCCCACGATCTCGTAGCTCGCCCGGCGGCCGTCGCCAAGGCTCACCAGCTTGGTCATCTCACACCCCGTCGCACCGTTGGGGCGACTTTACGCCCGATCGTTGCCGGGGCGTCGTACACTCTCCCCGTGGCGGTCTGCCCGCAGTGCGGCCGGGAGAACCCGGAGGCGGCTGCGTTCTGCATGGGATGCGCGCACCCACTGGGTGCGGGCGCCGGAGCGCGGCGCGAGGAGCGGAAGGTCGTGTCGGTGCTGTTCTGCGACCTCGTCGGCTCGACGGCCGTGGCGCACGCAGCCGACCCGGAGGACGTCAGCCGCGGTCTGAGCGTGTATCACGCGGCGGTGCGCCGCGAGATCGAACGCTTCGGCGGCGTGGTCGAGAAGTTCATCGGGGATGCGGTTGTGGGAGTTTGGGGCGCGCCGCAGGTGCACGAGGACGACGCCGAACGGTCCGTGCGGGCGGCGCTTGCCATCGCGGAGTCGGTCAACGCCGAGATGCGGGTGGCCGTGAACACCGGTGAGGCGTTGGTGCGGGTATCCCCGGCGTCGGATCCAGGCCAGGGGACGGTCGTGGGTGACGTGATGAACACGGCATCGCGCCTTCAGGCGGTCGCTCCGGTCGGGGCGGTCGTCGTCGGCGACGCCACCATGCACGCGACGAACCGGATGATCGAGTACGAGCCGCTCGCCCCGGTGGTGCTGAAGGGAAAGCCCGCCGCGGTTCCGGTGTGGCGCGCGATCGGCGCTCGCGCGGCGGGGCATGGTGATCCCCGGCAACGGACGCCCTTCTTCGGTCGGGCCCGCGAGCTGCACCTGCTGCGCGAGGTGTTCGAGCGTGCGCTCGAGGAGCCGGGCCTGCAATTGGTGACGGTGGTGGGCGAGCCGGGCATCGGTAAGTCGCGGCTGGTGGCCGAGTTAGAGGCGGAGCTTCCGACTCGGTCGCCGGCGGTCGCCGTGCGCCGCGGACGCTGCATCGCATACGGAGACGGGATCGGCATGTGGCCGCTCGCCGAGGTCGTCAAGGCTCAAGCTGGGATCGGCGAGACCGAGAGCGAGCCGCGGGCGCGAGCGCTCCTGGATGCTGCGGTCGCCGGGATGGCCGACGCAGCATGGCTGCGGTCAAGGCTGGCGCCGCTCGTGGGCCTCCCCGGCGAGGGAGGCGAGCGGGAAGAGGTGTTCGCGGCCTGGCAGCGCTTCTTCGACGAGGTCGCGGCTCGTGGGCCGCTGGTCCTGATCTTCGAGGATCTCCACTGGGCCGACCCGGCGATGCTCGCCTTCATCCAATACCTGGCGGAGTGGTCTACGAGCGTCGCGATCCTCATCCTCTGCACGGCTCGGCCGGAGCTGTTCGAGAGCCATCCCACGTGGGCCGGCGGCGTCGGGAACGCGACCACCGTCGCGCTCAAGCCGCTCGGGAACGACGACACCGAGCGTCTGGCGCGTTCGCTCTTACCCGAGCTTCCGCTTCCCGCGGAGGTGGAGCGGGCGCTGGTCGAGCGGTCTGGCGGCAACCCGCTGTTCGCCGAGGAGTACGCGCGCCTGCTCGCGGAGCGCGCCAACCGGGCGCTCTCCGAGACCGAGATGCCCGACACTGTGCTGGCGCTCATCGCCGCCCGGATCGATACCCTCGACGGCGAGCGGAAGCCGCTGCTCCACGATGCGGCCGTGGTCGGCAAGGTGTTCTGGGCCGGCGCGCTCGCCGACATGGGAGAACGGGAGCCGGCGGTGGTTTGGGGCGAGCTGCACGAGCTCGGCCGAAAAGAGCTCATCCGCCGGTCGCGCGTCTCCACGATTCCCGGCGACGAGGAGTACGCGTTCTGGCACGACCTCGTCCACGAGGTCGCCTATCGCCAGATCCCGCGCGCGCAGCGGGCCGACAAGCATCGCCGGGCGGCGGAGTGGATCCAGCGGATCGCTGGTGCCCGCGTTGCGGATCGCGCCGAGCTCCTTGCGTTCCACTATTCCGAGGCGGTCGCGCTCACTCGGGCGAGCGGTCGACCCGAGGACGACTCCCTTCGCCGCGCCGCCGTTCACTACGGCGCCATCGCGGCAGAGCATGCCATTGGGCTCGACCTCGAGCGAGCGACTCATCTTGTGGACAAGGCGATCGAGCTTGCCGAGGGCCGGGGCGAGCAGATGGCGCGGCTTCTATGCATCCGAGGCACATGCCTTGTCCAGGCTGGTGCGCTCGCCGAAGCCCTGCACGTTCTCGAATGGGCGCGCTCCGCAGCCGTTTCGATTGGCGACACAGACGCGCTTGCGGACGCCATGTTCCAACAGATCGAGACAGCGTACTTCCGTGGAGACGGCCGCGAATGCAGACGTGTCGCGGACCTCATCCTCGAGCGGTTCGCGTACGAGGCTCCGTCCTCGAAGGTTGCGAGGGCGATCGGCAACGCCGCGTTCATCCTCATGCTGCGGGGGGAGATGGCCCGCAGCCTGGAGCTCGTCGACCGACAGCTCGGAATCGCGGAAGACGTCCGGGACCCGCTCGCCGCCGCTTTAGCTATCAACACGCGCGGGCTCATTCATTCCGAGTCGGGAGATCGCGCCCGCGGTCTGGATGACCTGAACCAGTCGCTTGCGATGTTCGAGGCCCATGACCCGCCGTACGTCACAATGGGGCTCATGCACCTCGCCGGGCAGAGACTGGCGTGGGATGGGCCCGCCGCGGCCCCGGCGACCTATCGGGAGGCGGTCGAGCACGGGGCTCGGACACACAACTCCACCTACGAGATGCTGGCACGGGCGTTCCAGATCTGGCAGCTCCTCTATGCCGGCGACTGGGACGATGCCCTCGAAGAGTCCGAAGCCGTGCTCGCCTGGGCCGGGAGTGGAGCGCATCAGCACGCTGCCTTGGCCACTCCGCCTCGAGTCTTCATCCTTGCCCACCGCGGTGAGACGGCTCAGGCTCGTGCGACCATGGCCGGGGCTGTCGATCGCGCCCGCAAGATCGTTGACTCGCAGATTGTCATCCCAACTCTGACCGTCGCTGCGCTGCTCGCTCTGATCGGCGGCGAGCTGAAGCGGGCGCGGGAGCTGGCTGCGGAGAGCAGCACTCTCCACGCGATCAGCGAAACGGCCATGATCGCCGAGACCGCGCGCGTGCTCATCGCCTCGGGCGGCGAGGGGCACGCCCATCGGCTGGCTGATCACCGGGCCGAGCCGACGCACGGGGCGAACTGTCGGCTCGCGGTTCGTGCGATGCTCGCAGAAGCGTACGGAGACGCCGCGACTGCCGCGGCGCGCTACGACGACGTCGCGCAACGATGGCGTAGGTTCGGCAGTCCGTTCGAGTTGGCGCACGCGCTGGCCGGCCAGAGTCGCTGTCTCAGGACGCTCGGACAGCACGTCCGCGCGGAGGCGCTCGAGGGGGAGGCGGCGTCGCTGTTTGACAGCCTCGGCGTCGATGGTGATGTGCTCGGCGCCACGACGGGTCCGCTCGACCGCAGCGCTCCGACGGTCGGCGACGCCGGCGTCTGACCGCCCTCAGGCCTCGACGGGCATCGCCACCAGCCCCTCGGCGAGAAGGACGCGGAAGCGGGCGACGGTGTCGGCGATCGCTTCGGCGAGCGGCGTCTCCGGCACGCGCCCGACGGTGGCGGAGAACGAGGCTGCGTCGACCTGGCGTGGGAAGGCGAGCGGCGCGTCGTCGTGGGTGATGAGCCCGTCCGCCTCGGGCGCCGCCGCCTCGATCGCGGCGACGATCTCGTCCATGCCGGCGACCTCGCCGGCCAGGTTGTGCGCCGACGCCCCGGTCGCGTCTGCTCCGGCGGCAGCGATGAACGCCGGCGCCACGTCGAGCGTGTACTGCATCTGGGCCCGGCCGCCGTAGGGGATGTGATACGGGCGGCCGGCGGCGGCCGCGAGCATCGCCGCTGTCGGCGCCGAGGTGACGCCGCGGTCGCGGCCATCACCCAGGTCATCCACCTGGCCGCGCTCCAGGTCCCCTTCTGCCGGGCGGATCCCGCGCTCGGTGCGCGGGTCAACGTGGTCGGGACCGTGAACGTGTTCGAGGCGGTGGCCCGCCGGCGCGACCGGATGCGGCACCTCGTCTACGTGCCGTGCTCGTCGATCGTCCGCTCGAGCGTGTCGAGATCGACGATGTCGCCGCGGACGCGGGGGACGGCCGCGGCGCCCTCGGGGCCGAGCACCAGCGCGAGCCGGTGGAGCTCGTCGGAGACGTCGAGGGCGACGACCTCGGCCCCGGCGAGCGTCAGCTCCGCAACGACCCATGCGCCGATGCAGCCGTTGGCGCCCGTCACCAGGAGTCGCTCGGCCATAGGCAAACGCTAGCGCCCAGGCAAACAGCCCTAGACACGCCGGCCCCGCGGTAGGGCTGCATTTGATGTTCCAGGTCGTTCAAGGTACTATGTGTGGCATGGTAGACGCACCGGGCTCGACGACACAGCTTCGGCGGGGAGTAATCGAGTACTGCGTCCTCGCACTCCTTCGCAACGGCGAGCGCTACGGATTCGAGCTCGTCCGCACCCTGTCGGCGGTGGACGGCATGGTCACTACCGAGGGCACGCTCTATCCATTGCTCGCCCGCCTGCGGCGCGAAGGTGTGGTGGAGACGACGTGGCGCGAGTCGCCGTCGGGCCCACCCCGCCGCTACTACCGGCTGACATCAGCCGGCCGCTCCGTGCTCGCCTCCTTCACGGAGGATTGGACGCGGTTCCGGGATGCCGTTGACACGCTCCTCGAGACTGGAGAACGGCCATGAACACCCCCCTTGACCCACTTGCGGTCGCCTACCTGGACCGGCTCCGGAACGCCGCGCGCGCTCTGGACGCCCGCGAACGCGACGACCTCGTCTGCGAGGTCGAGGCCCACCTCATGGAGGCGATCCCGCCCGGGGCGACCGAGGCGGAGGTGCGCACGGTGCTCGACCGGCTCGGCGAACCCGAGGAGATCGTCGCGGTCGAGCGTCCGCCCGTCAAGGCCCGCGGAGCTGTCGAATGGCTGGCGATCATCCTGCTCCCGGTCGGCGGGCTCATGATCCCCTTCGTCGGCTGGGTCATCGCGGTGGTCCTGCTCTGGTCGTCGCGGGCCTGGAGCTCGCGCGACAAGGTGATCGGGACATTCCTGCTTCCTGGAGGGCTCTTGCCCGCGTTCATGCTCCTGTTTCTGGGGACGTCCACGTCGAGCGGCAGCTGCCCGCCGCGGCCGGCGGTCGCCGCTGTTCGCGGAGCGGCCGACGCGTGCACAACCGGTCCGAGCACTGCCCGCATCGTGGGCGCCGGCGCCATCCTCGTCGCCGCCGTTGTCATCCCGATCTGGTCGGCGATTCACCTGGCTCGCAGCGCCGATCGGCCGACCGCGGCGTAAGCCGGCACGCTCACGCGGCCACGCGTGCCTCGATCCACCACGAGATGCGCTGGCCCGGCTCGAGCCACGTCGCCTGGCCCTCGCCGATCGCGCGCCGGAGCCCGAGGCTGTGCGGGACGGTGGTCGGCTCGACGGCCAGCATCTCGTTCCGGTGCCGCCAGATGCCGCCGGTCCCGCGGACGTCGTGCCAGATCCACACGTGCGGCATGAAGCGGGCGTCCCAGCGCAGTTCGAGCGCCTGCCCCGACCGGGCGTTCCGCACCCGTGCGCGCCCGTCCAGCCCCGTGACGGTGAAGAGCCGCACCCGGTCGTCCGCGAGCCGCCACCGGTCGGCGCGCTCGGCGCCGCCGGCCTGAAGGCCGACCTCGGGCCAGGCGTGGGCGAAGGCCGGCGCCCGCGCCGGCCCGTCGACCTCGTTCAGCTCGTACGCCTCGGCGCCCGGCAGGAGCTGGAGCTCCGCCTCCGGGTCGATCAGCTCGAGGCCGGCGGCGACGTGCTCGAGCGCGACGAACGGCGCCCGCCGGCCGACGCCGCGCACCTCGGTCTCGACCCGCACCGTGTCGGCCCGCATCTCCAGGCGCCGTTCGGCCGAGAGCCAGTGCCCGTCCCACACGAGCGTGGCCGCCGCCTCGCCCGCCTCGACCACCCGCCACGGGTCGTTCGAGGCACGGCCGTGGAAGCCGTGCTGGTCGCCCTCCACCTCGCATGCGTTCCCGGCATTCGGAAACACGATCTGCCAGCCGCCCCGGTAGCGCGCCGTCCAGGTGGCCTCGTCGAGGTCGCCGCCGAGAGGCCGCTCGGACGCGAACGGCGGGCGGCCGAGGAGCTGGCGGCCGGTCTCGAGATCGACCACGTCGAGGATCTCGCCGCCGTGATCGGGGTCGAGCCGCACCAGCACCCGGTCGGAGCGAAGGACGATCACAGCTCGAGCGAATGGCCGGAGAGGACGTCGCAGCCGGACTCCGTGACCGCCACGACCCGTTCCACCCGCACGCCCCAGCCGTCGCCGTAGGTGCCCGGCTCGAGCGCGATCACCATGCCCGGCTCGAGCCGGCGGCCGCTGCCGGGGATGATCCGGGGCTGCTCGTGCCAGCTCGTGCCGATGCCGTGGCCGGTGTGATGCGGGTAGCCGCCCATCGCCGTCCGGCAGAGGTCGTCGATCTCGCCGGCCGTCACGCCCGGCCGGATCGCCTCGACGGCCCGCTCGAGCGTCTCGACGGCGCGGGCGTGGGCGGCCCGCGCCTCGGCGGCCGGCTCGCCGAGCGCAATCGTGGCGCAGGAGTCTGCCCAGTACCCGCCGATGCGGGGGACGAGGTCCGCCAGCAGGAGGTCGGTCTCGCCCGCGGTGCGGCCTGACGGCGGCCCGCCCACCTCGGCCGTGCGCTCGCCGCTCACGATGTCGGCCAGCACGGGGACGCGTCCGCCCGCGGCGGCCTCCATCGCCCCGTGCACGTCGCGCCAGACGTCGAGCTCGGTCTGACCTGCGCGGAATGCCGTGCGGGCGGCGGCCTGCCCGGTGTCGGCGACCGCGACCGCCGCCCGGATCGCCTCGAGCTCGTCCGCATCCTTGACGGCACGGGCGGCTCTGAGCTCCGCGGCGACGTCGCGGACGACCGCGGCCCGGCTCACCAGGCCGACGGCGATCGATCCGGGGATGGCGTGAAGCTCGGCCGCGACGCTCGTCGCATCGCCCAGGGCATCCATGACCAGGGCGTAGGCGGCCGCCGGGCGGTCGACGTCCTCGACCGCGAAGCCGGGGTACGGCCGCACCTCGACGCCGTCCGCCGCGCCCGGCGCCTCGTCCTCGCTCGTGACGAGGATGACGCCGCCGTCCGGGTCGACCACCGCGATTGGCGCGGTCGAGAAGGCGTTCGGCCCCCACTCGATGTCGGCGGCGAGGCCGGTCAGCCACGTGACGGTGGCGGGGTCGGCGGCCACGAGCGGATAGCCGCCGGCGATTTCGCGGGCCCGGTCACGCCGGCTCACCAGGTCACCAGCCCGCCGGACGCCCTGCCGATGCCGCTGGCAGCGCCCGTGACCACGGATGTCCCGGCCTCGAGCTCCATCGCCGCCGCGAGATCCTATAGCGTTTGGCCGGAGTGCCCGCTCTCGACGACATGGCCGTGATCGTCACCGGCGCCTCGTCCGGCATCGGCCACGCGGTCGCCGTCGCCTGCGCCCGCGAGGGCGCGCACGTGCTGGCGAGCGGCCGGAACGCCGACGCGCTCGCCGAGACGGCCCTCGCCGCCGGCGGCGACATGGCCGTGCACGCGGCCGACCTGACCGTCGCCGGAGCCGCCGACGACATGGTCGCCGACGCCCTCGATCGCTTCGGCCGCCTGGAGGGGATCGTCCACTGCGCCGGCACGATCCGCCGCGGCGAGGACGTCCGCGACACCACCGACGAGCAGTGGCAGCAGCTCCTCGACGAGAACCTGACGGCGTCCTTCGCGGTGGCCCGGGCGGCGGTCCGGGCCATGACCCACGGCGGCTCGGTCGTCCTCCTCGGCAGCCAACTCGCCCACATCGCCGCCCCGGGAAACGCCAGCTATGTCGCCAACAAGGGCGGGATCGAGGCGCTCGTGCGCGCCCTCGCCGTCGACCACGGGCCGGCCGGGATCCGCGTGAACGCGCTCTCCCCCGGGCTCGTCCACACCCATATGTCGTACGTCGACAGGGCCGACTTCGCGAGCCGGATCGAGGAGTTCGCCGCCCGCCACCCGCTCCGCCGGATCGGCGCCCCGGAGGACATCGCCGGCCCGGCCGTCTTCCTGCTCTCGCCCGCGTCGGCCTGGATGACCGGCCAGAGCCTCGTCGTCGACGGAGGGTTCACGATCCAGTGAGCGTGGCTGCCGTCACCGGGGCCGCCAACGGCATCGGCCGGGCCGTCGCCGAGCGACTCGCCCGCGACGGCTTCGCGGTCGCTGGGATCGACGTCGAGCCCGTTACCGACCCCGCCCGCCCCTATCCGGCCGACGTCGCCGACATCGCCGGGCACGATGCGCTGGTGGCACGGATCGAGGCCGACCTGGGGCCGCTCGACGCCCTCGTGAACGTCGCCGGGATCTACATCCCGGAGCCGGTCGAGGCCCTGACCGAGGCGGCCTACCGCCGCCAGCTCGGTGTGATGCTGGACGGGCCGGTGTGGCTCGGGCGGGCGGCGGGCCTGCGCATGGCGGGGCGTGGCGGCGGGCGGATCGTGAACGTCACGTCGATCCACGCCAGCGCCAGCGAGGCGGCCTCGCTCTCCTATGACGTCGCCAAGGCCGGCCTCGAGGCGGCCACGCGGACGCTGGCGGTTGAGCTCGGCCCGCGCGGGGTGCTCGTGAACGCGCTCGCACCCGGGTTCGTGCGCACCCGCATGTCGGTCGTGAACGGGGAGGACGAGCTCGAGTCCGACTGGTTCCGGGACATCTACGTCGGGGCGGGCAAGCTCCCGCTCCGGCGGGCGGCAGAGCCGGCCGAGATCGCCGCTGCCGTCGCCCATCTCGTCTCCTCCGACAACACCTACGTCACCGGCCAGCGCCTGGTCGTCGACGGCGGCTTGCTGGCGACGTTCTGATGGCCGTCCAGCTGCTGCACACCGGGCTCACCGTCTCCGACCTCGACCGGGCGCTTCGGTTCTGGCGCGACGGCCTCGGGATGGAGGTCGTGATGCAGCAGGAGAAGCAGGGTGGCTATCTCGAGGAGATCGTCGTCGAGCCCGGTGCGCACGTGCGCATGGCCCACCTCGCCTTCCCCGGCGGCGGCCACGTGATCGAGCTCTTCGAGTACCTCGAGCCGCGCCGGCACACGGTGCAGACGCGGCCTGCCGACGTCGGGTTCAAGCACGTGTGCGTGACCTGCGACGACATCGACGCGCTCTGTAACCGGATGGTGGCGCACGGCGGGCGCCCGTTCACGCCTCCGATCGTCGTCGACACCGGCGCGAACGCCGGCGGCCGCTGCCTCTACATGCACGACCCGGACGGGCACGTGCTCGAGCTCTTCCAGCCCCCGCGGCCGCCGGGTCAGGCGTGAGCCCGTTCGATCCGGCGACCCTGACGTCGACCCCATACGGCGCTCCGCTCGTCCCGCCCCTTCCACTGAGGCTCCGCCAGACCGAGATCCTGACCGTCGTCCACCGCACCGACCGCGAAGCCGCCGACGGGCTCATCCCGGCGCCGCTCGAGCTCGCGTCCGATCTATGCGTCGTCCACGTCTACCGGATGCACGACGCGGAATGGTTCGGGCGCTACTGCGAGTCGGCGTGGCAGCTCCCCGTCCGCCTTCCCGACGGGACGGGCGCCGTCTACTCGCCGTTCCTCGTGCTCGCGTCCGACGGCGCGGTCGCCGCCGGCCGTGAGGCGTATGGCCAGCCCAAGAAGGCCGGACGGGTAACGCTTCGGCCGCACGGCGACCTGCTTGTCGGACGCGTGCGGCGAAACTCGATCGTCGTCGCCACCGCCACGATGGCTTGGAAGCAGGCGCCGGCCGCCGAGGACGCCCTGGACGAGGTCGTGGATGGCGCCGGCCGGAACGTCAACCTGCGCGTACGCCAGGAGGAGCACGGCGTGGTCAGCCGCGAGCTCGTCCTGCGCGAGCTCGGCGACGTCGAGGTTCGCGAGGCGTGGACGGGGCCGGCGACGCTCGAGCTGCGCCCGAACGCGCAGATGCCGGTCCATCTCCTGCCCGTCCGGGACGTCGTCCTGGGCCTCCACCGCGTCGTCGACATGACCCTCGAGCCCGCCCGCATCGTCCATCGGTATGGTTGACGGCCCACCGAGGCTTGACTCGGGAAATGCTATAGCGTTAGCGTGCACCGCATGAGCACGGTTCTCCAGCCGCTTCCCGATCAGAGCCTCGCCGACGCCGTGGCCGATCACCTGCGCGAGGCGATCAACGGCGGCGTCTACGGGCCGGGCGAGCGGCTGGTCGAGCGGACGCTCTCGGCCCAGCTGGGGGTGAGCCACATCCCCGTCCGCGAGGCGCTCACGCGGCTCGAGGAGGAGGGGCTCGTGGTCCGGCTGCCGCGCCGCGGGGCGCGTGTGGCGCGGCTCTCGCCGGAGAGCCTGGCGGAGATCTCGAGCCTGCGCGTCCTCCTCGAGGGGTTCGTCGTCCGCCGCGTGCTGGAGCGGTGGACGCCCGCGGTCGAGCGCGAGCTCCAGCGGCTCGTCGACCGGATGATCGCCGCCGCCCGCCGCGGCGACGTCTCCACCGTGCTCCAGCTCGACCAGCGCTTCCACCAGCGGCTGTGGCGGCAGGCCGACCATTCCATCCTGCTCGAGGTGTCCGCGCACATGCGGGGCCGCATCAACCGGTTCCTGCGGGCGGCGACGCAGGCGCTCGCCCCGGCCGACCTCGTGGCCCACGCGGAGAGCCACCAGAAGCTTCTGGAGGTGATCGCTGCCGGCGACGCCGACGCGGCCGCCGACGCGATGCGAAACCACATCGAGATCGCCGCCGACCGGATCGAGGCGGGCGGGTGAGCACGGTCCTCATCACCGACTCCACCTTGGGCGAGGGTGTCGAGGAGCAGGTGCTCGAGCAGGCCGGCCACACGGTGGTGCGGGCCGCCTGCCGCACCCAGGCGGACGTCGCCGCCGCGGCATCTGCGGCCGACGCCCTCATCGTCCAGTGGGCGCCGGTGACCGGCGCTGTCCTCGACGCGGCGCCGCGCGTGCGTTTCGTGAGCCGGCTCGGGATCGGCTACGACATGATCGATGTGGCCGCGGCGACCATGCGCGGTGTCGCCGTCGCCAACACCCGGGATTACTGCGTCGAGGAGGTTGCCGCCCACACCGTCGGGATGGCGCTCGCGCTCCTGCGCGGCCTTCCCGCCCTCGACGCGGCGGTGCGGGCCGGGGAGTGGGACGCGGCCGAGGCCGTACCGGCGGCGAGCCGCCCCTCCGACACGACCGTGGCGGTGATCGGCCTGGGCCGGATCGGGCACCGGGTGGCGGCGGGCATGGCCGCGCTCGGGTTCCGGGTGATCGCGCACGACCCCTATCTCGAGGACGGCGGCGGCGTCGAGCTCGTGCCGTTCGAACGGGCGCTCGTCGAGGCCGACCTGGTGACGCTGCACGTGCCGCTCGACGCGGCGACGCGGGGACTGATCGACGCCGAGGCGATCGCCCGGATGAAGCCGGGTGCATACCTCGTGAACACCTGCCGCGGCGGCCTCGTCGACGAGGACGTGCTGGCGGCGGCGCTGCGCAGCCGGCGGCTGGCCGGCGCTGCGCTCGATGTCTTCGCCTCCGAGCCCCTGCCGGAGTCGAGCCCGCTCCGGTCGCTCGACGGCGTCTTGCTCTCGCCGCACGGCGCCTGGTACTCACGCGCGAGCATGGCCGAGCTGCCGCGCCTGTGCGCCCAGCAGGTGGCCGACTTCCTCGCCGGCCGCCCTGTCGATGCGATCGTGAACCCCGACTACCAGCTGGCGGTGCGATGACCGTCGCCACGGCCGGCCGGCGGGCGCAACCCACGCTACCTACCTCGCCGGCTAGTGGATCGTCCGGCAACGTTCGCCGGGTTCTGGCGGCTGCAAAGCGGCGCGCTGCGGTGTCCTCGGTCGCGCCAATAGGTTCACTATTGGCGCTCCCTGCGTCCTAGCATCGCTTGCTTTTCGCTCGCCATCGACGC
>DASQXS010000074.1:0-15348 GCA_035639615.1 Gaiellales bacterium | reverse complement strand
GGAATCGGGTAGGCGGCGATGATCAGGAGTGCGGCGATCAACCCGAGGACTCCGATGACGCCGAGCCACAACCATCCTCTGCCACGTATAGCAGTCACGCTATAAGAGTATGGTCCGGCCGATGCGCCGTCAAGGCGGCGGACGCCTGTGGCCCACTTCAGACCACGAGGAGTCGCAGAGAAACGCGAGTCGTCACGCCGGCGGTGACGTGAACGGTGTCCGGGGCGATAGGCAGCGTCAACATCGTCAGTCCGGACGGCGTGCTCGCGAGCCGGTATGTCCCGGTGGGCAACGCGACCGCGAAGTGGCCGGCTGCGTCGGCCGTCACGACGGCTACTACCCGCGAGCCGTGAAGCACGCGGAAAGCCGCGCGACGCGCCGGGCGCGGACAGACGCACGGCCCACCGACCATCTTCAACGTACCGGCCACGCCCCCGAAGACAGCATCAGGGCCGGATGTTGAGCCCGTTGGAGGCACCGACGGCCGGGGCGGTGACGCCTGACCGTCCGCGAGGCAGCCCCCGGAGAGGAGGGCCAGCACCATCAGTGCGACCGCGGACCGCTTCACACCGCTTCAGACGGCGCCGGTCGGACCTGAGTTCCAGCCGTCCGGCCGGCGGGTGCTTGTCGACTACCGTGGCGGGAGTGGATGCGTCGCGCAGGATCACGCTGGCGGTCGGAGTCTCGATGTTCGTCGACGCGGCGCTGTACCTGGCCGTCATCCCGCTGCTCCCCGACTACGCCGAACGGTTCCACCTGAGCAGCCTCCAGGCCGGGGTGGTGATTGCGGCGTACCCCATCTCGGTGCCCGTCGTCTCCATCGGCTGCATCGCGCTGGTGCCCCGCCTCGGCGCCAAGCGGATCACGCTCGTCTCGGCCGGCCTGATGGCGGTCTCGACGATCATCTTCGCCTGGGCTCCGACTGCGATGGTGCTGGTCGTGGCCCGGTTCGTGCAGGGCTTCGCGAGCGGCTCGATCTGGACCGCGTCGATGGCGTGGGTGACCGACAACGCACCGGCCGGGCGCCGTGGCCGGGAGTCGGGGATCGTGATGGGCATGCTGTCGGCCGGCTCGGTGGCGGGGCCGGCCGTCGGTGCCCTTGCCAGCTGGGCAGGCCAGGGGGTGGCGTTCGGGCTTGTGGCCGCAGTCAGCATCGGCGGCTTGATCCTGACCGGGCTCGCGCCCGCCGGTCGGAGCGTCGCTCACCAGGCGGCGATCGGTGCAGCGCTCCTGCGCGTGGCACAGCAGCGGGCAACGCGGGCGGCGCTCGCGCTCGCAACGATCGATCTGCTGGTATTCGGCGCGGTGGACGTGCTCGTGCCCCTGCGGCTCGGCAGTCGCGGCACGACGGTGGCGGTGATCGCGGCAGCGCTCGCGGTGGGGGCGGCGCTCGGTGGGGTCTCCGGCCCGCTGGCGGGCAGGGCGGTCGACCGATACAGCCCGGGCGTCGTCGGCATTGCGGCCCAGGCGCTCATGATCCCCATACCGATCGTCCTCGCGTTCGAGCCTCTCACGGCGGTGCAGCTCGCAGTGCTGGTCATCGGGGGGCCGCTGTTCGCGACTGTCGGTGCGGCGATGTTCCCGCTCTCGTCGATGGGCGCGGACGCTGCCGGTGCGTCACACGTCACCGCAACCGGTCTGATGGGCGCCGTCTGGGCGGCGGGGTTCACCGCCGTCCCGGTGCTCGCCGGTGCGCTCGCGCAGGCGATCTCCGCACCGGCGGCCTACCTCGCCGTTGTGCTCCTGTGTGTCCTTCCCCTCGCAGTTCTGGTGCACAGCGGACTGACGATCGCCTACGCCGGACGGACGCGGCCGGACTCGTCGATCGCCCGCTGAGCCTGTCGGTCGGCGGGCCTGTCTCGCTCAGCGGGCCTGGACCGTCGCCCGTCGCTCGCTCGGGCGGCGCTCCGGCGCCGCATCGTCTCGATCGAAGACGGCCGATTCGTCTTCTCCGGCGATGAGACGCTCGAAGGCGTCGCGGCCAATGGTCTCGTGCTTCAAGAGCAGCTCGGCGAGGCGGTGCAGCTCGTCCTCGTGGTCTCGGAGCACGGCGGTGGCGCGTTCCTGCGCCTCGCCGAGCAGGCGGTCGATCTCCTGATCGACCTCCCGGGCGAGAGCCTCGGAGTGGCCGTCCGAGGTGAGGCCGCCGAGCTCGCGGCCGAGGAAGGGCGTGCGCTCGTCACGGCCCACCGCCCGCGGGCCGACGCGACGGCTCATCCCGAAGCGCATCACCATCTCCTCCGCGAGCTTCGTCGCCCGCTCCAGGTCGTCAGCGGCGCCGTCGGTGAGCTCGTCGAAGACGAGGTCCTCGGCGGCGCGGCCGCCGAGCGTCATGGCCAGGTGGTCGGAGAACGTGGACATCGTGGTGAGGAAGCGATCCTCATGGGGGAGGGCAACGGTGAAGCCCATCGCCCGGCCACGGCTGACGATCGAGATCTTGTGGACCGGATCGCAGTTCGGCAGATGGTGCGCCACCAGAGCGTGGCCCATCTCATGGTGGGCGGTGATCGAGCGCTCGCGCGTCGAGGCGGCGCGGCGCGTCTTTTCCGGACCGGCCACGATGCGCAGGATCGCCTCCTCGAACTCGGTCTGACCGATCGCCCGTCGCCGCCGGCGGGCGGCGAGGAGGGCGGCCTCGTTGACGGCGTTTGCGATCTCCGCGCCGGTGAACCCGGGGGTGGCCGCCGCCAGCGCGTCCAGATCGATCCCCTCGGCAAGAGGCTTGCCGCGCACGTGGACGGCGAGGATCTCGGCGCGGCCGTGCCGGTCGGGGCGGTCGACGACCACCTGGCGGTCAAACCGGCCCGGCCGAAGGAGCGCCGGGTCGAGCACGTCCGGCCGGTTGGTGGCCGCGATCAGGACGACGTTGTCGCGCGGGTCGAACCCGTCCATCTCCACGAGGAGCTGGTTCAGCGTCTGCTCGCGCTCGTCGTGCCCGCCGCCCAGGCCGGCACCGCGATGCCGGCCGACGGCGTCCAACTCGTCCATGAACACGATCGCCGGCGCGTGCGCCTTGGCCTGGTCGAACAGATCGCGAACACGGCTGGCACCGACGCCGACGAACATCTCGACGAAGTCCGAGCCGGAGATCGAGAAGAACGGCACCCTGGCCTCGCCCGCAACCGCGCGTGCGAGCAGCGTCTTGCCGGTGCCCGGCGGGCCGACGAGCAGCACGCCCTTCGGGATCTGGGCGCCGAGCGCCTGAAAGCGCGCCGGATCCTCCAGGTACTCCTTGATCTCCTGCAGCTCCACCACCGCCTCCTCGGCGCCGGCCACGTCCCGGAAGAGCACCTGCGGTCGATCCGGCTGGACGCGGCGTGCCCGGCTCCTGCCGAACTGCATCAGCTGCGACCCGGCACCGCGCATACCCCGCACCAGGAGCAGCATCAGCGCGCCGAACAGCAGCAACGGGATGAGCCACGCCAGCAGCGACACCCAGCTCGAGCCGGACGAGCTCGTCGTGCTCGGCGGCGTTCGGCTCCGAGACGTGTAGGCCACGCCGCCGTGCGCCAGCGAGCGCTCCAGCCTGGATTCAGACCCGGCGCTCGGATAGAAGGTCGACAGCACCGTTCCATCCCGCAACCGGGCGGTGACGCCGTTGTCGTTGGGATCGAACACGACCCGCGCGATCGTGTCCGGCTGGGTGTCCACCCGGTGCAGAAACCCGGACAGGACGACCGCTCGCTGCGGCGGCGCGTGGCGTGTGGCGCGATGTTGCGGCCGCGCGAGGAGCGCCGTCACGAGCAGCGCCACGGCGACCGCCGCGGCGATCCACCATGGCGCCATCCGCCGGCGCAGAGAGCGACTGGAGTCGGCCTCATCCTCGGGCACACCACTGATGTACCCGCGCCCCTGAGGCCCGAATCTCGGCCGGCCGTCCCACTGCGGTCGCGGCTACTCGCCGACGCCGATGTTCGTGAGGAAGACGAGCACCAGCGTCGTCGCGGCCGCAAGCCCGTGCAGCGTGACGATCGCGACCGGGAAGTGCTGTTCGGCGGGGAGCGACCCGCTCTCACCCGGAGTCATGCCGGCGCCGGTGATCGCCGCACGCCGCCGCGACGCCCAGATGCCGAGCATCGTGAATCCCAGCGCCGCGACGACCAGCAGCAGGCCGAACGCGATCCATTTGATGGTGTCGCTGTCGTTGGCGATGTAGATCAGCCACAGGACGAGTCCGGTCGCGGCGAGCAGGAAGTGCGAGAACAGCAGCGGCGGCCTGATCCGGCTCCCCGGTTCAGCTGCCTGGGCCAGCCCGCCGTGGCGCAGCCACAGGCCGAGCATGATGAACCCGCCGCCGGCGGTGAGAACCCAGACAACCAGCGCAGCCCATTTCATCGTGATCCCTCCGAGGTCGGGGTGGAACGTGGGGCGGTCGGTGTGGGCTTCGTCGCAGGCAACACGCGCAAGCCGTGGACGAAGACGATGCTTCCCCCCAGCCAGCCGCCGACCGTGAGCGTGGCGAAGCCGGCGAGCGCGAGCGCGAGGCCGGCGCCGGTCACGGTGCCGTCGACATAGCCGGCGTGGTCCTGCCACGCAGCAAGCGCGAAGAGCGCGGTGGCGCTCAGCATGGCCGAGAGATGCGCCGTTGCGATGCGCCAGGGCGGCGAGCCCCATTCGATCGTGATCCAGTCGAAGAACCCGGTGAGCGCCGTCGGGGCGGTGACGATCAGGCCCCCGATGATCGCCAGCCACGCGCCGTGGGCCGCGGGCCGCTCGATCCAGCCGGCGTACGAGATGACCGCAAGCGCGGTCCCAAGGCTGTACATGCCGATGGTCACGTCCGTCAAGGGCGGATGCAGCGGATGTCCCGGCAGCCCGTGAGCGAGCTTCTCGAACAGGCGCGTCCCTCCAGTCCCGTATTCTAAGAGCAGCGTTTGCCTTGCATTAGACTAGCGCCCGCGCCGTGGGCTCGTCAAGAAGCGTTGGCGTTAGACTAGAGCGGTGCGCTCCGGTGATCGCGACCAACACGTGCGCGCCGTGGCTCGGCTGGCGGAGCCGGTCCGCCGCCGGCTCTACGACTACGTCGTCAGCCGAGACGTTCCGACGTCCCGCGAGGAGGCGGCCGCCGCCACGGGCATCAGCAGGTCGCTGGCGGCGTATCACCTCGACAAGCTGGTTGAGGACGGCCTGCTGGCGACGTCGTACGCCCGCACGTCGGGGCGGACGGGTCCGGGCGCCGGGCGAACCGCGAAGCTCTATCAGCGCTCAGCCGCTGAGGTGGTCGTCACGGTCCCAAGCCGCGATTACGAGCTCGCGGCGTCGCTCCTTGCCGACGCCGTCGAGCAGGACCCGACCGGCGCCGTGAAGTCCGCGCTCAACGAGTGCGCGCATCGCGTCGGTATGGAGGCGGGACACCTGCGGGCCGCCGAGGGCCGGGCCACCGGCGGCCGAGGCTCCCCCGTGCACGGGGCGCTCGTCGCCCGTGGATACGAGCCGCAGGACGACGCAGACGGCACCGTGCGGCTGCGCAACTGCCCGTTCCACCGCCTGGTCGCCAACCACCGCGACATGGTTTGCGAGATGAACCTCTCGCTCGTCACCGGCCTCCTGGAGAGCATCGGCGACCGCCGGCGCCGCGCCGTCCTCGACCCCCGACCCGGCTACTGCTGCGTCGCGGTGATGAGGACGGGCGTCCCGTCCGATCCCGCGTAGGCGGACTGGTCGGGAGAACGAGCCGGCAGGCAATTGGCCGCGCTCGTGCCCCGGCGGCTGGGCGGGGCTTACAGCCCTCATTCTGAGATTGAGCTCTAACTGGTGAGTCCGACCATGAGGATCTGGCCGCGCATGCCAGGGACGTACGGGACGGTGCGTCCGTTCAGGGGAACCTGCAGCGTGACGTAGACGCCCTCGATCGCCAGGCCGCTGCCGCCGCCGGACGCGCCCGTCATGTAGAACCAGGCGAAGCCGGTGACGGTGGTGGTGCCGTTTCCGCCCGGGAGCGACTCCACGATCGGCACGTACATCAGGCGCGGCGGGAAGCCGTAGTGGTCGTCCCAGGACTGAGGGATGAGCTCGTAGGCGCCGTTGCCGAGCGGGCTGAGGTCGTTGGCGAGGCTGCCGGGCAGGTCGTTGACGATGTTGGCGCTGGGCTGCGCGGCACCGGACTTGACCGAGAGGCATCCCTGGAGCTGCAGCTCGCCCACGTCCAGCGTGTCGCTGAGAATGGCCTTGATGTTCCCCGAGGTGCCCTTGATCGTCGTGCCGGAGCAGCTGCCGCCACTGGTGTTGTCGGGGGCGGGCAGGTCGATGGTGCCGAACGCGCCCGGCTGGTTCTCCTGGAAGAGCTGGGTGCCCGTCCCGTTGGCGTAGGACTGGCGGGTGACCGCGTACGGCGAGATATGCCCCTGCACCTGGCCGGCCGCTGCGATCGCGGCCGTGGCCGTCGCGTCCACCCGGACGGTGTCGTAGCCGAACAGCTTCAGGAAATACGTCGGCGCATCGCGTGCGACCGTGACGGTGACGCTGTCCGTGCCGTTGTAGCTGACCGACACCTGGTCGCCCGACATCCCGTTCGCGTCCTCATAGCGCTTGGCGGCCGCGACGTACGCGCCGCTGGGGATCGCCGCCGCGCCGGCGAGCGCCGCGGCATCGGCGGCGTTCTGCGTCATCCGGCGCTGCTCGTAGAGACTGCCCAGGTCGATCGTCAGCGCGCAGATCCCGAGAAGCCCCGCCAGGCAGACGACCACGACCACGACGGCCTGGCCGGACTCGCGGCTCCGGCTCGCCCATGCCCGACCATCCCGACGCGACGGACGGCAGCACAGGAGGCGCGAACAGTGGGCGAGCATCGACACGAGCGTTTCTTCGGGACGTTGCCGGAGCGGCTTCCAGGCCTGCAGGCGGAGGCCGTCCGGCACCAGGGGTCACTCACATTGTTCGCTCTGTGGGGGCGTTCGGCCATCCCCCATTGGAAGGGGTCCCCTAGCGATTCACGGTCGCCATCCCGGCCTCGTCGTAGCGCTCGCCCGCCGGCTCGGGCAGCTCGGCGTCGATCCGGGCGAGCTCCTCGTCCGTCAGCTCGACGTCGACCGCGGCCGCGTTCTGCTCGAGATACGCGCGGCGCTTGGTGCCCGGGATGGGAACCAGGTCGTCGCCGCGGGCCAGCACCCATGCGATCGCAAGCTGCGCCGGCGTGACGTCCTTCTCCGCGGCGATCTCCTTGACCTTGGCCGCGAGCCTCAGGTTCGCCTCGAGGTTGTGCCCGGTGAAGCGGGGGCCGCTGCGGCGGAAGTCGTTCTCCTCGAGCTCGTCCGGCGAGCTGAACCGGCCGGCCAGGAACCCGCGTCCGAGCGGTGCGTAGGGGACAAACCCGATCCCGAGCTCGCGGCACGTGGGTATGACCTCGTGCTCCGGATCGCGCGTCCAGAGCGAGTACTCGGTCTGGACCGCGGCGATCGGATGGACTGCGTTCGCGCGGCGGATGGTCTCCGGCGCCGCCTCGCTCAGACCGATGTGGCGGGCCTTGCCCTGCGCCACCAGCTCCGCCATCGCGCCGACGGTCTCCTCGATCGGGACTGCGGGATCGACGCGGTGCTGGTAGTAGAGATCGACGTAGTCGGTTCCGAGGCGTGCGAGCGATCCCTCGATCGAGCTGCGCACGTGGGCGCCGGAGCCGTCCTGCCTCCCGATCGTGGCCATCTCGCCCGGGACGGCGTCATCCATCCGGCGGTTGAACTTGGTGGCGATCACGTACTCGTCGCGGTGACCCTTGATCGCGCGTCCGACCAGCATCTCGTTCGTGAGCGGGCCGTAGAGCTGCGCCGTGTCGATGAAGGTGATGCCCAGCTCGAGCGCGCGCTGGATCGTCCTCGTCGCCTCCTCCTCATCGGCCGAGCCGTAGAACGCGGACATGCCCATACACCCGAGCCCGATCGCCGATACCTGGAGGTCTCGAAGCCTGCGCTGCCTCATGCTCACGCCACCTTTCCCTGGAGAGATGCTCGTTATGCATGGAGGGTAGGACAGCAAGCGCGAAGTCCCCCGCACCCGTATCCTGGAGCAAGCGGCGCGATGTCATCCACGTCGTCAGGAGGCTTCCATGAGGGCACGTCGACCGCTGGCCGCACTCGCCGCGGCCGCCGCGGCGTCCGCCGCGCTGGCAGGGCCGGCCTGGGCGCTCGCGCCGAGCCATGCCAACATCACCTTCGTCCCCGGGTCGACGGTCACGCCGACCAGCACCGGCGTGATCGCCTCCGCGGCGCTCGTGTGGACGCCAGGGGCGAGCGACACGGGCGGCGTCGGCTGCTGCATGAGCGACATCTCCGACGCCACCACCGGCGACAAGCTCCTCGAGGGGACGCCGCTCAGCCGCTACCCGTTCACCTGGGACAGCGGCGCCTCGCTCCGCTTCCAGATCGACTCGTACGACGCCAACGGCAGCTACGTCGGGACGGCATTCACCAATGCCCCCTCCTTCGTCTCGAACCTGGACGTGGCCCCCGAGACCGACGCGACCTACACCGGCACCTGGACGACGCAGGCGAACTCGAACGCGCTCGGCGGGTCGCTCCGCTACTCGACGGCCAAGGGCGCCGGCGCCACGTTCTCGGCCAGCGTCCGCACGCTCGCCTGGCTGACCACAGTCGGCCCCACTCACGGCTCGGCGCGGATCTACATCGGCAACACCCTCGTCAAGACGGTCTCGACGTACGCCGGCCACGTGGGATACCGGCGGATCAAGTTCGTCCGCGCCTGGTGGGGCGGCCCGAACGATCCCGTTCGCACGATCAGGATCGTGAACGCGGGCACGTCCGGCCACAGCCGTGTCGACGTGGACGGCTTCGTGAACGCATCCGAGGACTGACGCCGGCCGGGCCGCCGGGGCCGCCGCACGGGCGGCCCCGCCGGCGGCGGCGCAGCAGAGAGCAGGTCTGCTAATCCGTCAGGTGATACGCGAACGTGGACGTGGTCGCGCTCGTAAAGGTGACCCGCACCCAGCCGTCGGTCTTCCGATATGCGCCGGTGCCGCCGGTGACCGCGGCAGTGAACCCCCCGTCGGTGCCCGACTCCGAGAACGTCGCCACGCCCGTCGCGGTGATGGCCCCGTTTCTCAGCGTCGCGGTGAACTCGAACTGGCCGCGGGCGACGCCGGCACGCTGGAAGAGCGCCGTGATCGCTCCGTGCACGTCCAGATGGCCGACGCGGCTCCCGGCGGTGTCGAACAGCGGCGAGGAGACGGTGATCTCATCGCCCTGGCTGAACCCACTGGGCGGCTCGTCCACATCCGTCTCGGTCGCGTTCTTCGAGATCACCGTGATGGTGTCCCCGGCGACCGCGCCGGCAGCCTTCCCGAAGTGCACCAGCGACGGGGCCGCACCCCACACCCGCGCCCCGCTTCCGGAGGAGGCCGACGCCAGCGAGGCGCCGACCACCACCGCCGCGGCCATGCTCACGCACAGGCCGCCGACGAACAGCCTCCGAGCCATATTCCCTCCCTTCGCCATCGCCCAGCCCCGTGCCGGGCGGACGCCGCGACCATCTCACATCCCCTCGTCTCGATCAATTTCAGCCTCGACGGATGGAGTACACTGGCAATCCGGCAGCGAAGGGAGGCGCTTCCGGTGCCAGACGGCGATCACGAGTTCGACCCACCGGTGCTCGCCGCGCTCATGGTGCAGGGCGCCGCCGAGGGCGACCCCGTCAGGCTTCACGGCGCGATCGAGGCGTCGCTTCAGCTCTACCCGGACACGGCATCGGAGATCTTCGACCAGGCCTGCCGGGTCGCGGCGGAAAGATCCGAACGACGATGCGTCCCCACGATCACAGCGGCGGTCGCCTTCCACATGGCGGGGACGCCGGTTGCCGAGGTGCGAAGCTGTCCCCACTGCGACGCCGACACGGTGCAGGAGTACCTCCCCATCGGCCGCAGCTTCGCCTGGCGCTGCAGCGTCTGCGGACGTCGAAGCGACGAACCGGACGGGGTGCAAGGATGACCCCGTGCTGCTGGTCTTCCTCGGTACCCGCGGCGAGATCCGCCTTCAAAGCCGGCGGCACGGGCATCACAGTGCGCTCCTCGTCCGGCACGCCGGGCGGACGGTCATGGTGGACTGCGGCCGGGACTGGGGCGACCGGCTGGCGCGGGTCCGTCCGGACGCCGTCGTCATCACCCATGCGCACTCGGATCACGCGGGCGGGCTGCGGGACGGGACGCAGGTCCCGGTCTACGCGCCTGCGGCGGTGTGGCCGGCGCTCGCGCGCTACCCAATCATCCGCCGGGAGACGCTCGAGCTGCTGCAGCCGAGGACGGTCGGGCCGATCACGCTCGAGCCGTTCCCGGTCGACCACTCCCTGCGCGCCCCGGCCGTCGCCTACCGGATCACGGCCGGGCGCACGGCCGTCCTTTACGCCCCGGACGTCGCCCGCATCCCGAGCCCGCCGGACGCGATGCGCGACGTGGAGGCGTATGTCGGCGACGGCGCCGCGGTCACGCGCGGGCTCATCCGCCGCAGGGACGGCATCCCGATCGGCCACGCCTCCATCCGCGAGCAGCTCGATTGGTGCGCCGAACACGGCGTCCACCGGGCGATCTTCACCCACTGCGGCTCGGAGATCACGCGCGACGACCCGGGCGCGCGGCGGCGTGTCGCGGCGCTCGGCCGCGAGCGAGGCATCGCCGCCACGATCGCCCACGACGGCCTCGAGCTGACCGTGCGGGCGAGGCGGCGGCCGGCGCGCCCCGCCGGGCGCGCCGGAGCGCCGCGCAGCTAGTGACGTGACCGGCAACGTTTGCCGCTCTCGCAGCCTGCTTGCGTAGCAGGCTGCTCGCGACACCTGTCAAGGCGGGCGCCTTTGACAGGCTGGCGGCGGCAAACCGCGTCCGCGATCTGCTGGGTAGCAGATCGCTCCCGAACGTCGCAAGGCAGCGCCTTGCGACTGCTGCGTTGTTCTCGGTCGCACCAATACTTCTCCAGTATTGGCCGGTGTGCGCCTGCCTGGAGAGCAGGCGCGTCCCGAACCCTGTCAAGCCTGCGGCTTGACAGGTCCTGCGTCCTAGCATCGCTCGGTTTTCGCTCGCCATCGACACCACCAACGTTGCCGGCCACACCACTAGTAGCCGACGCCCCCGCCGCCACCGCCGCCGCCGGATGCTGCCAGGACGGCGACGACGACGAGCAGCGCGAGCGCGGCTGCGCCGATGATCACGAATCGTTTCATGTGCGTCCTCCGTGGGTCATGCGTTGGGGAGGATCAGGGCTAATAGCCGTAGCCCCCGGATCCCGTGGTGGTGCCGCCGCCGGAGAGGCCGCCGGACGTGCGGACGACGTGCCACGTGAAGTGCCGGCCGCCGAACGCGTCGGCGAAGCCGTTCCCGGTGACCTGGCCCGGCCGGTCCTCGGCGAAGGAGTAGAGCAGGTGTCCGTTGTAGGTCACCTGGCGGCCGCCGTCGGGCCGTGTGACGGTGCCCAGATCGCCGGGGAGCGAGGCTGCCGACGGCCTGCCGGAGATGGTGAGCGGCCTCCAGAAGGACAGGCACTTGCCGGTGCAGAGCACCTTGCCGCCGGCCTCCTGGTCCGAGGCGTAGAGCGGCTGCCCGGAGGCGTCGACGAGCACATTGCCGAACGAGCCGATGCTGTCCGCGGACACGGTCGCCCCGCCGGAGCCGGACGCGCCGGCCTTCGCCGAACCGGCCGAGCCGCCGGAGCCGCCGCAGGCGGAGAGCACGAGCGTCGCCGCCAGAGCCGCGACGATGGACGATGCCTTCACGAGTAACCTCCTGTCGCTCGATGATGCGTTTCGTCCATGTCCGACGCCGGCGCTCCGGGATTCCTTCCCGGGATGGGCGAACGGAATCGGCGATTCTGTGACGCTCGTCCCGCGCCGGCTCGATCCGGACCGCCTCGCCGACCATCTCCCCCGCCTCTACCGCGCCGCGCGCGCCTGGACCGGCTCACGGGAGGACGCGGAGGATCTCGTCCAGGAAACGTACGCCCGGGTGCTGGCCCGGCCGCGATTCCTGCGCGGGGAGGACGAGATGGGATATCTGATGCGGGCGATGCGAAACACCCTCCTGAGCCGGCGCCGGGCGGCGAGCCGCCGCCCTGACACCATGCCGATCATCGACGAGGCCGCGGCGACGGTGCGGCCGCGCGACGATCCGGCGGTGGCCGCTGAGACCCACGAGGTCTACGCCGCCATCGCCGAGCTCCCGGACGAGTTCCGCGACGCGATCGTCGCCGTCGACGTGGCCGGCCTCTCCTATCAGGAGGCGGCGCGGCTTCTCGGCGTGCCGGAGGGGACGCTCACGAGCAGGCTCTTCCGCGCCCGCGACCGGGCGGCGGAGCGGCTGTCCGGGCCGTGCTAGTGATGTGACCGGCAACGTTTGCCGCTCTCGCAGCCTGCTTGAGTAGCAGGCTGCTCGCGAGACCTGTCAAGGCGGGCGCCTTGACAGGCTGGCGGCTGCAAACCGTCGCGCTGCGTTGTCCTCGGTCGCACCAATACTTCTCCAGTATTGGCGCTCCCTGCGTCCTAGCATCGCTCGGTTTTCGCTCGCCATCGACACCACCAACGTTGCCGGCCACACCACTAGCCGCGCCAGCTCGCGAGGCGGATGAGCTCCGACCGCGAAGCGGCGCCCGTGAGAACGCAGGTGTGGCCGCCGCGGCGCCAGGTCACGGCGAGCCTGCCGTTCAGCGAGAGGACCTGGTACTCGGTGCCGGCGACGGTCACGGGCGCGGGTCCCGACGGCCGCGGGAGCCCCGGCCCGGCGACGATCACGTAGCCGAGCCTCCGCGCCCCGTTCGCGTAGAGGACGACGGTCGCCCGGCGGCCGTCGATCGTGTCGTGGCGCGCGCCGACGGCCTGCCACCCGTACGCGGCCCCGAGGTCGGGGAAGGCGACGCCCTGGACGGCAAGCGCGAGCTGCGTCGTGCTGCCGGGCCGGTCGGCCGGGGCCGGCGCGGTCGCCGGCCGGGAGGCCAGCTGCGCCGCCTCCGCCACGGTCGGCGCTGCCGGGCCGCCGTTCAAGACGATCGCCGCGGCGACGCCGGCGACCACCAGGGCGGCCGCGAGCGCCCACCGCGGCGCGTGCGGAATCCGGCGCAGAGGCCGTGCGCCGGATCGCCGGCGCGCTGCGACGGCGGCCGCGAGGGGGGCCGGCACCGGGTCGGAGGCGAGCGCGCGCGTGGCCGCGAGCGACCGGCGCTGCCGGTCGACGATCGTCTGAAGCTCCGCGGAGGCGGCGACGCGCGCCTCGACAGCCGCCCGCCGCTCGGCGGGAAGGGTCCCGTCGGCGAGCGCGCACAGCTCCGCCATCTCGCGTTCGCTCAGCTCGGTCACGTCGCTCATGGAACCACCGGTACGATAGGCGCCGCGGGCCGCCAAACGCCCTCGTCGATCAAGGACGCCTACGGGCGCCGCGTCTTCCCCGGATCCAGGGTCTCGTAACGGCGGCGCCGCCGTCCGCGTGGACGGCGGCTCCGCGACCATTTGCCCACGGTACCGCCGGGTGCCCCCTCCGGTCCGGGCATGATGATACAGGTTTCTGGCATAACCGGGAAAGCTGCGCGGCGCCGGTAGGGTTCAGGCATGGCGACGGTCGAGGTCGTGTGCTTCACCGACCCGAGCTGCCCATGGGCGTATTCGGCCGAGCCGTTCATGCGCGCGCTCGAATGGCGGTACGGCGACGGCCTGCGCTGGCGCCGCGTCATGATCGGCCTGCGCGAGGACACCGCAGACCTCGAACAGTCGGGCGTGACGCCGGCGCGGCGCGTCGACGGCTGGCGCTGGTTCGCGGACACGTTCGGGATGCCGATCCTGACGACGCCGCGGGCGCGGCTGGTCGCGTCCGGGCGCGCCTGCCGCGCGGTGAAGGCGGCGGCGCTGCAGGGCGAGCAGGCTGAGGTCGGGATGCTGCGGGCGGTGCGGCTGGCGTGGTTCACCACCACGCTCCTCCTCGACGAGGACGACGCCCTGGCAGAGGTGGCCGCCGGCGTCGACGCGATCGACGCCGGCCGCCTCCTCGCGGACATGCCGGCCGCCGAGGACGCCTACCGGGCCGACACGGCCGAGGCCCGCGCGGCGCGCGGCATCGGCGAGCCCGCGATCGCGCAGGGGCGGGCGGCGACCTCGAACGGCGACGCCCGCTTCACGGCGCCGAGCCTCCTCTTCCGGCGTGATGGGCAGACGCTCGTCGCGGGCGGGTGGCAGTCCTTCGAGGCCTACGACGTGTGCGTCGCCAACCTGGCCCCCGAGCTCGACCGGCGTCCCGAGCCCCAGCCGGCCGAGCTCCTGGCCGCGTTTCCCGCCGGCCTCACGACCGCCGAGGTCGCCGAGGTGTGCCGCGGGCGCAACGACCCTCGCGACATCCCTGCCACCCGTGCGGCGCTCGAGCGGCTGCGCGAGTCCGGCGCCGCGACCGGAACGCCGCTCGGCGACGACGACGTTCTGTGGCGGCCGCGTGCCTGACCACCGCCTCATCCTGATCCGCCACGGCGAGACGGAGTGGAACGCCGCGGGCAGGTTCACGACGCGGACCGACGTCGCCCTCTCGCCGGCCGGCATCGCCCAGGCCGCCGCGGCGGCCTCGGCCCTGGCGGACGTCGCGATCGACCGCGTCATCGCCTCGCCGCTCGAGCGGGCGCGGATCACGGGCGAGACCATCGCGGCGAGTCAGCGCCGCGGCACGCCGCCGGTCAACACCGACCCCCGCCTCATCGAGATCGACGCCGGGCCGTTCGAGGGGCTGACGCCCGGGGAGATCGAGGCGGGGCCGCTGGCGACCGCCTTCCACCGCTGGCGCTCGGACTCGGACCCGGCCTGGCCCGACGGGACCGAGACCTACGAGGCAGCGGTCGCGCGGGCGACGGCCTTCTTCGCCGACGTCCGCGCGGTCCCCGGCACGACGCTCGCGGCGACGCACGGATCGCTCTCACGCGTGCTCGTGACGGCCGTCGTGCTGGGCGCCGACCCGGCGCTTCACCGCCGGCTCTGGCTCGACCACTGCCGCTGCGCCGTCGTTGAGCTCGGAGGCGACCGCCCCCGACTCACCGGCTTCAACGTCGAGCGCCCGGATGCATAAACGCGTGCATAGAACCAGCCAGGTTCGTTTTATGCACAGCCTCCGTTCATGCACACGCCTGGCCCGGGCCCTATGATCCGCCGGACAATGCGCCGGGCAGTGCTCATCACCGCCGTCTTCGTCGCCTCGCTTGCGACGCCGGCGTCCGCCTGGGCAACGCTTCAGTACGGCTCGCACGGCCCGGCGGTGCTCGCCCTGCAGCGGAAGCTGGTCGACCTGCGCTACCTCGCCAAGACGGCCCGAAACGGCGTCTATGGGATCCGGACCGAGCAGGCGGTGATGGCGTTCCAGGGCTGGGTCGGGCTCACCCGAGACGGCGTTGCCGGCCCGAC
>DASQXS010000073.1:0-4220 GCA_035639615.1 Gaiellales bacterium | reverse complement strand
GCGATCGACTGGGCGCTCGACCACCCGGAGCGGGTAGCCGCACTGGTGTTGCTGAACACCTACTACGGATGGATGCCGAGCCTGCGCCCGCCCGAGGCCATCCTGCTCTTCTCGCTGCCCCTCGTCCGCACCCTGGCTCGCTGGCTGGTCGTCCATTCGGACGCGCTCGATCGGCGCCTGTACACGTGGCAGGTGGGCCGCTTCATCTCCGACCCCCGCGACCGGCGGGAGGTCGTCAGCCAACTGTACGAACAGTTCCGAGCCGAACGCCCCGCGTTCTTCTCCCTCAACGCCGACCTGCTCGGCACGACGATCTCTCGGCGGAGGAGGTTCGCCGAGATGCGCTCGTTCCCGCGCCCGGTGCGGATCATCTTCGGTGCCGCCGACCCCTACCTGAACGCCGGTGTGGCGAAGCGATTCCACGCCCTCTTCTCGAGCTCCGAGCTGTTTCTGCTCCCGAACGCGCGGCATTACGTGCAGATCGATGACCAGAAGAGGTCGCACGGCTCCTCCTGTCGATCCCAACGAACGAGAACGACCACAGCCGACGGCCAGCATCCGCGTCGAGGCCGGCCGGATCGTGAACATGGACCTGCACGGGATGGTGTGTGTGGTCACGGGTGCGAGTCGGGGCGCCGGGCGCGGCATCGCGATCGAGCTCGGCGCCGGGGGCGCGACCGTCTATGTCACCGGGTTGCGACCAGGTGCCGCGTTCCCAAAATGGTAAGGGTGCACTCCCTCCGTGAACGGGAGGGGGTCGCCTCTCTGGCTCCGCAAGAAGCGCCGAGTCCTGCGAACCCGAAGGCTCACAGGACTTGGCCGAGCGACTCTGACAGGCCGCGCGATGACAGTCAAGCGAGCGCGTCACCACCCTTGTCGGCGACGTACCCGAAGATGACTGATCAGCCCTCGCGCCTCGCGAGGAACGTGTTCAGCTCGGCGGCGAGAAGTTCTGGGACTTCCTCCGGGATGAAGTGGCCGGCTGGAACTGTCGCGGCTCGGACGTCGGTTGCCCAGTGGCCCCAGATGTCAGGGGCGTCGGCGAGTTGCGTCTCGTTGGCGCCGGTGATCACGAGGGTCGGGCACTTGATGCGGCGACCGTTGCGGCGGTCGTCGGCGTCGTGTTCGCGATCGAGCCAGAAACTGGCCCGGTAGTCGCCGCAGATCGCTGCAGCGGCCGGACTGAACGCGTCGAGGTAGACGGCGAAAGCGTCGTCATCGATCGCGCTCGTCTCAAGTGTCCAGGAGTCGAAGATGAAGTGCAGGAACTGGTCGGGCGCGGCCGTGATTAGCTCCTCGGGAAAGGGTGCCGGCTGCGCCAACAAAAGCCACGGCCAGTAGCCCAGCGACGGCCCGCCGGTCATGCGCTCGAACTGGTCGACGGTCGGGATGACGTTGAGCACCGCTAGCCGCTCGACGCGCGTTGGATGATCGAGCGCCATGCGGTAGGCGACGCGCGCGCCGCGGTCGTGGCCGACGACCGCGAAGCGGTCGAAGCCGAGCGCGTCCATCAGTCGGACGACGTCGGCGGCCATCTCGCGCTTGGTGAATCCCTCGCCCCGCGGCCCGCCGGCGGGCGCGCGACTGCCGCCGTAGCCGCGCAGATCCGGGGCGATGATCGTGTGCGACTCAGCGAGACCCGGGATGATCGCGCGCCAGCAATAGTGCGTCTGCGGAAAGCCGTGCAGCAAGAGCACCGGCTCGCCGTCGCGGGCGAGCGCGAACAGGTAGTCGGCGTCGCCGATGCGGCCACGGCGATATTGCATTCCTTCGATCGGCCCAGTCGCTTCCTCGAACTCCGGCGTCATCGTCGCTCACCAATCACTCCACGCGTCGTGCTTCGGCTCAGCACCCACTCTGAGGGCAACAGGGTGGGGTAGGACATATCTCTCATTCGCTAGAGCATCACGGCGCCGCCTGCTACGTCGAGCACGAGACCGGTTAGCCAGGACGCGCTATCGGATGCCAGGAAGCACGCGACCTCGGCGACGTCGGCTGGCTCGCCAAGCCGGCCGAGCGGATGCAGCGCCATCAGCCTTTTCTTGACCTGGTCGGGCATGTGCTGGCTGGTGCGCTCAGTCAGCACCGTCGAGGGCGAGAGGCAGTTAACCCGGACGCCGTACTCCCCAAGTTGGCTGGCTGCGTGCCGAGTCAGCATTACAATGCCGGCCTTGGCGGCCGCGTACGGCGCCGGCGCCGACGGCGTCGGGATTCGCCCGGCGGATGACGCCATCGTGACTACCGAGCCGCCGCGCCGTTGGATCATCCCGGGCAGGAAGGTCTTCAGCGTCAGGAACGTCGCGGTGAGATTGCCGTCTACTGTTGAGTGCCAGTCGTCCTCGGTGAGCTCATGCACCGGACCGGGTCGAGCGTTACCGCTCCCCGCAAACGCGGCAACGAAGTCGACGGCACCAAGCTCGGACTCGATCTGATCCCGAGCCCGCTCGGTTGCAGTCAGGCTGGTTGCATCGGCCGGAACCCCGACCGCGCGGCCACCATCGTGGCGTATCGCCGCAACCGCGTCTCCGACGGCTTCAACGCCGCGCGCGACGATGCCGACGCTCATGCCGTTTCGCGCCAGCCGCTCTGCGGTTGCAAGACCGATGCCACGAGAGCCGCCCATGACCACCGCGGCCTTGCCCTCAAGCTCGGGATAGCTACTCACCCTCCTCCACCTCCGCTCTGCGGGATCGGTTGGTGCGCACGGGTGCTTCGTCCCCGACGCCGCGCGGTTCCTCCGCTGACGGGATCGACTCAGGTCCGAGCGGCGGGCCGACGGTGATCACCTCGGGGATCGGCTTGGCTGCCTCAGGCGGCGGCTCTGTGCCGGTGATGCGGGCGGCGATACGGTCGAAGTAGCGCTCGAACCCGGCTGGTGTGATCAGCAGCAGCGCGCGTGCAGCCGCGCCGCTGAGGTTGGCGTAGGTGTGCGGCAGGCCGCGCGGGGCGAAGGCGACCTCGCCAGCGCGGCGGGTGAAGACGTCGTCGCCGAGCTGGAAGGTCAACTCGCCCCTCGAGCAGGTAGAAGGCTTCGTCGAAGTCGTGGTGGTGCAGCGGCGGGCGTCCGCCGCCGGAAAGCTCAACAATCGCGACGTGGCCGCCGCTGTCTTCGCTGCGCAGCAGCACCTTGGGCGGGTTGGCGGCGACGCGGTTCATGTCACCACCCGGTACTTGAGGTGCGCGACGCCAGGCGCCTCGACGGCGCGGACCTGCTCGAGCCGCACCTCCGCGTCCCCGAACTTGGGAAAGGGGCGAGCACCGTCGCCGAGCAACACCGGAACGACGTGGAACTCGAGCTCGTCGAGCAGTCCCGCCGTCAGATACTGCTGAATGATGTGGCCGCCGCCATAAAGCAGGACGTCTTTTTCACCCGCAGCCTTCCGTGCCTGTTCGAGCGCCGACTCGATCCCGTCGGTGACGAAGTGGAACGTCGTCCCTCCCTTCATCTCGACCGGATCACGGGGGTGATGCGTGACGACGAACACGGGGTAGTGGTAGGGCGGGTTGTCGCCCCACCAGCCCGTCCACTGCCCGTCGCCCCACGGGCCGCCGCCGATCGGGCCGAACATGTTGCGACCCATCACCCCAGCGCCGACGTTCTGGATCGCTTCCTCCTGTATCCGTGTGCTCTCGTTCACCTCGCCGCCTTGCATGCCGTGTGCCTGGCGCCAGGCGGCTAGCTGAACCACCCAGTCGTGGAGCCGCTCGCCGCCCTCGCCGAGCGGGTTCTCCTCGCTCTGGTTCGGGCCGGCGACGAAACCATCCAGCGAGATCGAGATCTGACACCTCAGCTTGCTCATCGTGCCTCCTCAGTAGGCGACGCTAGGGCCGCGGCCATCCAGTCGGCGCCGCCGTCCGGCGCCCCATCGAACGATGGAACGTTCCTTGTACTAGAATATTCCCTTGAGTGGAAGTAATACCAGACGGAGACCGCTCCTGCGGCGTAGGCGAGATCGAGGGGCCGGCGACGTAAGCTCGTGGGCAGCGAAGCCATCCGTCAGACGAAGGATCCGTTGACCTCCAGCAGCCACGGGCAGGGTCTCCGCGAGCGCAAGAAGCAGCGCACGCGGGAGCTGATCGCTGACACCGCTCGCGAGCTCTTCCTCGAGCGCGGCTTCGACGCCGTCACCGTCGCCGAGATCGCCCGCGAGGCCGACGTCGACACGAAGACGGTCTACAACTACTTCCCCAGCAAGCCCGAGCTCTTCTACCATCGCCTC
>DASQXS010000072.1:0-18517 GCA_035639615.1 Gaiellales bacterium | reverse complement strand
CCGCGGTCGGCGCCGAACCGCTCGCGCAGCCCGGCCGTGGCCCGAAAGACGCCGCCCAGCGTGCCGACGTCCTCGCCCATCACCATGACCGACGCGTCCCGGGCCATCTCAGTGTGCAGCCCGTCGTTGACCGCCTCGACGAGCGTCTTCACGCGCCCTCACCCGCCAGCATGCGCAGGAACTCCTCGCGCTCGGCGAGGAGCTCGGGCGGCGGCGCCGCGTAGGCGGTGTCGAAGACGAGCGCCGGGTCGGGCGGCGGCATCGCCTCCGCCGTTGCGATCCCCTCGCGCATCGCAGCGCGCGCGTCGGCCCGGGCCGCTTCCGCCTGCTGGTCGGAGAGGATGCCGTGGCGGCGCAGGTAGCCCTCGTACCGGGCCAGGCACTCGTTGGCGCGCTCCTCTTCCACCCGGTCCGGGTCGATGTAGAGCGACGGGTCGTCGGCGGTCGCGTGCGGGGCCATCCGGTAGGTCACCGCCTCGATCAGCGTCGGCCCCTCCCCCGCCCGCCCGCGGACGGCGGCGTCCCTTGCCGCCTCGTACACCGCGAGGACGTCGCCGCCGTCGACACGGACGCCGGGCATCCCGTACCCGGCCGCCTTCGCCGCGAGCGTCTCGGCCCGCGTCTGCGCCGCGAGCGGCGTCGAGATCGCCCACTGGTTGTTGTTGCAGACGAGGAGGAGGGGCGCCCGCATCACGGCGGCGAAGTTGGCGCCCTCGTGGAACGAGCCCTCGGAGGTGGCGCCGTCGCCGAAGAAGCAGGCCGCGCACGTCCGCTCCCCCCGCAGGCGCATCCCCCACGCCAGCCCGGCCGCGTGCGGCACGTGCGTCCCGATGGGGACGCAGATGGACGCGACCCGGGGCGGCCGCGGATCCCACCATCCCTCGGGATGCCCCCGCCACCAGGCGAGCACGGTCGCCGGAGCCATGCCGCGCAGGAGGCCGACGGCCGACTCGCGGTAGGAGGGAAAGAGCCAGTCGTCGGGCTCGAGCGCGTGCACCACCCCGGCCTGGATCGCCTCGGTGCCCCAGAAGATCGCATAGGTGCCGATGCGGCCCTGACGGTGGTAGGCGAGCGAGCGCTCGTCGTACGTGCGAAGCAGCACCATCGACCGGTGAAGCGCCAGAAGCGCGGCGTTGTCGAGGCCCTCGACCTCGCCGTCGGGAAGGCCGCCACCGTCGCCGATCACGCGACGCAGCTCGGGCGAGGCCGACGAGGGCTCCACTCGCATGCTGGCCTGGATCGTAACCCGTGACTACCATGTGGGTGTCGTGACCAACGACGAATTCCTGGCGCATGTCCAGTCCGGCGGCGTCGTCGAGGCCGGCGACTCGATGCCGGACGAGTACCGCGCCCTGCTCCTCAAGTTCATCGCCATGCACGGCAACTCCGAGCTCATGGGCGTCCTGCCGGAGCGCGACTGGATTCTGCGCGCGCCCACGCTCCAGCGCAAGCTCGCCCTCACCGCGAAGGTGCAGGACGAGGTCGGCCACGCCCAGCTCATCTACCGCGTCTGTGAGGACCTCGGCGCGCCCCGCGAGGAGCTCCTCGAGGACCTCGTCGAGGGCCGGGCCAAGTTCCACAACGTCTTCCACTACCCCACGCGCACCTGGGGCGACGTGGGCGTGATCGCCTGGCTGATCGACGCGGCCGCGATCGTCTCGCAGAAGGCCCTTCTCAAGTGCTCCTACGCCCCCTACGCCCGGATCATGAAGAAGATCTGCTGGGAGGAGTCGTTCCACATCCTCCACGGCCGCGACGTGATCCTCACGATGATGAACGGCACCGACGCCCAACGCGAGCTGGTCCAGGAGGCGGTCACCCGCTGGTGGGGCCCGATCATGCAGTTCCACGGCACGCGCATGCCGCCGGAGCAGGATCTCGTCCTCCAGTACCGCATCAAGACCAAGGACAACGAGTCGCTGCGGCAGGAGTTCCTGGACGGCTACGTGCCACAGATCCGCGAGCTCGGGCTCGAGATCCCCGACCCGGAGCTCCGCTACGACGAGGCCGAGGGACGCTGGCGCTACACCGAGCCGGACTGGGACGAGCTTCGCCAGGTGGTCTCAGGGCACGGGCCGGCCAGCGCCGACCGGCTCGACCTGCGCCGGCGGATGCGCGAGGCGAACGCCTGGGTGCGCCGGGCGGTGCTCGCCGACGCGGCATGATCTGGGAGGTGTTCCGGCAGGAGCGCGAGGGCGCGCCGTTCGCCCATGCCGGATCGCTGGAGGCGGCCGACGAGGCGTTCGCGCGCGCGTACGCGCGCGAGCTCTACGGCCGCCGGAACGAGTCCCGGGCGCTCTGGCTCGTCCCTCGCGACGCCGTCCGCGAGGTGACGGAGTTCGTGGACGAGTTCGAGCGCAACTACCGCCGGGTCGACGGCTACTCGCTCAAGTCGAGGCTGCGAGAGGCGCGTGAGCGCGCAGGCACCCAGCAAGGCTGACGCGCTTCTCGCCGCGGCGGACGACGAGCTGATCCTCGGTTGGCGAGACTCCGAGTGGACCGGGATCGCCCCGTACCTGGAGGAGGACGTGGCGTTCTCGTCGATCGCCCAGAACGAGATCGGACACGCCCGCGCGCTCTATGCCCTGGCAGCAGGCGAGCTCGGCACCGACGCCGACGCGCTGGCGTTCGACCGCGACCCCTCCGCCTACCGCTGCTGCCCGCTCGTCGAGCGGCGGCGGCTCGACTGGGCGGACACGATCGCGCGCCACTGGCTCTACGAGACGGCCGATGCCGTGCGGATCGAGGCGCTCGCCGGGTCGGCGTGGCCGGAAGTGGCGGCGCTCGCCCGCAAGATCCAGCGCGAGGAGGCCTACCACCGCCTGCACGCGGACATGTGGATCGAGCGGCTGGGCGGCGCCGACGGCCGCGGCCGCCTGGAGGCGTCGCTCCGCGAGGCCTGGCCGTACGCGCTGGGGATGCTGGACGGCGAGCTGCGCGGGCGCTTCCGCGCCCGTGTGGGCGAGGCGCTCCCCTGGTTCGAGACCTCCGGCGAGCCGGCGCCCGAGCATCTCCGCGGGTCGCACACCGGCGAGCTCGAGCCGCTGCTCGAGGAGATGACGATGGTGCGGCGATCGCAGCCGGGGGCGCAATGGTGACCGAGGAGAGGGTCTGGGCCGCGCTCGGCGACGTGCCGGATCCTGAGATCCCTGCAGTGTCCGTGGTCGACCTGGGGGTCGTGCGGGACGTCACGGTTGCCGGCGGCCGGGTGACCGTCGAGTTCACGCCGACGTTCCTGGGCTGTCCTGCGCTCGAGGTGATGCGCGACCAGATGGCGGCCGCCGTCCGCTCGCTCGGCGCCGAGCCGGACGTCAAGGTCATCCTTGACGACTCTTGGACCACCGACCGGATCACGCCCGCGGGTCGGGCCAAGCTGCGCGACGCCGGCTTCGCCCCGCCGATCCCCCGCGACGCGGGCGCGCCCGCGCTCGTCCAGCTCAAGGCCGACGCCTTCCGCTGCCCGTACTGCGGCTCGGCCCGAACGCGGCTGGAAAACCTGTTCGGGCCGACGCCGTGCCGGTCGATCCGCTATTGCGAGGGCTGCCGCCAGCCGTTCGAGCAGTTCAAGACCCTCTGAGCCGCATCGCGTCGCCGCGGTTCGAGTTGCCCTCCAGGTAGTTGATATGGGAGACCTCGTCCGCGTGCGGGCCGGTGTACCGCAGGATGTAGAGCCCATTTCGGATGTCATCCACGTAGATCAGGCCGTTGTAGATGATCGGGTAGCTCCACATGATCACCTTGCTCACGCTGACGGTGCGACCGAGCGCGGGATCAGTGGTCACAACGTGTGGCAGCGGACGGGGAACGAACGCTCCCGCGCTCCGGGGTTGCGTCGGGTCGGAGAGATTCACGGCCCGGAGACCGTTCGAGTGCCAGGCGATGAGCGCGAGGTCGCCGAGAACGGTGGGGTTGTGCGTCGAGTAGGAGGTGAAGTCGGTGTTCCGCGGGTTCTGGCCGGCGGGCGTGTCGCAGAAGGCGGGGTGATTCTGGTGCAGCCGGTACTGCGCAACGAGGCGTGGATGCGCCGGGTCGGCGACGTCGATGATGTGCACCCACCCCCATGGGCAGCCGTCCGTCTGCTGGCCGATGTCGAACGGCGTCGTGTAGTTGCCGTACACCTCGTCGGTCGTCAGGACGTCGTGCGTGCCGAGGATCGGCACCGCCGAGTGGGCATGCGCGTTCGTCCACCGCGGCCGGTCTCCGACCGCCGTCAGCAGCTTGAAGTGGGGATGGGCGACACCCGCCGCAAACTGGCTCGTATCCACGACCAGGAATGTGCCTCCCCAGACAGACAGATAGCCCTGGCGGCCGTCCGGAGTCAGGCTGATGGAGTGGACGTCGACCTCGGTCCGCTCGAGCAGGCTCTTCGGGTACAGCCGCACCAGGTTTGTGTGGGCGATCTCGCGGAAGCGGCCGTGCCGCGCCCCGCTGATGTCGGTCGCGATCAGGTTCGGAGCGCCCAGCGGCGCGTTGTCGTTCTCGAACGTCGTCATGAAGAGCAGCGCCCTGTCGCGGTTCTTCGGGTCGAGCCAGAGGTAGATCTCGTGCGGCTGCGTGGACGGCCTGTAGGTGGAGATGAGCTTCGGATGCGCAGCGTTGGCGCCAGTCAGGTCGTAGAACCGCACCGTCGGCGTGACCGTGGCCGAGCTGCACGCCCCGAACGCCGCGCCGCAGGCGAAGTTGAACACCGCCAGGAGCCGCTTCTGCGGCCACACCCGCAGCTCACGCGCGGTCTCGCCCACATTCCCCTCCAGCGGCGGGCCGATCCGGTCCACCACGTGCGGATGCGCCGGGTCGGCCGCATCCACCACGAGGACACCTGGATGGCTGTGCGGACATCCGTGCGCGCTGGGGACGCCGGAGGCGGGGACGCATAGGTCACCGCCGTCGGTGCGATCGCCGACGTAGACGAAATGGCGGTAGATCGCCAGGGCCGAGTTCATCCCGCGATCGAACAGGCCGGCGTGGCCGACCAGCTCGAAGTTGCGGGCGACCGCGGCATCGGACGAACCGGGAGTCGAGATCGCCGTACTCGGTGCGAACGCTCCTGCTGCCAACACCACCAGCAGCAACGACGGGACAACCACCAACCGGCGCATGCGCTCCTCCCTCCCCCTGGGACAGGGGTTAACTAGCACCGGCCGGACGCTCGGTCAAACCGTGCCGTGGCCTTCCGCTGATATACCGCGCACGCTTGCTGCAATATACCCTAGTGGGGTATATGCTAGGCTGATGTCCGTGACCGGCGAAGAGAAGGGATCGATGAGCATCGCGACCGATCCGGCCATGCCGCGGTCGGCGGTGCTGCACGTCGGCGGGCTGGAGTACGGCTCCGAGAAGGTGGTCGTGGAGCACGTGCTCGGCCGGCGGCCGGGAGTGCGCTCGGTCGAGGCCAACCCCGTCGCGCAGACGGCGACGGTCGTCTACGACGCCGAGCAGACGAGCGCCGAGGAGCTGTCGCGCTGGATCGAGGACTGCGGCTTCCACTGCGCCGGCCAGAGCGTGCCCGGCCACGTGTGCGATCCGCTGGCCGAACAGGCAGTTCCGGCCCGTCCGCATGATCGCGCTGGGATGGAGCGCGCGGCGCGCGCCCACGGCGACGGCCACGGAGGACATGCCGGCATGTCCATGGCCGAGATGGTCGCCGACATGCGACGCCGGTTCCTGGTCGCCGTCGCGCTGGCGGTCCCGATCGCGGTCTGGTCACCGATGGGCAAGAGCCTTCTCGGCTCGACGCCGCCGACCCCTGCGGGGCTCTCGGTCGAGGCGTGGCAGTTCCTGCTCAGCCTCCCGGTCGTCTTCTACTCGTCGATGGTCTTCTTCCGCGGCGCGGTGGTGGCGCTTCGCGCGCGCACGCTGGACATGATGGTGCTGGTGGCGGTCGCCATCGCCACCGGCTGGGTGTACTCGGTCGCGGCCACGTTCTTCATCAGCGGCGAGGTGTTCTACGAGGCGGCCGCGTTCCTGGCCGCGTTCGTCCTGCTCGGGCACTGGTTCGAGATGCGCGCCCGCGGCGGCGCCAACGACGCCATCCGCAAGCTGCTCGACCTGGCGCCGCCCAGAGCGGTCGTGGTCCGCGACGGGGAGCCGGTCGAAGTGCCGACTGCCGAAGTAGTGGTCGGCGACGTGCTCGTGATCCGCCCCGGCTCCAGGATCCCGGTCGACGCCGAGGTCATCGACGGCGCATCGTCCGTGGACGAGTCGATGGTCACCGGCGAGAGCCTGCCCGTCGACAAGCGGCCGGGCTCGAAGCTGATCGGCGCCACCATCAACAAGCAGGGAGCCCTGCGTGCCCGTGCGACCGCGATCGGCTCGGACACCGCGCTGGCACAGATCGTCCAGCTCGTCCAGGAGGCGCAGAACTCCAAGGCTCCCGCCCAGCGCCTCGCCGACCGCGCCGCCTTCTGGCTGGTGCTGGTCGCGCTCGTCGGCGGGCTCGGAACCTTCCTGGTCTGGTACGGCGTCGCCGGCGAGAGTGCCGTCGACGCGCTCGTGTTCGCGATCACAGTCGTCGTCATCGCCTGCCCCGACGCGCTCGGGCTGGCCACGCCGACCGCGATCATGGTCGGCACCGGCCTCGGCGCCAAGCGCGGCGTGTTGTTCAAGAACGCGATCGCGCTCGAGCAGGCCGCCCGCCTCGACACGGTCGTCTTCGACAAGACCGGCACGCTCACCCGCGGCCAGCCCGAGGTGGTCGAGATCGTCACCGCGCCCGGCGTGGACGAGGGCGAGCTGCTGCGCCTGATCGGGGCCGTGGAACGCTCGAGCGAACACCCGCTTGCCGAAGCGATCGTCACCGCCGCAGACCGGCGCGGGGTTCCTGCGGCCACCGTCGAGTCGTTCGAGGCGGTGCCCGGCCACGGCGCCGTCGCCACCGTCGACCGGCACCGGGTCGCGATCGGCAACCGCCGCCTCCTCGATCGCGAGCGCGTCTCGCTCGACGGGCTCGCCGGCCGCGCGGATGAGCTGGCCGGAGCCGGCCGAACCGTGGTGCTCGCGGCGATCGACAACACGCCCGCGGGCATGGTCGCGATCGCCGACGCGCCCCGAGAGACCGCGGTCCGCGCGATCGCGGCGCTCTCCCAGCTCGGCGTGCGGTCGGTCATGCTCACCGGTGACAACCGGCACACGGCTCAGCGAGTGGCCGCGCAGGTCGGCGTCGACGAGGTCATCGCCGAGGTGCTCCCGGCCGATAAGGCGGGCAAGATCCGGGAGCTCCAGGCCGCAGGCCGGCGCGTCGCCATGGTCGGCGACGGCGTCAACGACGCGCCCGCACTCGCCCAGGCCGACGTCGGCATCGCCATCGGCGCCGGCACCGACGTCGCCGTCGAGACCGCAGACGTGGTGCTCATGCGCTCCGACCCCCTGGACGTGTCCACCGCCATCGCCATCAGCCGCGGCACCGTCCACAAGATGCGCCAAAACCTGGCCTGGGCGGTCGGCTACAACTCGCTCGCCCTCCCCATCGCCGCCGGCGTCTTCGCCCCGCTCGGCCTCACCCTCCGACCCGAGATCGGCGCCATCTCCATGAGCGGCTCCAGCGTGCTCGTCGCCCTGAACGCCCTCGCCCTCAAACGCCTCCGGCTGCCATCCTCAATACCCCAGGGTGGTATGATGCGGAGCGGAGATACGCCGTGGCCGAGATCCTGACCTACATCGTTCCCGGCATGCACTGCTCCCACTGCGAGCACGCCGTCAAGACCGAGGTCGGCCACGTTGCCGGCGTGCACTCGGTCGACGTGGATCTCGAGACCACGCTGGTCACCGTGAGCGGTGAGGGGATCTCCGACGAGGCTGTGCGCGAGGCGATCGTCGAGGCCGGCTACGACCCAGCCTGATGTCCGGCACCCCGCCCCATTCGCTCGCCGAGCAGACTGATCGGGTCGACCTCGAGATCGAGGGCATGAGCTGCGCCTCCTGCGCCGCTCGCATCGAGCGCAAGCTCAACCGCCTCGATGGCGTCACGGCCAGCGTCAACTACGGGACCGAGCGCGCCACCATCCACCGTCCGGCCGGCGTGAGCGTCGAGAGCCTCATCAGCACGGTTGAGGCCACGGGCTATCACGCCCACCCAGCGGCGTCGGGCGTTCGAGACAGGACCTCCCGTGATGAGGGTGGGCAGCACCACTCCGCCGACCGGGCGGATGCGCTTCGGCGCCGCCTCGCCGTCGCGGTCACGTTGACGGTGCCGGTTGCGGCGCTGGCGATGGTGCCTCCGCTCCAGTTCACCGGCTGGGAGTGGGCCGCGCTCGTGTTGGCGACGCCGGTCGTCTTCTATTCCGGCATCGGCTTTCACCGGGCGACGCTGCTGAACGTGCGCCACGGCGCCGCAACCATGGACACGCTGATCTCGCTCGGCACCCTGGCCGCCTGGCTGTGGTCGACTGTGGTGCTGGTTGCCGGCCTCGGCGCCGACACGTACTTCGAGGTGGCCGCGGTGATCACGACGCTGATCCTCGTCGGCCGGCAGCTCGAGGCGCGGGCCAGACGCCGCTCGGGCGAGGCGATCCGGGCGCTCCTGGCACTCGGCGCCAGGGAGGCGCGGGTGATCCGTGACGGTCGCGAGGTCACCGTCCCGATCGACCAGCTGGAGGTGGGCGATCGGTTCGTCGTGAAGCCGGGAGAGAAGATCGCCACCGACGGAGTCGTCGCCGCAGGCGAATCGGCGGTCGACCTATCGATGCTGACCGGAGAGGCGGCCCCGGTCGAGGTCGGGCCGGGCGACGAGGTCGCCGGGGCCACGATCAACACGTACGGTCGGCTTGTGGTTCGCGCGACCAGGGTCGGCGCCGACACCGCGCTCGCCCAGATCGCGCGCATGGTGGATCAGGCCCAGTCCGGCAAGGCGGCCGTGCAGCGGCTGGCGGACCGCGTCTCGTCCGTCTTCGTCCCCATCGTGATCGTCCTCTCGCTGGGGACGTCAGCGGGTTGGCTCGTGGCCGGGTCGTCCGTGTCGACCGCGTTCACCGCGGCGGTCGCAGTCGTGATCATCGCGTGCCCATGCGCCCTCGGCCTGGCCACGCCCACCGCGCTCATGGTCGGCACCGGTCGGGGCGCCCAGCTCGGCATCCTGATCAAGGGGCCGGAGATCCTCGAACACACCCGGCGAGTGGGCACGATCGTCCTGGACAAGACCGGCACGATCACCGAGGGCCGGATGCAGCTCGCGGCCGTCACGCCGCTGAACGGCGCCACCCGAACGGACGTCCTGCGCTTGGCCGGCGCCGTCGAAGCGGCGTCCGAGCATCCCGTCGCCCTGGCGATCGCCGCCGCCGCGCGGGCCGAGGTGGGTGACCTGCCGCCGGTTACCGGCTTCCGCAACCTGCCCGGCGCGGGCGTCCGTGGCACCGTCGACGGTCACGAGGTCCGGGTCGGTCGCGACGACGGCGCCATCACCGTCGCGTGGGACGGCCGGCCGCGGGCGACCCTGATCGTCCGCGACACCGTCAAGCCGACGAGCCCCGAGGCGATCGCCGAGCTCAAACGGCTCGGGCTCACGCCGGTGCTGCTCACCGGAGACAAGCGCACGACCGCCGAGGAGGTCGCGGCCGCGGTGGGGATCGACCGCGTCCTGGCCGAGGTCTACCCGCAGGACAAGGTGGCCGAGGTCCGGCGCCTGCAGGAGGCCGGCGAGGTCGTAGCGATGGTCGGAGACGGCGTCAACGACGCCCCCGCGCTCGCCCTCGCCGACCTGGGATTGGCGATCGGTACCGGGACGGACGTCGCGATCGAGGCCAGCGATCTGACGCTCGTGTCCGGCGATCTGCGTGCCGCCGCCGACGCGATCCGCCTGGCCCAGCGCACGCTCCGCACCATCAAGGCCAACCTCTTCTGGGCGTTCGCCTACAACGTCGCCGCCATTCCTCTGGCCATGGCAGGCCTCCTGAGCCCGATCATCGCCGCCGCGGCGATGGCCGCCTCCAGCCTCTTCGTCGTCACGAACTCGCTCCGCCTGCGCCGCTTCCGGAGCATCCGCACCGACGTCCCGTCGGCTGAGAGGGGGTGAACCCATGACACACGGGTACATCGAAGCTGAGAACAAGGAGGCGATGATCAAGCGCCTCCACCGCATCGAAGGCCAGGTGCGCGGAATCGAGCGGATGGTCGAGGAGGAGCGCTACTGCATCGACATCCTCACCCAGATCGGCGCCGTCTCGACCGCGCTCGAGAGCCTCGCCCAGAGGCTCCTGGAGGATCATGCGAACCACTGCGTCGCCGGCGCCCTCGCCGCCGGCAATCGCGAGGACGCGGAGACCAAGACCCGCGAGCTGCTCGACGCCGTTCAGCGCTTCGCACGCACACGATGAGGGGCATCGCGCGCTGGGCCTCCTCGAGCATCTGCGTGCTCGAGGCCCGGGCGCTCTTCTCCGGCGGAGGCGGTGAGTCCTACGGCGTGTCCCGCGACGCGGGTCGCCCGGCCGGGGCCGGCGGAGTGCCCGCCGGCCCCGGCTGCTGGGTGACTTAGCTGCAGATCCAGCCCGGGCTGGACGTGCCGCAGTCGTTGTCCACGAACCGGTTGTGAGATCCGGTTCTGTCGAACAGGATGTCGAACGGGCTATTCCCGTGGGCGTGGTTTTTCTTCACAAGGTTCGCGACGGGATCACTCCCGCCCGCAGCCGCCGACGAGGCCACCACGATGCCGCCGCTGAACACGCTCGGCCCGGACGGCTGATTGTTGTTCGCCCGGTTTCCGAACAGCACCGAATGGCTGGCTCCGAACAGCGTGATGCCGATGCCGGAGAGCGCCGGCGCACCGCCGCCTTGCTCGGCGGCGCAAGCGAGGTTGTTGTGCGAGGCGGCGTTGTCCCACGCCGTCCAATGACTGGCCGGAGCCGGGTTCTCCGACGAGTCGACGAAGATCATCCCGGCGCAGTTGTTGCGCGCGGTGTTCCCCCACACGCGGCCCGAGCTCGAATCGCGGAACAGGAAGCCGATGCCCTCGACGCCGCTGCTGGCGCCGTTCGCGAACGACCGGTTCCCGGTCACGACCGCGTTCGCCTGCGGCGAGTCGCCGATGTAGAAGCCGGGCGCCCCGTTGAGCCGCGCGAGGCTGTTGATGAAACGGACGCCGTGCAACAGGAAGCCGCTGATGCCGTACTCCCCGTTTCCGACAGCCGCCGCACCCTTCACGGTCGTTCCGTCTGCGTTGAACAGGACGATCCCAAACCCGCCGAAGCCGCGCACGCTCAGATGCCGGATCGTGACTCCGTGCACCGGCGGGCCCGGATTCCCGCTCTGATCGAACTGGCCCGCAACGCAGATGCCGTTGACGCTCGATCCGCTGGTGCACGGGCTGGGCACCGGTACCGCGCCTGGCACCAACCGGCTGCCATGGCGGCCGGCGCCCGACCCCGCCAGCGTGATCCGCTTCCGAATGGTGACGTTCTGACGGTAGACCCCCGGCGTCAGGCGAACCGTGTCCCCTGGGTGAGCACGGTTCACAGCCCGCTGAATCGACTGGCCCGGATGGACCACCAGCGTGGCCGCCTCCGCCGTTCCGACGGTCGCCGCCCAAGCGAGCATCCCGATCGCGGCCGAGGCGACGAATCGACGACGTCCCATACGCTTCCCCCTTTTTCGCGTCCGACGTGCCAGGCCCGACCCTAACACGCCGGCTCCGTGACCGCACGTGGAGATCGGGCGGAAACTGTGCGGCGCCCCGATTGACCCGCCCGACCGCCGGCCGGACACTGGAGTCGGAGGCAGCGCATGCGTCGATTCATGAGGGCGGGAGCGGCCGGCTTGGTGATGGCGGCCTTCGCGGCCTGCCCGGCCGCCGCCAGCCTTCCGGCCGGAACAGTGGTCGAATTCCAGACGGCCGCCGGTGCCGGCGCGCGCGAGATCGTTCTCGGCCGCACGGGCAACGCGGTCTGGTTCACGGAGCCCGGCCTGAACACGCTCGGGTCGATCACCGACAAGTCGCATTACCGACGCCTCTGGATCCCGACCCGGGCGGCCCGGCCCGACGACATCGCGTCCGCCGCGGACGGCACCTGGTTCACCGAGCCGGGCACCGACCGGATCGCCCACGTGACCGGCGGCAGGGTCACGTCGTACCGGCTCGCCGGCGGGAGCGGCCCGCGCGGGATCACCGCCGGGCCGGACGGCGCCGTGTGGTTTACCGAGGCCGGAGCCGACCGGATCGGCAGGATCAACGCCACGACCGGGCGGATCCAGATCTTCCGCCTCCCCACACCCGCCGCCGCGCCGACGCGGATCGCCGCCGGCCCGGACGGAAACCTCTGGTTCACCGAGCGCGCCCGCGACCGGATCGGCCGGATCACGCCGGCCGGCGCCGTCACCGAGTTCCCGCTCCCGACGGGCAGCGCCCCGTTTGACATCACGGCCGGGCCAGACGGCAACATGTGGTTCACGCTCCGCGGCATGCCGACCATCGGCACGATCTCGATGTCCGGCGCAGCGACGCTCTTCCCGATTCCGGCGCCGGGGGCAGCCGGCCTCGGCATCGCCGCCGGAACCGACGGCGCAGTCTGGTTCACCCAGCCGGCCGGCGACGAGCTCGGCCGCATCGTGCCCGACGGCACCGTCACCGAGGTTGCGCTTACGGCCGGCGCGCGTCCGTCCGGGATCACGACCGGCCTGCGAGGGCAGATCTGGTTCGCCGAGCCGGGCACCGGCAGGATCGGCGAGCTCGGCGTCGCCGCACCGCACACCCAGTACGTGAGCGTGACCGCCGGGTTCGTCCAGCAGTCGCCGCCGCGAGCGCTGGTCGGGACGACGGTGCAGTGGACGTTCTTCGGCCCGACACCGGAGTCGGTCACGGACGCGACCGGCATGGGCCTCTTCGATTCCGGCGTGCGCGGGTTCGTGTCGAGCTACAGCCACACGTTCACGGCCGCCGGCGATTACCCATACCGGTCGGCGACGAGCGGCATGAGCGCCGTCTACAAGATCCTGCCGCGAGTGCCGCGCCGCGTGACGGCCGGTACCGCCTTCTCGGTGCGATGGGCGACCGCGGCTCCGGCGAGCGGCTTCGGCTTCGACGTGCGCGTGAAGCCGCCGGGCGCCTCCGCGTTCCAGCATTGGCAGACGGGCACCACCCGGACGTCCGCCCAGTTCACGCCCTCGGGCCCCGGCACATACGTCTTCGAGGCACGGCTCGTCGCCGCCGGTGCCGCGTCGCTCTGGTCTCCGGCGGCGCGGGTCGCGGTCTCATAGCGTTGTGAAGGCGCTGTTCGCGGTCTCTTAAGGTTTCGCGCAACCGCTTGACCCGTTGCCGTGCCGTGCCGCTATTAAGAGCCAGGGCAACGATCTACAAGGGGGCTAGATCAGAATGAACGACGCAGACATTCGGGCACTCGACAGGTTGATCGCCGACATCCAGTTCGCAGGCTGGCACGGACCGTCCGTCGACTGGCGCGGGCGGCCGGCGCAGCGGCGCCCGCGGCACGCGGCCGGTCACGGCCGCAAGGTGGCCGCGAGGGCCCTGGCGACAAGGTAGCCGCGCGGGAGTGCGGGCCCCGCTGGGCCGCCGGGGATCCGCACTTCCTGCGGCGAGCGCTACTCGCCGGTGAATCGTGGAGGGCGTTTCTCGCGAAACGCGGAGACGCCCTCCGCGAAGTCGGACGACCTGGCGGCGACGGACTGCAGCTGCGCCTCGAGCTCGAGCTGCTCGTCCAGTGCATGCAGCGGCGCCTGATCGAAGAGGCGGCGATGCATCGCGAGCGCGGCCGTCGGCATCGCCGCCATCGCCGCAGCGTCGGCCGCGGCCCGCTCGGCGAGCTCGCCGGCCGGCACGACCATCGAGACGAGGCCCCAGTCGCGGGCCTCGGCGGCCACGAGCTTTCGCCCCGACATCATCCACTCCGCCGCCCGGGCGGGGCCGATCAGGCGGGTGAGGAAGTACGTCCCGCCCGAGTCGGGCACGAGGCCGACGTTGACGAAGGCGGGCACGAACGTGGCCGCTTCGGAGGCGATGCGGACGTCGCACGCCGCGGCCAGCGACAGCCCGGCGCCTGCGGCGGCGCCGTTCACCGCCGCAATCACCGGCTTCTCGAGCGCCCGCAGCGCCAGAATGTTCGGGTGGTACGTCTCGCGGAGGAGCGCCCCGACGTCACGGCGGCCCGCGAAGGACGCCAGATCCTGGCCGACGCAGAAGCCGCGCCCGGCGCCGGTGATGACGACGGCGCGCACCGCGCGGTCGCGGGCATCGCGGAGCGCCGACCTGAAACCGGCGTGCATGGCGTCGTCGAAGGCGTTCAGCTTGTCGGGCCGGTTCAGCGTGATCGTCATGACGCCGCCGTCGCGGGCTACCTCGACTTCCACTCGGGCCTCCTCTTCTCGACGAACGCCTGCAAGCCCTCACGGGCATCCTCGGAGGCAAACGCCAGATAGAGCGCCTTGCGCTCGAAGTCGAGACCCGAGTCGAGCCCGGTCTCGAACGCCCGGTCGAGTGCCTCCTTGGCCAGCCGCTGGGCGACCGGTGCCCGGCGCGCGATCTCGCCGGCGACCCGGCGGGCCTCGTCGAGCCACGCCTCCGCGGCGACGACGCGCGCGACGAGCCCGGCGGCAAGCGCCTCGCGGGCCGTGATCGTACGCCCGCTCAGCACCATGTCCATCGCCACCGCCTTTCCCACCGCGCGGGCGAGCCGCTGGGTGCCGCCTGCGCCGGGGATGATGCCGAGCCCCGTCTCGGGCTGCCCGAACCGGGCCGTGTCCGCGGCCACGATCAGGTCGCACGTCATCGCCAGCTCGCAGCCCCCGCCGAGGCACCAGCCGGAGACGGCGGCGACGAGCGGCGTCTGGAGCTTCCGGATCGCGTCCCAGCGCGCCACCCGCGGAGCCTGGTAGAGCTGGACGGCGCTCGACGCCGCGAGCTCACCGATATCGGCGCCCGCCGCGAACGCGCGCCCGTCGCCGGCGAGGACGATGCAACCGACATCGGGGTCGCCGTCCAGCTCGGAGAGCGACGCCACGAGCTCGTCCATGAGCGAGTCGCAGAGCGCGTTCAGGGCGTCGGGGCGGTTCAGCCTGACGACGGCGATCGGCGGCTCGCGGTCGACGAGGACGAGAGGATCGCTCATCGCCGCTCCAGGAAGGCGCGAACGGCCTCGGCCGGCTCGTCGGTGGCCATCGAGAGCGCCAGCCAGTCGCGGGCGTGGCCGGCGGTCTGATGCCAGGCCAGGTCGCGCCAGAAGTTGAGCTGGTGCTTGGTGTAGCGCATGGTCTGTGGCAGCTTCCGGGCCAGCTCCTCCACCATGTCGTCGATCGCGGCGTCGAGCTCTGATCCGGGCACCGCCCGGTTCACAAGCCCCCACTCCGCCGCCCGCACGGCCGGGATCTCCCGGCACAGCATCAGGATCTCACGGGCCCGGCGGTCTCCCACCATCACGGGCAGCCACTGCGTCGCCCCACCCGCGGGCACCGACCCGTGCTCGGGGCCGACGTGGCGGATGACGGCATCGTCGGCCATCACCGCCAGGTCGCATGCCATCTGGAGCTCGTTCCCGCCGCCGACGCAGATCCCGTTGATCCGGGCCACGGTCGGCTTCCCGATCTCGCGGAGCCGGTCGTGAGCGTCCTTGAATGCGCCGAACCACTTCCAGTACTCGCCCGGCTTCCCCAGGTAGTCGGCGCTCCAGCTCTTCAGGTCTGCGCCGACGCAGAAGGCCCGGCCGGCCCCGGTCACGACGAGGACGCGGACGGCGTCGTCCCACGACGCGTCCTCGCAGGCCCGCGCCAGCTCGCGCAGCATCCGGAAGTCGAACGCGTTCAGCACCTCCGGGCGGTTGAGGGTGATGGTGCCCCGGGGCGGCGCCTTCGTGTAGATGATCGACTCGAAGCCGAGCTCGCCGGGGTCGCGCGGGCTGGGGTAGGTCGGCTCCACCTACTCGGCCTCGGCGAACAGCACGGTGAACGGCACCCCGAGCTCCTGCGCATGCCGCCCGGTCTCGGCGAACTCCGGCGTGCGGCTCGCCTCCGCGAAGGCGGCACGGTCGCCGAACTCCCACTCGGCGACGTAGCGGTACGCCGGCTCGCCGAATGGGCTCCCGAACACGGCGCCGTGGCGGAAGACGCCGCCCGGCACGGCCCGGCACAGCTCGACGTGGTGCGCGTACAGCCCGGCGTCGGGGACCTGCTCGTAGAGGACCATCACCTTCACCATCGCGTGCACCTCACAGTCCGAACGGGTTTGCCGGCCTCGTGCCCGCGGCGACGATCACCGACTTCTCCTCGAGGTAGTCCTCCATCGCGACCGGCGACAGCTCGCGCCCGAACCCCGACTGCTTGAAGCCCCCGAAGGCGACGCCCGGGAAGGCGGTGTAGGGCATGTTCAGGCCGACCGTGCCGGCGTTGATCCGCCGGGCCAGGCGCTGGGCCCGGTTGGGGTCACCGGTCCAGACGGTGGCCATGAGGCCGTAGCGGACGCCGTTTGCGATCCGGATCGCATCGGCCTCGTCCTCGAACGGGGTAACCGCGACCACGGGGCCGAAGATCTCCTCCTGGGCCGCCTCAGAACCGGCGTCGACCCCCGCGAGGACCGTGGGCGGGTAGAAGGCGCCCGCGCCGTCGGTGATCTCGCCGCCCAGCCGCAGCTCGGCGCCGGTGCCGACCGCGCGCTCGACGTAGCCGTGTACCCGGCGGCGGTGGTCGTCGTCGACCAGCGAGCCCATCTGCGTTTCGGGGTCGAGCGGGTCGCCGACGCGAAGGCGGCCGGCCGCCTCGGCGAACCTGGCGAGCACCTCGTCGTACGCCGACCGCTCCACGAGGAGCCGCGACCGCGCTTCGCAGCTTTGGCCGGCGGAGTAGTAGATCGACCACACCGACGCCGGCACCGCCTCGTCGAGGTCGGCATCGGCGAAAACGATGTTCGGGCTCTTGCCGCCGAGCTCGAGCGTCAGCCGCTTGATCGGCCGGGAGCAGAGGCGCATGATCTCCCCGCCCGTCGCGGTCGAGCCGGTGAACGCGACCTTATCGACGCCGGGATGGCTGACGAGGTGCGCGCCGGCGCCCGGGCCCTCCGCCGGGACGACGTTCACGACGCCGGCGGGGACGCCGACCTCGGCGGCCAGCTCCGCCAGCCGAAGCGCCGTGAGGGGCGTGCGCGGGTCGGGCTTGAGCACGACCGTGCAGCCTGCGGCGAGCGCCGGCGCGAGCTTCCACGCCGCGAGCATCAGCGGGTAGTTCCACGGCACGATCTGCGCACACACGCCGACCGGCTGCTTGAGCGAGTAGTACGTGAGCGAGCCGCCCAGCGTGCCGGTTCGCCCCGTCGCCGAGCCGGCGACCGAGGCGTAGAGGCGGAACGTCTCGACCGCCGCGGCATGCTCGGCCTTCACGGACGCGATCGCCTTGCCCACGTTCCGCGCCTCGAGCTCGGCGAGCTCGCGCCGGTTCGCCCGAACCGCATCGGCCAGGGCGTGCAGGAGCCGCGACCGCTCGGTCGGCGCGGCCCGCGCCCAGTCGCCGCCCAGGGCGGTGCGGGCGGCGGCCACCGCGGCGTCGACGTCGTCGCGGCCGCCGAGCGCGGTGCTGGCCAGCTCCTCCCCCGTCGCCGGCTCCCGAAGCGGCGTCGCCGCCACCGACCCGGCCCGGCTCTCCCCGCCGATGTGGACGCCGGCCTCGATCATGCCGCCTCGAAGATCGCCGCCTGTCCCTGGCCGACGCCGACGCAGAGCGTCGCCATCCCGTACCGGCCGCGACGGCGGCGGAGCTCGTGGACCAGCGACACCACGAGCCGGGCGCCGCTCATCCCCAGCGGATGGCCCACGGCGATGGCGCCGCCGTTCGGGTTGACCCGCTCCGGGTCGAGGCCGAGCTCGCGGATCACGACCAGGCTCTGGGAGGCGAACGCCTCGTTCAGCTCGACCAGGTCGATATCGGCTGCCTCGAGCCCGGCCCGGCGGAGCGCCTTCCGTGCGGCCGGTATCGGCCCGATCCCCATCACCCGCGGGTCGACCCCGGCCACCGCGCCGGCGACGTAGCGGGCCAGCGGCCGCAGGCCGAGGCCGTCCGCGCGCTCGGCGCTTGCGATCACGAGCGCCGCCGCACCGTCGTTGATGCCCGAGGAGTTGCCGGCCGTGACGGTGCCGCCGGTGCGGAACGCCGGCTTGAGCGCGGCCAGCTTGTCGGCGTCGGTGTCGGCGCGGGGGTGCTCGTCCCGCTCCAGCTCGCCGGCCGGGACCAGCTCCTGGGCGAACCGGCCCGCCTCGTCGGCGGCCGCCCACCGGCGCTGGCTCGCGAGCGCGAACTCGTCCTGCTCCTCACGGCTCACCGACCAGCGCTCGGCGACGTTCTCGCCCGTCTCGCCCATCGTCTCGAGCGGGAACATCGCCTCCATGCGCGGGTTCGGGAACCGCCACCCCAGGGTCGTATCCCACATCACCCTGTCGCCGCGCGGAAAGGCGCGCTCGGGCTTGGCCGTCACCAGCGGCGCCCGGCTCATCGACTCCACGCCGCCGGCGACGAAGAGATCGCCGTCGCCGGCGCGGACGGCATGGCAGGCGGCCGTGACCGCCGCGAGGCCCGAGGCGCACAGGCGGTTCAGGGTCACGCC
>DASQXS010000071.1:0-21202 GCA_035639615.1 Gaiellales bacterium | reverse complement strand
CGCCCATGCCGGCACCGCCGCGGTCGCGAGCGCGCTCGCGCCTGCCACCACGACGAGAGCCGCGACGAGCACGACCTGCTCGGCTGCCAGCGACCCGGCGAGCGCGGTGGCGCCCACCTGGAGGCCGCGGCGGCGGGTCGTCCGCCCGACCACGGCGAGCTTCGCCACCTCGCCCAGCCGGGCCGGCAGGGCGGTGTTGAAGAGGAAGCCGATGAAGACGCCGGGGACGAGATCGCGGTGGCGGACGCCGGCTCCGCCCGGCGTCGCGGCGATCGTGCGACGCCACACCGACGTCTTGGCTGCGACCGAGGCCAGGTTCAGCACGACCGCCAGGACGAGCAGCTCGACGGCGGCGCCGTCGATCGCGGCGAGAGCCGAGTCGCCGGCCCGGGCGGCGCGGGCGGCCGCGACTGCGCCCAGGCCGGCGAGGGCCGCGACGGCGACGGCGCGCCTCGTGCGCGGAGACACGATCGCGAACGCCGCCGCGGCAACGCCCGCGCCTGCGCAGGCGTCCAGCACGAAGTGGTTGGCGGTGGCGATGATCGAGAACACGACCAGCGCCGGGTACGCGAGCCAGAGCACCCGCAGCCGGCCGCGCGTCACCGCAAGGCCCGTCGCGGCGACGGTGATGGCGTATGCGGTATGCAGCGACGGCATCGCCGCGTACGGGTTCGCCAGGGCGGCGATCAGGCCGGAGTGCTGGTTGACGCCGGTCTGGTCGAGCGAGTCGACGAAGCCGAGCCCGGTGAGCATCCGCGGCGGCGCCGCCGGGTAGAGCACGTAGCCGACGAGGCCGATCAGGTTCACCGCCGCGATCAGGTTGCGCAGGCGGGCGAAGTGGTCGTTGCGGCGCAGGTACACCCACAGCACGAAGCCGAAGGTGAGCGTGAACTGGCAGTTGAAGTAGGTCCAGTTGGCGATGTCCATCACCAGGCTCGGCGCATGCAGCGCGAACCGCTGCACAGCGAGCTCGTGGAAGAGGCCGAGGCCGCGCTCGGCGCCGACGATCGAGTGCGCGTGGCGGATCGCGGTCGCCCGGTCACCGGCCGCAAGCGTCCGCGAGAGCTCGTAGGCGATGTCGAGCAGCGCGAACACGGCCAGCTGACGGCCGAGGTCGCCCCATCCGTGGGGGAGGTACGACCCGACCTTCGTGGTGAGCGAGCGCGCCTTCATGGTTCCGTGAGCATGCCCGCGCCCCAGGCCGGCGGCGATACGGCCGTCCGGCGTCCGGGGTGCGGATAACCCCCCAGACGGCCGCGCCGCCCGGGATCATCCCTGCTGCAGCTCGCGCGTCCGGGCGACGTCGCGGTGGAGCTGCTCGACGAGCGCGTCCACCGATTCGAATCGGAGCTCGTCGCGGAGCCGGTGGGCCAGCTGGAGTCGGATCGGCGAGCCGTAGATATCGCGGTCGAAGTCGAGGAGGTGCGCCTCGATCCGGATGGCGTCGCTCTCGGTGAACGTGGGGTTGTACCCGATCGAGATCGCCGCGGCATGGTCGGAGCCGGGGAGGTGCGCGGTGCCGGCGTAGATGCCGGTGGCCGGAAGCGGCGTCCTCGGAAGCGGCGACAGGTTCGCGGTCGGAAAGCCGAGCCCGCGGCCGCGGCCGTCGCCGCGGACCACGGCGCCCTCCACCCAAGGCGGCCGGCCGAGCATGCGGGCGGCCGCCTCGACCTCGCCGCGGCCGATGAGCGCCCGGATGCGCGAGGACGAGACCGGCTCGCCGCCCAGGCGCAGGAGCGGGACGACGTTCACCTCGAAGCCGAATACGGCGCCGGACGCGGCGAGCGTCTCGGTCGTGCCGTGCGCGCCCTGGCCGTAGCGGAAGTTCTCGCCGACGCTGACGTGGCGGGCGCCGAGCTCGTCGTGCAGGACGCGCTCCGCGAAGCCGTCGTGGCCGATCTCGGAGAACGCCCAGTCGAACCGGATCACGATCATCTCGTCGGGCCCGAGCTCCTCGACGAGCGCCGCCTTGCGCGCGAGCGACGAGAGCTCCTGCGGGGCCAGCTCAGGGCGAAGGACCGTAAGCGGATGAGGGTGGAACGTGACGACCGCCGACCGGACACCGAGGGCCGTGCCGGCGGCGACGGCGGCGCCGATCACCGCGCGATGGCCGCGGTGCACGCCGTCGAAGCTTCCCAGCGCCACGGCGCGCGGCTCGGGGTCGACGTCGAGCAGGCTCTGGCGGACGATCACGAGAGCACCACCACCGGGCGCAGCCGGCCGGCGCGGGGCTCGCCGACGGCGACCAGCTCGCCGCCTGCCAGGAGGCGCACCGGCCCGGCCTCGTCGCGCAGGTCGAGGGCGCGCCCGCGGCCCGCGGCGCCGGCCTCGACAGGCGAGAGCTCGCGTGCCGGCAGGTGCGGCAGCGCCGCTGCCGGCGGCCGGAACCACGGCCCCGCCGGGCGGGCGGCGATCTCCTCGGGCGTCCCGGCCTCGGCGACGTCGAACTCCCCCACGCCGGTCCGGCGCAGCTCGAGGCAGTACGCTCCGGCGCCGGTGGCCGTCCCCAGGTCGGCGGCGATCTGGCGCACGTAGGTTCCCTTCGAGCAGCGCACCGAGATCCGCGCTCGCTGCGTCGCGGCGTCGAAGGCGTCGACGTCGAGGCCGTGGATCGTGACCGCGCGCGGCTCGGGCGCCACCGCCTCGCCCGCCCGCATGCGCGCGTAGGCGCGCCGTCCGTCGACCTTCACCGCCGAGAAGGCCGGCACGGCCTGGCGGATCTCCCCCACCATCGCCGCCGCCGCGGCCCGCACCGCGTCCTCGCCGGTCTCCTCGCCGGTCGGCTCGATCTCACCCTCAGGGTCGAGCGTCGGCGACACCGCCCCGAACTGGACCACGGCCTGGTAGCGCTTGTCGAGGCCGGAGAGATAGGCCGCCAGGCGCGTCGCCCGGCCGGCGAGGACGAGCAGAAGCCCGGTGGCGAACGGGTCGAGCGTCCCGGCGTGGCCGAGCTTCGCACCCAGCGCGGGCCGGAGCGAGCGCAGGACGCCGAACGACGACGGGCCGGCCGGCTTGTCGACCAGGACGAGGCCGGTGATCGGGCCCGGCGACACGGAGGACTCCTACGCCGCCGGCTCTTCCAGCTGGGCAGCGACCTCGTTGACGATGAACTCGCGGATGTCGGCGATCGTGCCGGGATGCGAGAAGCCGGCGGCCTGCTTGTGCCCGCCGCCGTGGGATTTCCGCGCGACGACGGAGACGTCGATGAGGCCGCGGGAGCGAAGCGAGACGCGGTTGGGCGTGATTGTGCCGTCGGCCAGCGGCACCTGCTCGCGGATGAGCCCCGCGACCTGCACCCCCTCGACCGCGCGAAGGTGGTCGATCAGCCCCTCCGTGGTCGCCTCGTCGCCCGCCACGAGCGCCAGGTCCTCGCGGGTCACGTGCGAGACGAGCAGGCGGCCGCCGTAGTAGGGTACGGTGTGCTCGATCACCCGGCCGAGCAGCGAGAGCTTGCCCAGCTGCACCGACTCGAAGACGAGCTCGAAGATCCGGTGGACGTCGACGCCGGCCTCGACGAGGCGCGCGGCGAGCCGCAGGGCGTCCGGGCTCGTCGTGCGGTACTGGAAGCGGCCGGTATCGGTGACGAGGCCGACGTAGAGCGCCTCGGCGATGGCGGGCGTGATCTCGACGCCGAGACCGTCGAAGACGCGGGTCATGATCTCTGCGGTCGACGATGCGTGCCCGTCGACCAGGTTGACGTCGCCGAAGCGGCTGTTGTCGTGGTGGTGGTCGACGTCGACGACGCAGCCGGCCTGCTCGCGCAGCTGGGCCTCGAGCTCGCCCAGGCGGCGCTCGTTCCCGCAGTCGAGCGCGAGCAGCGTCCAGCCGGCGATCGAGGCGGGCTCGATGCGCCGCTCGATGCCCTCGGTGTCGAGGAAGCTCACCTCATGGGGGATGGTCGACTGCGGCTCGAGGTACATGCGGACGGCCTTTCCCAGCTGGCGCAGGCCGGCGGCCGCGGCCGTCATCGAGCCGATGGCGTCGCCGTCGGGATTCTCGTGGGTCGCGACGAGCACGGAGTCCGCCGCAGCGAGAGCTGCGACCACCGCCTGCAGGTCGCCTTCAGGTGCGATGTCGCTCATTCGGAGTCGGAGTCGGCCGGTGGCGGCGAACCCTGGGCCAAGAGGTCGCTCAGCCGCATCGCCCGGTCGACACTCTCATCATAGTGGAAGGAAAGCTGCGGAGTGCGCTTGAGGTGCAGCTCGCGTGCAACACGGCTCTGCAGCACGCCGTGGGCCCGCTCGAGCGTCTTGAGGCTCCTGGCGCGGCGCCGGTCCGAGCCGAGGACGCTCACGTAGACGTCGGCACGGCCGAGATCCGGCGTGGCCCGGACGGCCGTCACCGTCACGAACCCGAGGCCCGGATCCCCCAGCTCCTCGACGCCGTCGGCGAGCACCTGGTGGAGCGCCTCGTTCACGCGCCGCATCCGCTCGGTCACCGCTCGTCCTCGGGGCTCATGACGGTCGTCCGGCAGGCGAGGAGCTCGAACTCCTGGGCTGAGAGGTAGCGCTCGGCGTCGGCGAGCGCCTGCCGGACGGCCGAGTGCTCGCGGCGGACGACCGCCATCGTGAGGCGCGAGCGCTGCCACAGGTCGTGGAACTCGACCTCGGCGACGGCGGCGCCGAAGCGGCGCTCGAGCTGCGCCTTCGTATGCAGGAGGTGCCTGCGCTTGCCCTTGAGCGAGCCGCCGTTCGGCAGGTGCAGGTCGAAGGTGAGGATGCCCACGAACCCCGACGGCATGGACACACCGTAGCGCTTGGCGCCCGCAGAAGCGTCCCGCAACGCGAGCGGCTCCTTTTATGCATTGAGGCCGACGTAGGCCGACCCTGCAAGGAGCCGACGGGGCGCACGACCGCCCACAAACGAGCGCGCCCGGCTATGCGCGAAGTCGCATAGCCGGGCGTAGACCGCAAGAGGCTACGCGGTGCGCGCCACCTCGCGGACCGTGTAGGCCTCGAGCACGTCGCCTTCCTTGATGTCGTTGAAGTTCTCGAGGGTGAGACCGCACTCGAAGCCCTGGGCCACCTCGCGGGCGTCGTCCTGGAACCGCTTCAGGCTCTCGATGCGCCCGTCGTGGACGATCGTCCCGTCGCGGACGATGCGGACGCGGCCGCCGCGCTGGATGACCCCCTGCGTCACCATGCAGCCGGCGATCGTGCCCACGCGAGAGGCACGGAAGATCTGGCGCACCTCGGCCTCGCCCAGCACCTCCTCCACCTGCTCGGGGGCGAGCATGCCCAGGAGCGCCTGCTGGATGTCCTCGGTCAGCTGGTAGATGACGCGGTAGGTGCGGATGTCGACGCCTTCGCGCTCGGCGAGGGCCTTGGCCTCGGCGTTCGGGCGCACGTTGAAGCCGACGACGATCGCGTTCGAGGCGGCGGCGAGCATGATGTCCGACGCGACGATGCCGCCGACGCCCGAGTGGATGACGCGGACCGTGACCTCCTCGTGCTGGATCTTCGAGATCTCGTCGACGGCCGCCTCGACCGATCCCTGCACGTCCGCCTTGATGATGAGGGCAAGCTCGCGGACCGCGCCCTCCTGCACCTGCGAGAAGAGATCCTCGAGGCTGACGGACGGCGTGCGCTTGGCGAGCATCTCGGCCCGCAGGCGCTGGGCCCGCTGCTGAGCGGACTGGCGGGCGACGCGCTCGTTCTCGACCACGCGGGCGGGCTCGCCGGCCGGCGGCGGCCGGTCGAAGCCGAGGATCTCGACCGGGACGCCCGGGCCGGCGTCGCGCACCCGCTTGCCCTTGTGGTCGTTCAGCGCCTTCACCTTGCCCCAGGCGTCGCCGGCGACGATCGCGTCGCCGACGCGCAGGGTGCCGCGCTGGACGAGGAGCGTCGCCACGGGGCCGCGGCCGACGTCGAGCCGGGACTCGATGATCACGCCGGACGCCGAGGCGTCCGGATTGGCCTTGAGCTCGAGCACGTCCGCCTGCAGGAGGATCGACTCGAGCAGCTTGTCCAGGTTCTGCTTCGCCTTCGCGGAGACGTCCTCGAAGATCGTCTCGCCGCCCCACTCGGAGGGCTGCAGGTTGTGCGTGGCGAGCTCGGTGCGCACCCGATCGGGGTTCGCGTCGGGGCGGTCGATCTTGTTGACCGCGACCACGATCGGCACGTTCGCGGCACGGGCGTGGTCGATGGCCTCGAGCGTCTGCGGCATGACGCCGTCGTCCGCTGCGACGACGAGCACCGCGACATCCGTGACCTTTGCGCCGCGGGCGCGCATGGCCGTGAAGGCCTCGTGGCCGGGGGTGTCCAGGAAGGTGACCTTGCGCCCGTCCACGTCGACCTGGTAGGCGCCGATGTGCTGGGTGATCCCGCCGGCCTCGGTGGCGACGACCGCCGACTCGCGGATCGCGTCGAGGAGCGTCGTCTTGCCGTGGTCGACATGCCCCATGATGGTCACGACCGGCGGTCGCGCCTGCAGCGACTCTGGGGCATCCTCGAACGTGACCTCCTCGGCCTCCTCGTCGGCGGCGTGTTGGATCGTGATCTCGCGCTTCAGCTCGTCCCCAATCAGCTCGACGGCCTCGTCGCTCAGCGACTGGGTGATCTGCACCATCTCGCCCGCCGCCATCATCGTCGTGATGATCTTGGCCGAGGAGACGCCGAGCTTCTCGGCCAGGTCCTTGACCGTAATGCCGGACGGCACCTTGACCGGGCCCGTCGGCACGTCCGGCTCGCGCCGCTCAACGGGGCGCTGGGCGCTTCGCTCCCGCTTCTGCCCGGGGCGGCGCCCGGCCTGCGCATCGATCACGACCCGGCGCTTGCCGCGCGGGGCCGCGCCCCGCTGCGGCCGCGTGTGCCGCCCGGGCTGGCCCTGGCCCTGCTGGGGCGCCGCGGCCTTCTCGCCGTAGACGCGGCGGGCCTCGTCGTCGTCGACGACGTCGGGCGTCGCCTGCTCCGGCTCCTGCGGCGCTGCGGTCTTGTCCTGTTCGGCGGTCTTCTTTGCCATACGACTCAATTCTTCCACGCGGCCGGCGGCCGCTCAAGCGCGATCCGGTCGCCGAGATCGGCCGGGACGGTGAGGGCGCATCGTAGCCTGCGGGCGAGGGCGCCCCGCCGCCGGGCGGCTCCCGCGCAGGCCCTGCTCGGGCAGAGATACGCTCCCCGGCCTCCCGAGCGCCGGTCGCGGTCGATCACGAGCGTCCCGTCCACCGCACGCAGCCGAACCAGCTCCGCCTGAGGTCTCCTGGCGCCGCACCCGGCGCACTGGCGGATCGGCTCGCGGCGCGTTACGCGTTCGCCTCCTCGGCCCGGGCCAGCTCGCGGTGCGCGGGGACGCCGCAGTAGCGGCTGCCCTCGAGCGCCTGGTTCGGGCAGCGCTTGCCGGAGGACGTGACGGCGATGCAGCGGCCGGGGAACTCGTCCTCCTCGTCGTCGACGCCCGTGTACGTCTGGTCCGCCTCCTCGGCGTAGTACTCCGTCTCGGACACGATGTCGATGCGCCACCCGGTGAGGCGGTGGGCGAGACGGGCGTTCAGCCCCTCCTTGCCGATCGCCAGCGAAAGCTCGCCGTCGGGCACGACGACGGTCGCCTGGCGGTGCTCGTCGTCCACGTACACCTCGCGCACCTTGGCCGGCGCGAGCGCCTTGGCGACGAACCGGGCCGGCTCGTCGTTCCAGGGGATGATGTCGATCTTCTCGCCCCGCAGCTCGGAGACGACCATTCGCACGCGCGACCCACGTGGGCCGACGCACGCGCCCACCGGGTCGACGCCCTGGGTCTTCGATTCGACCGCGATCTTGGCGCGATAGCCGGGCTCGCGCGCCACGGCGCGGATCTCGACGAGGCCGTCAGCGATCTCGGGCACCTCGAGCTCGAAGAGCTGGCGGATCAGCTCGTCGGAGCGGCGCGACAGCACCACCTGGGGGCCCTTGCCCTCGGCGCGCACCTCGATGATGACCGCCTTGATCCGGCTTCCCTGCTCGTAGCGCTCGCCCGGCACCTTCTCGGAGCCCGGCAGGATGGCCTCCATCCGGCCCAGGTCGACGAACGCGTACCGGTGGTCGTCCTGCTGGACGATCCCGGTGACGATCTCACCGACACGGTCGGCGTACTCGTCGTACATCATCGACCGCTCGGCCTCGTTGATCCGCTGGCGCAGCACCTGCTTCGCGGTCTGGCCGGCGATGCGGCTGAAGTTCTCGGGCGTGACGTCGACCAGGGCGTCCCGGGAGAACCAGTCCCACTCGATCTCCGGCTCAGGCTCCGGCTCCTCGTCGATTGGCTGCTCGTCGCCTCCGGGGACCGGCTCGGCCACCTCGACCGGCGCCTCCGCCAGCACCTGATGGTGCGGATGCGCCTCGAGGTAGGCCGACCAGGCGTCCGGGGTGACGCTCCACGCCGTGAAATCGAGCGTCTCGCGGTCGAGGTCGACGCGCACCGGGTGGCGCGCGTCCGGCATCTTGCGGTAGGCAGCCAGAAGCGCGTCCTCGATCGCGGACAGGAGCGTCCCGGGCTCGATGCCCTTCTCCTTCTCGACGAGCCTCACGCCTTCCAGGATCTCCTTGCTCACGACGCTCCTCCTGCCGGGTCGTACACCACGTTGCCGCGGCGGATCGCGGAGTACGCGATCCGCACGGTGTGCCCGTCCTGGTCGATCAAGATCCCGTCGTCGTCGGCGGCCTCGAGCGCGCCGTCGAAGCGCCTGCGGCCGTCGATCGGGGTGTCCGTCCGGACCGCGATGCGGCGGCCGACGGCGGACTGATAGTGGGCGGGCTTCGCCAGCGGCCGGTCGAGGCCGGGCGAGGAGACCTCGAGCGCGTAGCGCTCCCGGAGCGGACTCAGCTCGCGGCTCACCCGCTCGCACAGGTCGAGGTCGACGCCGCCGGGCCGGTCGATGAAAACGCGCACGCGGCCGGGGGCCGGCTGGTCGGCCAGCACCACTTCGACGCCGGGCACGCGAGCTGCCAGCGTGGTCTCGATCTCGTGTTGAAGATGTGACATTCGGTTCATTCGGGCGAAAAAAGAGGCGGGCTCGCACCCACCTCGACGACCATCGATAGACGTCTCGATTCGGCCTGAAGTCTAGCAGCGGTTCCAACGAGGTGAGAAACTGCGGCCGGTGCGTGCCCTCGTCCAGCGCGTGACCCAGGCGTCCGTCACGGTGGCGTCCGAAGAGGTCGCGGCCGTCGCCGCCGGCCTCCTCGTTCTGGTCGCGGCCGGTGCCGGCGACTCGGACGCGGACGCGGCCTGGACGGCCGGCAAGGTCGCCCGCCTGCGGGTGTTTGCGGACGCCGACGGGCGGATGAACCTCTCCGTCACGGACGTCGGCGGCGAGGTACTCGTCGTCCCGCAGTTCACCCTCTACGCCGACGCCTCGCGAGGGAACCGGCCCGGCTTCACGGCCGCCGCCGACCCGGCCGAGGGGGAACGGCTCGTGGCCGCGTTCGTGGCCGAGCTCGAGCGGCTCGGAGTCCCGGTGCGCGAGGGCCGGTTCGGCGCGCACATGCAGGTCGCGCTCGTGAACGACGGCCCCGTCACGATCTGGCTCGAGAGCCCGGCCCGGTAAGCGCCGGGGTCAGTCGAGGAGGCCGTCGACGGCCTCCTGGTAGTAGCTCACCTCCGGCCGCAGCCAGGCCGCCATCTTGTAGTGCCCGGCCGCCATCCGCGGCTGGCCCAGCCGCACGAGGCAGCGGCCGAGGCAGTAATGTGCGTAGTGGTTGGCCGGGGCCGCGGCGAGAATGTGCTCGAACTCCGCCGCCGCCTCCTCGTACCGGTGCAGCCGCAGGTAGGCGACGCCGAGCGCCTCGCGGATCGAGGCCTTGTCCGGCTCGCGGCGCTTTGCCTTCTCGAGCGAGACGGTCGCCTGGGCGTTGTCACCCCGCTCGAGGTGGGCGCGGCCGCGCTGGAAGAGGGCGTAGGTGTCCTCGGGCTCCATACCTTCGTAATCGGCGCGATTGGATGCGGTGATGAGCCAACGCCGCCACCTCGGATCTCATTCCCGCCTCGACGCCGCCGAAAGCGCCGATCGCAGCCTGACCGCGCCCGTCGCCCGCTCCCGGGCCGTCAGCCGGCTACGGACGCCGCGCTTCACGCCGCGGAGCTCGCGGCGTACCTCGGCCTCGGCGTGGCGGGCGCGGGCCATCGGCGCGTACCGGGCCCGGGTCGCGGCGCGCGCGAACCCCGTCGTCGGCACTCCGAAGGCGTCCTGCACCCGCTCGGCCAGCTCTTCGAACGTGTGGTCGACGCGAACGGCGACGCCCTGGTCGCCGACGAACGTCGCCAGGTCGAAGTAGGCCGCCGACGCCTGCGCGCGCGGGCCGCGGCGCAGGTAGCGCCACCGCACCGTGACGAGCTTGAAGAGGAGCACGGCCGCAAGCGTCGCGAGGAACGCCCAGAACGCCCAGCGCAGGAAGTGGCCGCCGCCGCCCGATGAGCCGCCGACGCCCACCGTGACCGGGCCGAAGCCGCCGTGGCGGCGGGAGAGGTACTGCTTGTACAGGGGATCGCCCTTCTTGGGCCCGGGTGCTGCGTCGCCGGTGCCCTGATCCTCGAGGTACTTTCTCAGCGTCGGCAGGTCCTTGTACTGCGCGCTCACCCCGGCGCCCTGGAATGAATGCTCGAAGCTCACGGTGGAGGTCGAGTAGACCTGCGTCAGGTGCCGGCCGGGCGTCGGCTCGAACGGCAGCCAACCGTAGCCCGGGAAGTAGACCTCGACCCAGGCGTGAGCGTTGTGGTCGGTCACCACATACGGGTCGTCGTGGTTCGCCGGCGCCTGTCCGCTCGTGAACCCGACCGCCACTCGGGCGGGAATGCCATGTAGGCGCAGGACGAGCGCCATGGCCCCGGAGAACATCTGGCAGTAGCCGTGGTGGGATCTGCTCAGAAAGTCGACCAGGGGCGGAACGCCCTTTTTGAATCGCGGCGTCAAGTCGTAGTGGAATTTGTTGGAGCGCAGATAGTGCTCGATGAGCACCGCCGCGCTGAAGGGATCGTCGGCCTGATCCGCCAAGGAGCGGTGCCATACCTGGTTCGATGCGCGGATGTAGCCTCGGGAGAGCGGCACCTTCACGGTCTTGCCCGATCCGAACGGCGGAATGATCTGATCGCCGACCGTGATCCCGGCAGTCACGTCCCCCCCGTACGCGGATCCGGTCGACGCCAGCTCGGTCGGGCTCGGGTTTGGCGCGTACGCCGTCATCTCGTATGTCGTCCCCCGCTTTAGGTCGCTCGACATGGTGACGGTCCCGTCGATGCTGACGTTGGCGCGAGCACCCTCTGGCAGGGTCCAGCGAAGCGGCTGTCCGGCGCCGATCAGATGCTGGTCGGCCAGGCCCTGCACCTTCACCCGCACTGTGGCGATGTCGGAATCGTTTGCCAGGGTGGCGTTCGCCGGCTGCGTCCACTCAGGCATGGCGAACGAGCCCCCCATCGTGCTTCGGAGCGGTGTCACCTCGGGCCCGATCTCCCAGTGGTTGTTCTTGAAGACCGTCAGGTCGGCCGCCTTCCAGTAGAGCGGCACGCGTGACCAGACGTCCATGACGACGGTCTTGTGCTTGGGCCAGTGAAGCGGCCCGTAGGTCTGGTCCCAGACATAGTTGACGTTGACGCTCTTCGGCGGCCGGGCGAGCGGATTCCAGTGCTGCCAGCCGAGGAATGCCGCCTTGCTGACGCCCGGCGCCGAGCCGACGACGAGGCCCGCCGCGACGGCCGCCACGCCGAGCGCCGCCGCCTGGGGCAGCGCGCCCGTCTGCGGGACGCGCGTGCCGGTGACGTAGAGCGCCGCCAGCGCGAGGGCGAGGAACACCGCCGCCCGGAAGGGGCCCGCCGACAGGGTTACGACCGTGCTCGGCATGGCGAACATGACGAACGCGATGCCGACCGCAGCGAGCGCCCAGCCGCGGTACAGAAGGACCCACGCCAGGGCGAGGGCAAGCGCGAAGAAGCCCAGCCGCAGGTCGTGGTCGACCGACACGAACCGGCCGGCGTCGAACGGCGTGTGGGCGATGAACCACGACCGGAGGCCGTTCTCGAGCTCGGCCCAGACGGCGCCGGGGTAGAGCCTTCCGTGCGTGTGCCACGGCCAGAGGCCGGTGACGATGCCGACGGCGAGGATGACGGAGAGCGGCGTTACGGCCAGCGCCGCCCACCGCGGTTGCCGCACGGCGACGGCCGCCGGCACGCAGGCGAGGATCCCGAGCAGGACGAGCGCCGGGAAGGACACGACGGGATGCTCCATCTGCGCCCAGTGGAGCGCCCCGTAGAGGATCATCGCGGCGAGGACGGCCGCCTGTCCGGCGCGCCTATCCACTGGCCACCACCAGCCGCAGCGACGGGGCGGAGAGGGCATGGCCGATGTCGTCCCCCGGTCCGATGCGGGCGAGCGCGGCGCCGGAGCGGGTCATGCGAAGCGCAGCGGCCTCGGCGCCCTGGGACCGGCGACCTGTGCCGCGCGCCTCCGCGTCCACCCACACCACCGCGAAGTCGCGCTGGGCGGAGCGAAGCCCCAGCAGGCGCTCGGCCAACTCGGCCGAGAGCGCCGCGGTGACGACGAACACCCGGGCCGCATCGACCGACGCCGACGCCTGCGCGCTCTCGCCGAGCGCCGCCGCGAGCGACTTGGGCGCGGTCGCCTCGGCCGCGGCCAGCGCGCCGAGCGCGGTGGCCCACTCTCCGCCGCCTCCGCCGAGCCGGACGCGTTCGCGGGAGGCGGCGTGGATCACGAGCGAGCTGCGCTGGCCCGACTCGACGAGGCGGTGCAGGAGCGACGCCGCCGCCCGCACCTGGACATCAAAGGTCGAGTCGGGAGCCTCCCCGACCACGGCCTGGGGATCGCCGTCGAGGAGGACGGCGGCCTCGTCGCGGGGCGTGTCCTGGAGCTCCTTCACCATCAGCCGCCGCCGCTTGGCCGTCGAGCGCCAGTGCACCCGGCGCAGGCTCTCGCCCTGCTGGTGGTCGCGGATGGAGTGCAGGTCGTAGCCCGCCGTGCGGTGCAGGAGCGCGCGGCCGTGCTCGCCTGAGGCGCCGCCGGCGTCGGTGAAGAGGCCCTCGAGCGCGTAGACGCGCGGGTAGACGATCACCTCGTCGGCGCGGTCGAGCGTGATCCGCGCCTCGGCCAGGCCGAACCCATCGGCCATGATGACCTCGGCACCGGCGAGCCGGTAGCGACCGCGAAGCGCCGACTCGACCTCGTACCGGCCCCGCAGCGTGTGGCCGACGCGCACGACCGGCGTCGTCACCGGCGTCGCGCCGACGTGGTCGACGACGACGGCGCGGCCTGGGAGCGGCCCGCCGTCGGCGGCGACCTCGAGCGACACGGCGAAGGATTGTCCCTCGACGAGCTCGAGGTGCCCGCTTCGCCGGCGCAGGCGCATCGGCCGGTCGAGCAGGCGCACCCACCCCCAGGCGGCGGCCGGCACGATCGCCAGGCTCACCGCGACGGCGAACATGGCCCCGGTGCCGAAGCCCCACGCCGCGACGTAGAGGCCGAGCGCGAGCGCGAGCAGCCGGCGACCGCGGGTCGTCATACCGGGACCGGCGTTCGCTCGACGGCCTCGCGGATGGACTCCGCGGCGTCGACCCCGGCGGTGCGCGCCTCGGGCGCGAGGATGACGCGGTGGGTGAGGACGTCGGTCGCCACATCCTTCACGTCGCCGGGAACGACATAGTCGCGCCCGCGCATGACGGCGTGCGCCTTTGCCACGCGCAGGAGCGAGATCCCCGCCCGCGGGGATGCCCCCAGGGCGAGCCGGGTGTCCGTGCGCGTGTGGTTCAGGATGGCGACGACGTACCGGTGCAGGCTGTCCTCGACGAAGACCGTCTTGACGGCCGCGATGGCGTCCTCGACCTCGGTCGCCGTCGACACCGGCTCGAGCGTCTCGATCGGCTCGGTGGCGGCGTGCTCGGAGAGCATGCGCGCCTCGGCGTCGAGATCGGGATAGCCGAGCGTGAGCCGCATCGTGAACCGGTCGAGCTGCGCCTCCGGCAGCGGGAACGTGCCCTCGTACTCGATCGGGTTCTGGGTGGCGATGACGGTGAACGGCCGCGCCAGCCGGTGGGTGGTGCCGTCGACCGTCACCTGCACCTCCTGCATGCACTCCAGCAGCGCCGACTGCGTCTTGGGCGAGGCGCGGTTGATCTCGTCGACCAGGACGATGTTGGCGAACACCGGGCCCGGCTTGAACTCGAACTCGTTCCCCTGCAGGTTGAACACCGAGACCCCGGTGATGTCCGACGGGAGCAGGTCGGGGGTCGCCTGCACACGGGCGAACTCGCAGTCGAGCGAGCGCGCGATCGACTTGGCGAGCATCGTCTTGCCGACGCCCGGGAAGTCCTCGAGGATGATGTGGCCCTCGCACATGACCGCAAGCACGCAGCGCTCGATCAGGTGGCGGGGCGCGTGGATGACGCGGGCGACGTTCTGCACCACCCGGCCGGCGGTGTCGGCTGCGGCGGCGATGTCCTCGGGGACGGGGGAGTCGGGCTGAATCTGGGCTTCCACCGGGCGGATCCTCTCTGGTCGGGGTGAGTCGCTCATGCGGGCGCCGGCTCCGCGTCGGCGCGGACGGGGAGCGCGACGGCATCCCATATCGCGGCCGCGCACGCGCGCTTGCTGCGGCGAGAGACGCTCGTCTCCAGCTGTGACGTCACGAGCGTCAATTCGTTCTCGTCCGAGTCGAATCCGATATCCCGCCGGCTGATGTCGTTCATCACGATCATGTCCGCGCGCTTGCGGTCGAGCTTCTCGCGTGCCCGTTCGACGCCTCCGTCGCCGTGCTCCGCGGCGAACCCGACCAGCACCTGCCCGGGTCGCCGCGAGGCTCCCAGCAGAGCGAGGATATCCGGGGTCGGCTCGAGCGTCACGTGCCACGGGTCACCGGACTTCGCCCGCTTGCCGGCCGCGGCCGTCGCGGGCCGGTAGTCGGAGACGGCCGCCGCCATGACGACGACATCTGCCTTCGCCGCCTCGGCCAGCGTCACGCGCTCGAGCTCGGCGGCCGACTCGGCGTGGATGACCGTGACCGGGGTCGACGGCGCGGCGGTGGCGGCCGCGAGGACGAGCGTGACGTCTGCGCCCCGGCGGGCCGCCTCGTCGGCGACGGCGACGCCCATCCGCCCGGACGACCTGTTGCCGATGTAGCGGACGGCGTCGAGGGGCTCGCGGGTGCCCCCGGCCGTGACGAGGACGCGCAGGCCGGCCATGCTGCGACCGGCGGCCAGCCGTGCCGTCACGGCCGCGAGGATCTCCTCGGGTTCGGCCATGCGGCCGACTCCGACCTCGCCCTCGGCCGTGTCGCCGAGCGCCGGGCCGACCGTCTCGATGCCGCGCCGTGCCAGGAGGCGCAGGTTCTCGCGGGTGGCGTCGGCCCTCCACATGCGGGGGTTCATCGCCGGCGCGGCGACGATCGGCCCGGTGAACGCGAGCGCGGTCGCCGTGAGCACGTTCGCCGCCTCACCGCGGGCGATCCGGGCGAGCGTCGTCGCAGTCAGCGGGGCGATGCACAGGAGGTCGGCGTCGGCCGATGCCTCGAGGTGCGGAAAGACGGCCTCGCCTCCGTCGACCAGGACGGGCCGGCGGGAGAGCGCGGCGAAGGTCGTCGGGCCGACGAACCGCTGCGAGTCGGGGGTCTGGACGACCTGCACGTCGTGGCCGCCTCGAACCAGCAGGCGCACAAGCTCGCACGCCTTGTACGCGGCGACCCCGCCGCACACCCCCACCATGATCATGCCCGTAGTGTGGCAGGGTCCGTCTGCCTCCTCAATGTTTGGATCGGCCCGCCGCAGTCGGTCACCGCATCGTCACCGGCGTCATACCCGTAGCAGGGCGGCCGGTAACGACGCTACTTCTTCTTCTTGAGGGCCGGCCGGGTCGGCAGCTCGACTTTGAGCTGGCCGGCGGCAATCTCCTCGAGGGCCATCGTCAGGAAGTTCTTCGACCGCGACTCGACGAGCGGCGGCGCGAAGCTCTCGAACGTGCCCTCGCCGAGCTGGCCGTGGTAGTCGTTGATCTGCCGGGTGCGCCGCGCGGCGGCGATCACCAGGGCGTACTTGCTGTCGACCTTGTCGAGCAGGTCGTCGATCTTGGGATGGATCATGGGCGCTCCTCGTGCTGGCGCATCGACCGGACGAGCGCCGCCAGCTCGGCGGACGCCCGCCCGGCGTCGTCGTTCGTGATCACGTAGTCGAATTCCGGCTTGGCTTCCATCTCGGTGCGGGCGATCCGCATCCTGTCTTCGATCTCCTCGTCGCTGTCGGTGTCGCGCCGGCGCAGCCTGCGGCCGAGGTCGGCCATCTCCGGCGGCGCGATGAAGACGAGCACCGCGTCCGGCATCTGCCGCTTGACCGCGCGTGCTCCGACGACCTCGATCTCGAGCACCACGTCACAGCCGCGCTCGAGTCGCCGCTCGACCTCGCTCCGAAGCGTGCCGTAGCGATTCCCCGCGTAGGATACATGCTCCAGGAAGTCGCCCGCCGCGACCCGGCGCTCGAACTCAGGGGCTTCCAGGAAGTGGTACTCGCGCCCGTCCTTCTCGCCCGGTCGCCGCGGCCTCGTCGTCGCCGAGGTGGCGACCGCCAGCTCGGGGAGCTGGGCGCGCGCGCCCCGGATGACCGTGCCCTTGCCCACCCCCGACGGCCCCGAGACGACGAACAGGCGCGCGGGCATCAGCGGCCCCGCCCGGCTGGCCGTCCGGCTACGAGCGGAAGAGGTCGAGCAGCTCGCCGCGCTGCCGGTCGGAGAGCCCGCCCACGGTCTTCGACTGGCTGATCCGGCACTGGGTGAGGAGCCGGGTCGACTTCACCCTGCCGAGCCGGGGCACGGCCATGAGCACGTCGTACACCTTCGCCGTCAGGATCTCCTCCGGAGGCTCGGCGATGATGTCGTGGATTCGCACCCGCCCGGCCTTCAGATCGCGCTTCAGCTGGGCCCGCCGTACCCTGATCTGATTGGCCCGATTCAGTGCGTCCATCCGCTGATCGAGCGATCGGGAGGGCGTGTGGGACAGGGTAGCCGGCGTCATCGTAGGGGGCGATTATACCCATGGCCCGAGCGTCTGCAACCGGGAGGGAACGGCCAGAATAACCGGAATTCCGGCCCAGAACCCTCAAGCTTTGGCTGAGGTTGAGATACCCTCGTGGGCCGCGCCGACGAGCGCGCCGGGGCTATCAACGCCGCGCCGGACGAGGTCCTCGCTGAGGTCACCGAGTACCCCGGCGACGACGCCCGGCGCCCGGAAGAGCGCCGTCCCGAGCCCCACCAGCGCGGCCCCCGCGGCCAGGAACTCGACCACGTCGGCGGCCGTCGAGACGCCGCCCATCCCGATGATGGGAAGCCCGGTCGCGGCGTAGGCGTGGTACACGGCGTGGAGCGCCACGGGCTTCACGGCGGGCCCCGAGAGCCCGCCGCCGCCTCCGCCGAGGAGGGGCCGCAGGCTGGCGCGGTCGATGGCGATCCCGCGGAGGGTGTTGATGAGGACGAGGGCGTGCGTCCCGCCCTCGGCCGCCGCCGTTGCGATCGCGGCGATATCGGTCACCGTCGGCGAGAGCTTCGTCAGGATCGGCACGTCGGTCTCGGCCCGGCAGCGCTCCACCAGCGCCCGCGTCTCGGCGGCGTCGGTGCCGATCGAGATGCACCCTGACTCGACGTTCGGGCACGACACGTTGAGCTCCAAGGCGGCGACGGCCGGGTGCCGGCCGACGCGGGCGACGGCGGCCGCGTACTCCGCGGGCGACCAGCCGCCGACGCTCACGATCACCGGCACGTCCAGCTCGGCCAGGCCGGGAAGGTCATGGTCGCAGAAGCGGTCGAGGCCGGGGTTGGCGAGCCCGATCGAGTTCACCATCCCGGCCGGCGTCTCCGCGATCCGCGGCGGCGGGTTTCCGTCGCGAGGATGCAGCGTCACGGTCTTCGTCACGAAGGCGCCCAGGCCGAGCGTCCCGGCGTGGAGGGCGTCGAGCGTGCCCGACCCGTTGACGAGCGGCGAGCGCAGGGAAACGCCGCAGAACGACGTCTCAAGCGAGGACACGGCCGGCCTCCAGCACAGGCCCCTCGACGCAGAGGCGCTTCCAGCTCCCGTCGACGCGCGCGGCACAGCCGTAGCACGCGCCGAACCCGCACGCCATCGCCGCCTCCATCGCCACCTGGCAGCGGACGCCGTGCTCGGCCGCGAGCGCCGCCACGGCCCGCAGCATCGCGTCCGGCCCGCACGCGTACACGGTGCCCCCGAACCCGGGCAAGATCCGCGCGAGCGGCTCGGTCACGAGCGTCGGCTCGATGACCACGGTGGCATCCGGATCGATCAGCGCGGCGCAGACCGCATGCGCCCGAGTGCGGAAGCCGAGGAGCGTCCGCACGTCCGGGAGCACGCGCGCGAGCCACGGCAGGATCGCCGCGCCGATGCCGCCGCCGACCAGGAGAGCGGGGCCGGGCTCGAGCTCGAAGCCGCGGCCGAGCGGCCCGAGCACGGCCGCGGAGCGGGCCGCGAGGAGCGCCCCCGTGCCGGGGCCGCGGACGTCGAGGAGGAACGCGAGCTCGCGCTCGTCGGCCCAGGCGGCCGACAGCGGGCGGGGCAGGTAGGCCGCGGCCGGCTCCGGCTCGGCCTGGAGCATGAAGAACTGCCCCGGCGACCCGGGGTCGACTCCGTCCCGGCCAAGCCGAAGGAGGGCGTAGGCGCCGACCGCTTCGACGCCGGCGACGGCCAGGCTATGCGACGGCGGGAGCATCCGTCACCAGCCGCGGGGTGTGCAGGTCCTGGAGCGCGACCGGGTCCGTGGGCCGGGCCTGGGCAATCGACTGCACGGCCGCCGACGCGCCCGCCATCGTCGTGATGCACGGGATGCGGTGCGCGATCGCCGCCGCCCGGATCTCGTAGCCGTCCGTCCGCGCCCCGCGGCCCGCAGGGGTATTGATGACGAGGTGGACGCCGCCCTGGCGGATCATGTCGACGACGTTCGGCGACCCCTCCGTCACCTTCAGCACCGTTCGCACGGGGATCCCGATCCGGGCGAGCGCGCGCGCCGTCCCGGACGTCGCCACGAGGTCGAAGCCGAGCGACTGGAGAAGCGCGGCCAGCATGGGCACGGCCGGCTTGTCGCGGTCGCAGACCGAGAGGAAGACGGTGCCCGAGGAGGGCAGCGGCCGGCCGGCCGCGCGCTCGGCCTTGGCGAAGGCGGTCGGGAGGTCGGGCCCGATGCCCATGACCTCGCCCGTGGAGCGCATCTCGGGGCCGAGGGTCGGGTCGGCGCCGGCGAAGCGCTGGAAGGGCAGGACGGCGGCCTTCACCGACACGTGGCCGGGCGATGGGTCGGGGAGCTCGACGGGCAGGCCCAGTGCGGCCCGGCAGGCGGCTTCCACGAGCTCCCGGCCGGTGGCCTTGGAGACGAACGGCACCGTCCGGGACGCCCGCGGGTTGGCCTCGAGCACGTAGACGTCCTCGCCGCGCACCGCGAACTGGACGTTGATCAGCCCGCGCACGCCGAGCGCCTCGGCGATCGCCGCCGTCTGGCGGCAGATCTCGGCCTCGACGTGCTCGCCGAGCGACATCGTCGGGATGACGCAGGTCGAGTCGCCGGAGTGGACGCCCGCCTCCTCGACGTGCTGCATCACGGCGCCGACAAGCGTGCGCTCGCCGTCGCAGATCGCGTCGACGTCCACCTCGACCGCGTCCTCGACGAAGCAGTCGATGAGCGATCCCGGCTGCACGGCCTGGGCCCGCAGGGAGGCGTCGTCGTAGCAGATCCGCATCTCGCGCCCGCCCAGGACGTAGCTCGGGCGCACCAGCACCGGGTAGCCGATCCGGGCCGCGATCTCGGCCGCCTCGTCGGCGTCCCTCGCCGTCCCCCACTCCGGCGCCTGGAGGCCGAGGTCGGCGAGCACCGTCCCGAACCGCTCCCGGTCCTCGGCGACGTCGATGGCAGAGAAGGGCGTCCCCAGGATCGGGACGCCGTGCTGCTCCAGCCGGCGGGCGAGCCGCAGCGGCGTCTGCCCGCCGAACATGACGACGACGCCGACCGGCTCCTCCCGGGCGACGATCTCGAGCACGTCCTCCACCGTGAGCGGCTCGAAGTAGAGCCGGTCGGACGTCTCGGCGTCGGTGGACACCGTCTCGGGGTTGCAGTTCACCATGACCGCGTCGTAGCCGAGCTCGCGGAAGGTGCGCACCGCCTGGACGCAGCAGTAGTCGAACTCGATCCCCTGGCCGATCCTGTTCGGGCCCGCGCCGAGGATGATCACGCTCGGCCGCTCCCGCCTGGGCAGCTCGTCCTCCTCCTCGTAGGCGGAGTAGAAATACGGCGCCTGCGCCTCGACCTCGGCGGCGCAGGAGTCGACCGCCTTGTACACGGGCCGCACCCCCGCGGCCCACCGCCGCCGGCGCACCGTCTCCTCGTCGGAGCGGGCGAGCGCGGCGATGCGCGCGTCGGCCATCCCCAGCGCCTTGAGGCGCCGCCAATCGGTCTCGACGAGCGAGTCGACCGGGGTGCGGTGGAGCATGCGCTCGGCGTGCGCAATCCGCTCCCACTCGTCGACGAACCAGGGGTGGACGCCGGACTCCGCGGCCAGCACGGCGGCGTCCTCGCCGGCGGTCAGCCTCCCCTGGATGGCGTCGAAGCGGTCCCACTCGGCCTCGGCCACCGACCCGGCGGTGCGCGGGGCACGGTCGAGCTCGCGCGAGCGCATCGCCTTCCCCCACGCCTCGGCGAACGTGCGCCCGATGCCCATCACCTCGCCCACCGACTTCATCTGGGTCGTGAGGCCGGTGTCGGCGCCGGGGAACTTCTCGAATGCGAACCGGGGCAGCTTGACGACGACGTAGTCCAGCGTCGGCTCGAACGCGGCCGGCGTCGTGCGGGTGATGTCGTTGGGGATCTCGTCCAGCGTGTAGCCGATCGCGAGCTTCGTGGCCACCTTGGCGATCGGGTAGCCGGTGGCCTTCGACGCGAGCGCGGACGACCGCGACACGCGCGGGTTCATCTCGATCACGACCAGCTCGCCCGTCTCGCGGTTGAGCGCGAACTGGACGTTCGACCCGCCGGTCTCGACGCCCACCGCCCGGATGACCGCCGCCGAGGCGTCCCGCAGCGTCTGGTACTCGCGGTCGGTCAGCGTCTGGGCGGGGGCGACCGTGGCGGAGTCGCCGGTGTGGACGCCCATCGGGTCGACGTTCTCGATCGAGCACACCACGACGACGTTGTCCCTGCGGTCGCGCATCACCTCGAGCTCGAACTCGCCCCATCCGGCGACGGACTCCTCGAG
>DASQXS010000070.1:0-4702 GCA_035639615.1 Gaiellales bacterium | reverse complement strand
TTCCGCGCCGTCTCGACCGCCGACGCGCCGCTCGTCGCCGTGCATCCCGAGATCCCGGCCGAGCTGGCCCTGCAGGGCTTCGACAGCGTCCGCGCCTACACGTCCCACGCGGACCGCAGCCGCACCTTCCTCGAGCAGACGCTCGGATTCGAGCCCGACGGTGACGCCGGCTTCGAGGTCCGCGGCCCGAGCCGCGGGTCCGCCTACGTCTACGACTCGGCGCCGGATGCGGGATGGGGCGGCGCCGGCACGGTCCACCACGTCGCGTGGGCGTCGACGCAGGAGGATCACGAGGCCTGGCGGGCGCGCGTCCTCGAGGGTGGCGGCCGTCCGACCGAGGTGATCGACCGCTTCTATTTCCGGTCGATCTACTTCCGCGAGCCCAGCGGCGTCCTCTTCGAGATCGCCACGATCGGGCCGGGCTTCGCCACCGACGAGGATCCCGAGCACCTGGGAGAGCGGCTCTCGCTGCCGCCTGCGTACGAGCACCTGCGCGACCAGCTCGGGAAGGTGCTGACCCCGTTGCCCGATCCGCGCGCCGATTGGGCCGTGCGGTGAGCGGCCCGATCCACGCGATCACGCGGCCTGCGGCGGGTGAGCCAGACGCGGCGCTCGTCCTCCTCCACGGCCGGGGCGCCGACGAGCACGACCTGCACCCGCTCCTCGACGCGCTCGACCCAGACCGGCGGATGCTCGGCGTCACGCCCCGGGGGCCGCTGGCGCTGCCGCCCGGCGGCGCCCACTGGTACGTCGTCCGCCGCGTCGGCTACCCCGATCCCGACACCTTCCTGCCGACGTTCGCCGCCGTCTCGCGCTGGCTCGGCGAGCTCGCCGCCGAGACCGGGATTCCGGCGGAGCGCACGATCCTAGGAGGGTTCTCGCAGGGCGCGGCCATGAGCTACGCCCTGGGCCTCGGGGCAGGCCGGCCGCGCCCGGCGGCGATCGTCGCGCTGTCCGGGTTCATCCCGGTCGTCCCAGGGTTCGAGGTCGACCTGCGTCCGCCGCTGCCGCCGGTCGCGATCGGCCACGGGAGCCTCGACCCGGTGATCCCGGTCGAGTTCGGCCGCGCCGCCCGGGCCTCCCTGGAGGCGGCCGGGGCCGAGGTGATCTATCGCGAATCGCCGCTCCCACACACCGTCGATCTGGGCTTTCTGGGCGAGCTCGCCCGCTGGGTCGGCGAGGCGGTCGATCGCGCGACGGTGGCGGAGCGGCGATGAGCGGCGACGAGTTCTGCATCCACTTCCAGCGCGCCGTCGAGCTGATCGGCCGGCGCTGGTGCGGATCGATCGCCCGTGCGCTTCTGACCGGGCCGCGTCGGTTCACGGAGCTCCGCCGGGCGCTCCCCGACATCTCCGACCGGGCCCTCTCGCAGCGCCTCCGGGAGCTCGAGGCCGAGGGGATCGTGTTGCGCCGGGTGAGCGCGGGCCCGCCCGTCGAGGTCGCCTACCAGCTCAGCGACAAGGGGCGCGACCTCGAGCAGGTGATCGACGAGGTCGAGCGCTGGGCGCACGACTGGCTGGCCGGGTCATCCCCGCACGATGCGCAGGAGCGCGCGCACCCATGAGCGGCCGCGGCTGAACGCCGCGAGCAGCCGGCGCAGCCCCTCCAGCGAGCGGTTGAGCCGATCGATCGCCGCCTGCATCTCGGCGGTCTTTCCGGACAGCTCCTCGGCCTTGGCCTGGAGCGACGTGAGGCCCTGCGCCTGGAGTGCGGCGATCCGCTCCTCAACGGTCCGCTGCGCCGCCCGCACCCGCCCGAACGTGCGCACGGCGCGGGCGCCGACGACGGCCGATGTAGCACCCACCACAACCAGCCAGGCGACGATCACGCCGAGCAGCATCGGCGGAGTCTATGGTAGAATCGACGTTCCGACGCGGGGTGGAGCAGTCCGGTAGCTCGTCGGGCTCATAACCCGAAGGTCGCAGGTTCGAATCCTGCCCCCGCTACTCTAGAAAAGCCCCGCAAAGCGGGGCTTTTCTCTTGGGTCGGCGACCTGCTGATAGTCCTGTATGAGCGGCGGTGTCCCTCCGGCGTCCCTCTAAGCAGGAGACCTGCGCGGCTGAGTGCAGGTCATACCAGGGGTCAGGTCGAGAGCAGCGATGATCGTTGGGAGCACTGGGGCCGTCTCGTGGAGCGACCCGGTTGGCTACGAATTACTGGTCGAGGATCCTGCGGGCTCCCCCGGCGTCCGTGGATGCCTGCGCTCGCGCGGTCGTCAGCTCATTCTCCCTGTGGATCCGGTCTATCGCTTTCTCGAACGTCTCGTGTTCCTCGCCGCGACGGCCGCCAGCGTGCTTGATCCCGTCCATCTGGCGCCACCGGACGGGGAACCGGCGCTCGAGGTAGGTCATGTGCGCCTGCCACCCGCCTTTCGCCTCGCGGACCGCCGCGACTGCGGCCATCTCCGCTTCGGCCTCGGCCTGGCAGACGCGGTCGTAAAAAGTCGGCGAACGCGAGCTCGCTCACGGTGAGCGGCTCGCCTCGTGACAGAGCTTCGCTTGCCTCCTCGCCAGGTCGACGCCGTCGTCGGCGGCTTTGACGATCCAGCGGCGCAGCGCGGCGCGATGGTTCATCGCCGCCTTGGCGTGCTTGTCGATCTCGTGGTGGTAGCGCCGATCAGAGCGGTCGGCGCCGGCAATCGGGGTCATTTCTGCCTCCACTGGATTGGGCTCCTTCGAACTCTAGGAATCGGGTACACCCTCGCCGGCGTGGGTGGCGTCCGCGAACTGGTCGGGCGTGTGCGGCGCCGACGGACGCTGCATCAGATCGCAAGCGACTGCGCGGGAACGGTCTTCGGGAGAGTGCCGCTCCCGTCAACTCGGTGCGCCCAGGCCCGAAGGCGTTCCGATCTTCGGGGGATGAGGCGTGCCCGAAGATGGCCGCGGCCGGTTGGCGACGGTGGCTACCGCCGCATCGCTGCGAGCCCTAGGCCTGCGCCGAGGATGGCCGCCGTGCCGGTGACGGCGCGTCGGTGGGCGCTGACCCAGAGGAGCGGGCTGGAGGTGTGCGCTTCGGCGTCGAAGGGGCCGTGGGCGCCGCGGTCCTCGTCGACGGGTTGAAGAGGTTGTCGTGGCCGGTGGGGTCGAGCGGCTGGTCGGTCTGCTGTGAGGAGAAGCCTGTCCTGGCCAGGTAGCGGTCGACGAGGGCGGGGGCCAGGCGCTCACCGATGATGGTCCAGAAGGTGGGCAGGCCGACCCAGAGCTCGCGCCGGGTCGAGTAGGCGGAACGGACGATGGCTTCGGCGGCGATCTCGGGCTGGTAGATGGGCGGCACCGGCATGGTCTGTTTGGGCAGCTTGGTGCGGCCCCAGGTGAACTGGGTGGTGTTGAGGCCGGGCAATTGCACCATGCCGATAGTGACGTTGGAGCCCTGGTGCAGCAGCTCGGTCATGACCGACTCGGTGAAGCCCTTGACGGCGTGCTTGGCGCCGCAATACGGCGCCTGCAAGGGGATGCCGCGGTAGGTCATGGCCGATCCGACCTGGACGATCCGGCCGCGGTCTCGCGGCAGCATGTGCTCGAGGGCCACCTTCGTGCCCCAGACGGTGCCCAGGTAACTGACCTCGGTGGCGCGCTGGTACTCGTTGGGCTCGGTGTCCACGAAGGTGGCGTACAGCGTGACCATGGCGTCGTTGACCCAGATCGGGATCGGGCCGAGGGCCTCTTCCACCGCGCGTGCGGCCGCCTGGATTTGCGGGCCTCTGCCGTGGGTTCGGGAGCTAGCTCGCCATTCGATGCTCAGCGGCTAGTGCGGGTCCGCGCCGTCGCTCGACGTTGGTCACGGCGAGCGAGACGGTGTGTAGGAGTGCCTGCGTGTCGCATGCGTCCGTGATCACGAACGTGATCCGGCACGGCGCCCCATGGCATGGAACCTCGATTGAGACGGAATCGAAGGGGCGGGTGTCGAGGCGCGGAGCCGTCGCGTTCAGGATCCCGTGTTCGTCAAGGCTGAGGAGGTTGAGGTGGATTGGGCACCCGTCGGCGCGGGTTGCGGTGAGGGTGACCGGTAGCGGCGGGAGGATCACTTGGATGAGCGGGCGCAGTGAGATGGCGTGGGCGAGCGCGTCTTGGGTGGAGCACGCGGTGCATGTCTGATCGTTGTGCGGCCGGAGGGTGTGGACGGTTGTGCGGTTGCAGCGTAGGCACCATTGCGCTCTCGCATCGGGCGCGGCGGCGGGGATACGTCCGGGGAAAGGCTTCGGCAGCGGCTGCAGGGTGAAGGCGTGCTTGTCGTCCACGGTCGATGCGCGTGTGGACGGCAGAACCATCGCGGCCTTGGTGGTGGCGGCGTCGCCCAGAAGTCCGACGGCGGCGAGCGCGGCTGCGACGGCGCACCCGATTGCGCTAACCAGCAACGCTAGGGTGGCAGGGCGCGCGCCGACGAGCAGGGGTGCGACTGCTAGGCCGACGAGCATCCCCGCATTCTGTACCGAGCGCGCAATGGCGAATATGCCGGCGAGCTGCCGTCGGGGAGCGTGGAGCTGGACAAGCGTGTCGTAGACGATCTCGGTGGTGCCGTCGCTGGCGCCCAAGAGGAAGAGCATGAGAAGCACGGTCGCGCCGACATACGAGTGCGCGATGACGAAAATCAGTCCGGCTTGGACGAGGAAGCTGAGGCTGATGGAGCGGCGGGCGACGCTTTCTCGCTGCATGAATCCGGTCAGGAGCTCTCCAGCCATGAAACCGCATCCCAGGATTGCGAG
>DASQXS010000069.1:0-6174 GCA_035639615.1 Gaiellales bacterium | reverse complement strand
TCCGCAGCCTCGCGTCGCCGCTCGCGGACATGGTCCGGCCGATCCGCTACCCGGAGATGTACGCGGGGCCGGAGGCTCCGCGGGCGGCGTTCGCCGCGGGGACGAACATCCTCGGCGATGCGCTTCCCGCGGGAGCGGCGGAGGCGATCCTCGAGCACATCGAGGCCTCCACTGCGCCGATGGCCGCCGTCCAGCTTCGCGTGCTCGGCGGGGCGATGCGGCGTGTCCCGGAGGACGCGACGGCGTTCGGGTACCGCACGGCGAACCTGATGACGAACATCGCCGCCATGTACCAGCGAGCCGAGGAGCGCCCGGAGCACGAGGCCTGGGCGAGCAGCCTATCGCGGGTGCTCTCCGATGGAACCACGACCGCCGCCTACGTCGGGTTCCTCGGCGACGAGGGGGAGGAGGGCGTCCGCCGTGCCTACCCGCCCGCGACCCTCGAGCGCCTCGCCCGGGTGAAGCGCCGGTACGACCCCGAAAACCTCTTCCGCCTCAACCTGAACGTGCCGCCGGACGTGACATAGACCGTTGCCGATGACGGCGGGGCCAGGGTGCTGCTCGGTCGGCGGGAGCTCGGGCCGGACCGTTTCGCCGACGGCGCTTGCAGGCAAACACGTCTGACCGCGCCGCTTGGAGGCGGGCGCGGATCATGACATGCCGGGCACGACCTCGACGGGCGAATACCTGCGTCGTATCGGCGTGGCGCGGCTCGGCCCGCGGACGAGTCCGTTCGATCCCGGGTTGGACCCGGCCACGGTGGCGTCGCACCTGGACCAGAGCGCCCACTTGATCTCGGTGCTCAAGGTCTCGATGGCAGGCTGGCTCGTGGCGAACGAGGCGTCGACGCGCGCCAGGGTGGCGGCGGCGCGCGCTCTTCGCCGCCGGCGGCATGGACGCCCTGCCGGCGATGTACCTCGACCTCACTGGACAACCGGCCGGCCCGCAGCAGGCGCCGGTCGCCGGACGGCGGTTCCTGGTCGAGCCGCCCGACGCCCAGGCGACGCTCGGCTCGAACCGGCGCCGGCCCACGTCGGCCCGCGAATGGGCGCGTTCCCTGCGCGGCGTCGACGAGACGGCGTGGTGGTCGGCCGCCGACCCCCTGCCGGCCCTCGCCATGGCGGCGACGCTCGCACGCCGCTCCCTCCGCAGCCGCGACCGGTGAGGCTGAGCGCGCGCACGCGGGCTGGGAAGACGCTCAGTCCGAAGCTCATCGTTCCCGAGCCGTGCGTCCGGTCCTGCAGTGACGTACGGTGAATGGGTGACGGCGAGTTCGGTCCCGCCCGTGGTCCTCCGGAACGGTGTTGACATCGAGGATCCGTTGAGGATCGTCATCGAGTTCCTCGAGGCGTACTCGGATTTCGACGTGAGCGAGCGTTCGGAACCCGTGTCCTTCGGCGAGCCGGACCTCAGGCATGCGAACCGGGGTGGCGCCCGCATCTCAGCCGCCGAGATTGCGACGATCCTCGAGCGGCGCCGCGCGATCGAGCAAGCCCTACTGGCGATCGATCCCCACGCGTCGCTGGCGGGAGTGGTGAACTCCGTGCCGTGGCTGCCCCTGAAGCAGCTGTTCGACGCGTTCGCGGACATCCGAGGGGTGGGCTTCTCGAAGATGACCAAAACGCTTCACCGAAGGCGGCCGGCGCTGATACCCATGCTCGACAGCGTCGTCCAGAGGTACCTGGAGGACGACGACCTCGGGCCCCACGCCGCGTTCGGAGAGCGCGCACTCGGGCTCGTACGCGGCTACAAACGCGACCTGGATCGCAACCGGGCGGCGGTGCGAGCGCTCCGGCAGGAGCTCACGAGGCGCGGGTACGGGCTCACCGAGGTGCGAATCCTCGACCTCCTGATCTGGTCCGTCGAGACCGCGGCCTGATTGACTGCGGACGGATCGGTTGCGCCTCAGCCGGCTTGTTGTGGCTGCTCGAGCGCGCCGATCTGGGTGAGGAACTGGAACATCCCCTGATCTGCCCAGTGCTCAGCCGGCTTGCCTCCGGCGACGCGACCGATGTTCGGCGTCACGTACTCAAACGAGCGTCCCGACGCCGGGATCCCCATCATGTCGCCGGTGTGGGTCCCGGTCACCCGGACGTTCCAGGCCGCCATCTCGCCTGACTCGAACCAGTTCTCGATCGTGCAGTGCACGTCTGGGACGGCCGCTCGCCACATTCGCACAAGGTCCTTGAACGCCTCGATCCCGCGCAGCTCGCCCATGGGGCCATGGTCGACGTAGTCCGGTGCGAACAACTCATCGGCTAGGTCGAGATTGCCGGCGTTGATGATCTCGTCGAACAGTCGCTGCACCAGATCCTGCTGCTCGGACATGCCGCTCCCTCCAGTTCTTCCTACACGACTGCACGACTCTACGCTGCCCGATCGCGTATCCGTGTGCCCAGCGAAGCGGAGGGCGGCCTACTTAGAGGCGGACCTCGTTGTGAGCCCACTGGGTGAGTGAGCGGTCGTGGGTGGCGGCGATGATCGTGATGTGGCGATCGTCGACGAGATTCCCGAGCAATCGGGCGATCGCGGCGGCGTTGGCGCGGTCGAGTCTCGCCGTCGGCTCGTCGACGATGAGGATCTCGGGTGTGGTCACGATCGCTCGGGCGACGGCGACGCGCTGGCGCTCGCCGGCGGAGAGGCGATCGACGTTGTGGTCGAGGCGCTCCGCGAGCCCGACCTGGGACAGCCACACGCGCGCCAGCTCGTCGGCTTCGTCGGCGGGGACGCCGCGGATTGCCGCGCTGAGGGAGACGGCTTCGGCTGCGGAGAGCAGCGTGGGGAGCGTGGGTGCCTGGCTGACGTATCCGATGTGCGTGCGACGGAACGCCGCCAAGTCATACCGCGACCGAGCATTCAGCGGCTGGCCGAGCACGGTGACCTGGCCGCGGGTTGGTCGGTCGATCCCGGCCAGGAGTCGAAGGAGGGTCGTCTTTCCGCTGCCTGACCGGCCGGCGATGACCGTGAGCGCCCCGCGGTCAAACGTGTGGGTGAGACCGTCGAACACGACGCGAGTACGGCGCCCGCTGTCATAGACCTTGGCGACATCGGTGAGCTCGGCGGCGGCCGCTTCGGCGGCGGACCGGCGGACGGGGAGGTGCGTCGAGGCGGGCGCTCCGGGCTGTGGGCTGGGCCGGCTGGTCGTCTCGGCGGGGGTGAGGATGATCCGGCCGGGTTGCTGCTCGAGCCCGGCGTGGCTGGTGATTCCGGCGTCGCGGAGGGCGTGTTCGGGGATGCGGAGCCAGCCGCCGCGACCGACCACGATCGCATCGCTCGCGCCGGCCGGCGTGGTTTCCTGGCTGAGGCGGCCGTCGCGGATGTGGGCGACGCGGTCGGCGATCAGGGGGGCGTCGGGGTCGTGGCTGACCATGAGCACGGTCGTATGGTCCTGGTCGGTGAGCTCGCGAATGAGCTGGTAGATGGCGGTGGCGTTGGTGGTGTCGAGTTCGCCGGCGGGCTCGTCGGCCAGGAGCAGCGCCGGGTGGTGGGCGACGGCGGCGCAGACGGCGATGCGTTGTTGTTCGCCGCCGGAGAGCTCCCCCGGCGCGGCCAGGGCGGCATCGGTGAGGCCGACGCGTTCCAGTAGCTGGTCGGCTCGGTGGCGGCGTTGCGTCGGTGGGGCGCCGAGGAGCTCTAGTTGGCGGCCGATCGCGTCGCGGCAGGAGAGGTGCGGGGGCAGCGAGCGGTGGTAATGCTGGTTGAGGATGCCGATTCGGCGGGCGCGGACCCCTGCCAGCCGCCGCCGCGAGAGCGTGTTGAGCGCTTCGCCGGCGACCTGGACGTGGCCCGCCGAGGCGCGTTCGAGCCCCGCGAGGATGCGAAGGAGGGTGGTCTTCCCGGATCCACTGGGACCGAGCAGGACCACCAGCTCGCCGTGGCGGACGGTGAGGGTGAGCCCTTGCAGGGCCGCGGCCTCGCCTTCCGGCGACTGGTAGACGCGAAACAGGTCGCGGGTGACGACGGCCGCGTCTATGCCTCGACCTCGCCGTCGGGGTGAAGTGTCGAGCGCGTGAACCAACCGCGGGTCACGCCGCCGATGAGAATCGCCGCGGCGCCGATGAACGAGGCGGCTCCGATCGCGGCTGCCCCCGCGTCGAACGCCTGCACGAGCGGCGGCAGTGGCGTGCTGCCGTTCGCCGAGACGCGTACGAGGTCGATGACGACCGGTGCGAGCACGGCGCCCACGACTGCCCCGGCGAGCAAGCCGGCGACGGCCACGACCGCGGCGCGCAGGCACAGGCAGCGGCGAAGGACGCGCGGATCGACGCCCTGCGCCTCTAACTCGAGCAGCTCGGCCCGCTCGTCGCGCATCGCGGCCGAGGTGGCGAGCAGGACCCCAAGAAGCGCGAAGGCGAGCGCGAGGAGCGCGGCGACGAGGAGGGTGGCGAGGATCCCGTGGGAGAGTGGGTCCGCGCCGAGGCGATTGTCGATCGTGGTTCGCGAGGCGACCTGGAGCGTGTTGAACGGTGGTTGGTGCAGCGCATGCTCGACGGATCTGGCCTGGTCCGGCGTGTGCAGCGCGAGCCACAGCTCGTCGGGGATGCCGGTGCCGGGCGCGGCGCTGTTGAGGGCCAGGGCGAGCTGGCGCTCGTCCGCCACGACGAATCGGGATCCGGTGTCCTGGGTGGTGGGAAACAGTTCGCCGGTGGCGACGACGCGGCCGCGGACCTGCTGCGCCGGCAGCGAGATGACGAGGCGGCTCCCGCCGCCGGCACCGGCGGCAAGCTCGCCGCTTGCAAGCACGGGTATCCCACGCTCGTCCGTGGCCTGCAAGGGGCGAAGAAGCGCGCTGGTCTGGCCGCTGACCGCGTAGCTGACGGCCACGCCGTTGGGACGTGGTGTCGGGGTCAGTCCTCCCTTTCCGATCCACTCCCGCCACCCGGTGACCGGCGTGGCGCGGGGTCGGGCGCGGGCGATGAGCGGGCCGAGGTGGAGCGTCCCGCCGACGGACTCCAGCGTCTCCTGGGCGATGCCGCTCGGCCCGACCTGCAGCCCCACCACCAGCCCCGCGCGGGCTCGAGCCGGACACGCGGCGATCAGGGTGCGCCGCGTGTCGCCGGCGAGCGTTCCGAGCCGAAGCGAGGTGAATGTGCCGTCACGGTCGGCGATCGCGAGTCCGAGCTGGATCGGATCCCCCCGGGCGGACGCCCGCACCGAGAGCGTGCGTGTGTCGGTGGGGATGGTGGCCCCGCGCAGGCGAGCGCTAGGTGCCCCGACGGCGAGTCGGGCGGCGATCCGGCTTTGCGGCAGGCGGGCGAAATCGCCGCGCCAGCCGTTGAGCTTGGCGATGGCGGCGGGGGGCAGCCCGAGCAGCGTGACCGGAGCCGGTTGTGTGCCGCCGGTGGTCACCGTCGCCGACCGGCGCAAGATGGGGAACGCGTCGATGCCACCGGCCAGCCTCCGGTAATCCTGGAGCGGCGCGGCTTGGAGCGGCAGCACCAGCGCCGACCCCTCGGTGAGGGTGAAGTCGAGCGGGACCTGATAGGCGGCTTGGTCGTGCTGCGCCCGGATCAGGGTGGCGCGGTACGTGGCGGCGAAGAGGCCGAAGCCGAGGCTGACCGCGACCGCCGTGGCGGTGACCGCGGCCGGTTCGGGTCGGCGCGCGAGTGAGACCAGCGCCAGCCGCAGCGTCACCCACCCTCGCCGCGACACGCGTTCGGCAAGGCGCAAGCCGACCGGTAGCAGGCGGACCATCACTGCGAGCACGACGACCGCGAGCAGGACCGGCAGGAGCGGGATCAGGGGATCGATGGTTGTACCACCGAGACTGGCGGGGTCGACGCTGCCGCGGGTGGCGGCGAGAACCAGCGCGCCCAGCGCGCCGAGGCCGATGAGATCGATGGGCCCGGGCCGGCTGGTCGGCGAGGAGACTTCGAGTCGGGTGACGGCGAGCAGGACCACGCTCGCGACCAGCCAGGCGAGCAGCGCGAGCCGGCCGCCGCCCCACGAGACCACCGAATGGCTGAGCAGGGTGGCCGCGGCGAGCCCGTTCGCGTGGGCCGTCCACGCGGTCGCCGCCACGCCGAGCGCGAGGCCGGTCGCCACGCCGAGCGCCGCCGACCCTGCGCACTCGGACGTGGCGAACAGCCACAGCTGCCAGCGCTGGGCGCCGCGCTCCTCGAGCCGATCCCATTCGGCGGCGAGCCCGCGGCGGAAGGCGCTGCCAGAGACGAG
>DASQXS010000068.1:0-13908 GCA_035639615.1 Gaiellales bacterium | reverse complement strand
ACTGGAGAAGTATTGGTGCGACCGAGGACACCGCAGCAGTCGCAAGGCTCTGCCTTGCGACGTTCGGGAGCGATCTGCTACCCAGCAGATCGCGGACGCGGTTTGCAGCCGCCAGCCTGTCAAGGCGCCCGCCTTGACAGGGCTCGCGAGCAGCCTGCTACGCAAGCAGGCTGCGAGAGCGGCAAACGTTGCCGGACGATCCACTACTAGGCGGGGGTGAGCGCCGGGATCCCGTTCGCGCCGAGCACGATGGCCACCCCGTCGGTCGAGGCGGGCTGGACGCCCTCGGCCTGTGCGATCGGCTTCGGGGCCGGCAGCTGCAGCCGTTTGGCGACCACCCTGGCCTCGGCGCGCATTCCGGGGGCGTAGACGACGAACGTCTCCTGGACGCTCGTGACGCCCGCGTTGGCGGCGGCGACGACGTTCCAGCCCTGCGCCCGGAGCTCGGCCTGCGCGGTCGACGCGGCGCCGGTGACGCCGTAGCCGTTCAGGACCGTGAGCTTGACCGCGCGCCAGTTGACGGCGCCGCCGTGCTGCTTCTTGCCGCCGGTGGGACCGGTGCCGGTGGTTTTGTGGGTCGTCTGGCTCGTCGGCGTCGACGTGGTGCCGCTCGACGACGATCCGCCGGCGCCGAGGATCACCCAGCCGAACGCGGCGACCGCGGCCACGAGCCCCAGCACGGCTAGGATCCTCGCCGTCGGGAACCCCGGCCGCGACGCGACGATGCCCTGGGCCTCCAGCCGCCGGGCGAACCAGTCATCCAGGCCTTCGTCTCCCCGCGGAGGGTCGAAATCCGGCCCGTGCGGGCTGTCGCCCCCGCCCGACGTCTCCCACTCAGCCATCCTTCCGGCGAACCTTACACGCCGCGTACGATCCCGCCGTGGCGCTTGAAATGGTGGATACGTGGGTTGCGAACGAAGGCGTCCCGGCCGTCGCGGCCGCGGTCGTCGGGCCCGAGGGGATCCGCGACGCACGGTTCGCCGGCGGGGCGAGGCCCGACAGCCTCTTCGCGCTGGCGTCGCTCACGAAGCCGCTCGTGGCGCTCGCCGCGATGGTGGCGGTCGAGGAGGGTGCGATTGAGCTCGACGCCCCCATCGGCGACCATCTGCCCCAGTACCGCGCCCGGCCGCGCGCGGGGGTGACGGCCAGGCACCTGCTCGCGCACGCATCCGGCCTGCCCGAGTCGGGGCCGAGCGAGGTCGCCGCCGTCGACGTCGAGCTCGTCCACCCACCGGCGACGCGCCGGGTCTACTCGAACGAGGGCTACGCCGTCCTCGGCGCGCTCATCACCGCCGCCACCGGGATCCCGCACCCCGAGTACGTGCGCCGGGCTGTCTTCGAGCCGCTCGGGATGGACGCCCACCTCGGGCTCCCCGAGGCCGAGGACGGCCGGGCGCTGCGCGTGCTCGAGCCGGGCCTCTGGCGCCCGGGGCTGCAGCTCTTCAACGCCCGGGAGTGGCGGCGCCGGGCAACCGCGGCCGGCGGCGCGTTCGCGACCCTCGAGGCCTACGCGCGGTTCATCGCAGCCCTCCTGGCCGGGGGCGAGCCGCTCGTGGCGCCGGCGACTGTCGAGGAGATGGCGCGGGTGCAGTTCCCCGGCCTCGCGGGCGGGATCGAGTCGTTCGTGACCTGGGAGACGGCGGACTGGGGGCTCGGCTGCGACATCCGCGACCAGAAGCGCCCGCACTGGACCGGCGAGCGCGCCTCGCCGGGGACGCTCTCGCACTTCGGCGCCTCGGGCACGCTCATGTGGATCGACCGCGCTGCCGGCGTCGGCCTCGTCTGCCTCGCCAACCGCGGCACCTACTCGGGCTGGATGATGCGGCCGGGTGGCTGGCCCGCCGTCTCCGACGCCGTGCTTGCGGAGGCGGCGTGAGGGACTGGAGGATCTGCCCGCGCTGCGCGAGCGGCCTTCGCCGCGGCCCCGTGCCCGGAGATGACCGCGACCGCCTGCACTGCACCGCCTGCGGGCTCGTCCTCTACGAGAACCCGGCGCCCACCGCGAGCGCCGTGGTCGTGCGCGACGGGCGCGTCCTTCTGACCCGGCGGGGGATCGAGCCGCGCCTGGGGATGTGGGACATGCCCGGCGGGTTCGTCGAGGCCGGCGAGGATCCCGAGGCCGCGGTCCGCCGCGAGCTCCTCGAGGAGACCGGCATCGGGATCGAGATCGAGGACCTCCTCGGGATCTTCCCCGACCGCTACGGCGACGGGCCCCCGACGCTCAACATCTTCTACGTCGCCCGGGCTGTGGGCGGCGCCGGCGAGCCCCGCTCCGACGTCACCGAGCTGGGCTGGTTCGAGCCGGATCGGCTTCCGGACGAGCTCGCGTTTCAGAGCGGCGAGTCCGCGCTCGACGCCTGGCAGCACTGGCGTGCGGCACAATCCGCAAATTTGTGACCAAAACGTAAAGCCGGCCACCGTCCCGGCCGATTACTTGTCCATCAGCGCCACCGCCGTGAAGGACTCCGGAGGCGGGGGCGGAAATCGCGTGATCCGGACAGCGGCCCTGTCTGGAGGAATCGGCCATGGATGAGCTGCACGAAAAGCACGTGGAGATCGACGAGCGTTGGCTGTCGGAGTGGTTCGAGTTCGGGTTTGCCGAGCTGTCGAGCTATCTGGCCAAGCACGCGGCGTTCGACGAGTATCTGCACAAGAACCAGCTTGACTAGCACCTGGCGCCAGCTCATCCGCTCCTGCCCCGGCGCAACCGCGCGCTGAACGCCGCCGGGACAGGCGGGGACGCGGAATAGAATCCGCGGGTGCCGCCGTTCCAGCCTGTCGCCTCCGAGCCCGACCACGTCGGCCTCGAGCACCGCGCCCTCGAGCGCTGGGAGCGTGAGCGCGCGTTCGAGACGCTCCGTGACCGGAACCGCGGCGGCCCGCCGTTCAGCTTCATCGACGGCCCGATCACGGCCAACAACCCCATGGGCGTGCACCACGGCTGGGGCCGGACGCTCAAGGACATCTGGCAGCGCTATCGGGCCATGCAGGGGTTCGACCTGCTCTACCAGAACGGGTTCGACTGCCAGGGGCTCTGGGTGGAGGTCGGGGTCGAGAAGGAGCTCGGCCTCAACTCGAAGCGCGAGATCGAGGAGTACGGCCTCGAGCGCTTCGCGCGCGCGTGCCGCGACCGCGTCGCCACGTTCTCCGCGCAGCTGACCGAGCACTCCAAGCGGCTCGGCCAGTGGATGGACTGGGACAGGTCGTACTACACGATGACCGATCCCAACATCTCCTACATCTGGGGCTTCCTCAAGGAGTGCCACGAGCGCGGCTGGCTCTACCGCGGCCACCGCTCGATGCCGTGGTGCCCCCGGTGCGGCACGTCGCTCTCCCAGCACGAGCTGATCGACTCGTACAAGGAGCTGACGCACCCGTCGCTGCACGTGCGCCTGCCGCTCGATGGGCGCGACCGGGAGTACCTGGTCGTGTGGACGACGACCCCGTGGACGCTGCCCGCCAACGTCGCCGCGGCGGTGCGGCCCGACGCCGACTACGCCCGCGTCGAGACGCCGGCCGGCGTCGCGTACGTCGCTGCCGACCGGCTCCAGGCGAGCCCGATCCGGGGCACGGCGCTCGGCACCGTGCGCGGGTCCGAGCTCGTCGGCCTCACCTACACGGCGCCGTTCGACGAGCTGCCGGCCCAGGCGGAGTTCGAGAACCGGGTGGTTGCCTGGGACGACGTGTCGATGGAGGAGGGGACGGGCATCGTCCACATCGCCCCAGGCTGCGGCGAGGAGGACTTCGAGCTGGGACGGCGCGAGGGCCTGGCGACGCTGATCCCGGTGGACGAGGCCGGTGCCTTCACGGCCGAGTACGGCTGGCTCCACGGCCACGTCACCGCCGAGGCGGCGCAGATGATTGTCGACGACCTGGGCCAGCGCGGCCGCCTCGTCGCCGACGGCGAGATCACGCACCGCTATCCCGTCTGCTGGCGCTGCGGCACCGAGCTCATCTACCGGCTCGTCGACGAGTGGTTCATCCGCTGCGAGGAGATCCGCGCACCGATGATCGACGCCGCCCGGACGGTCGAGTGGACGCCGCTGCAGTACGGCAAGCGGATGGAGGACTGGCTGCGCAATATGGGCGACTGGTGCATCAGCCGCAAGCGCTACTGGGGCCTGCCGCTGCCGTTCTACTTCTGCGGCGACGGCCACATGACCGTGGTGGGCTCCAAGGCCGAGCTTCTCGAGCGGGCGGCGAGCGGCACGGAGGGGCTCGAGGAGCTCCACCGGCCGTGGATCGACGACGTGGTCATCGCCTGCGGTGAGTGCGGGAAGGAGTCCCGCCGGCTGACCGAGGTCGGCGACTGCTGGCTCGACGCCGGGATCGTCCCGTTCTCGACGCTCGGCTGGCACAACGACACGTTCGTCGAGGGCGGCTACGCGGAGGGCGCCGGCGAGGGCGTCACCGTCGCCGACCTCCCCGACCACGCCAACTGGGAAAGGTGGTATCCGGCCGACTGGGTCTCGGAGATGCGCGAGCAGATCCGGCTCTGGTTCTACTCGATGCTCTTCATGGGCGTCGTCCTCGACGGCACGTCCCCGTACCGGCGCGTCCTCACCTACGAGAAGGTGAACGACGAGACCGGCCGGCCCATGCACAAGTCGTGGGGGAACGCGATCTGGTTCGAGGACGCGATCGAGGAGATGGGCGCCGACGTCATGCGGTGGATGTACGCCGGCCAGGTGCCCGCTCAGAACCTGAACTTCGGCTACGGGCCGGCCAAGGACGTGAAGCGGCGGCTCCTCACCCTCTGGCACACCTACGCGTTCTTCGTCACCTACGCCAACATCAACGACTTCTCGCCGCGGTTCGAGGCGCTCGAGGCCGGGCCGGAGGCGGCGCGGCCGCTCGACCGCTGGCTCGCCGCCCGGGTCCAGGTCCTGGTCCGCGAGTGCCGCGGGGCGCTCGACGCCTACGACTCGCCGCGGCTCGTCCGCGCGTTCGAGGCCTACGTCGACGACCTCTCCAACTGGTACGTGCGCCTGAACCGGCCCCGGTTCTGGAAGTCGGGCGACGACGCCGACGCCCGGGCGGCGCAGGAGACGCTCTGGTACGCGCTCGTCCAGGGGATCCGCTGCGTCGCGCCGGTGATGCCGTTCCTGGCCGACGAGATGTGGCAGAACCTCGTCCGCGGCCCGTGCGCCGGGGCGCCCGAGAGCGTCCATCACTCGGCGTACCCGGAGGCGAAGGCCGAGCTTCTCGACGAGGAGCTTCTGACGGCGATGGAGAACGCCCGCGCGGTGGTCGAGCTCGGCCGCGCAGCCCGGGACGCCGCCGGCATCCGCCTGCGCCAGCCGCTCGCCGAGGTGATCGTCGCCACGGACGATCCCGTCCGGCGCGCGCAGGTCGGCGAGCTGGTCGAGGTCATCGCGGCCGAGCTCGGCGTGAAGGCGGTCCGGCTCGCCACCTCGGCGGAGGAGTTCGCTCAGGCCGAGGTCGTGCCGCTCCTCAAGGTGCTCGGCCCGAAGCACGGCCGCGACCTGGCGATGATCCGCGGCCTCCTGCGCGAGGGCCAGTTCGAGCTCCGCGGCGACGCCGTCCAGGTCGGCGACTGGACGCTCGAGCCGGGCGAGTTCGAGCTGCGCACCCGCGCCCGGGAAGGGTTCGCAGTCACCGACGGCGACGGCTTCGTCGTCGCGCTCGACACCGAGATCACGCCGGAGCTTCGGCTGGAGGGCGTCGTCCGCGACCTCATCCGCACGATCCAGGGCATGCGCAAGGACGCCGGCCTCGAGATCACCGACCGCATCAAGCTCACCTACCCGGAGCGCGACGGCGACGTGACGCAGGCATTCGCGGAGCACGGCGAGTGGATCGCCGCCGAGACGCTGGCGGTCTCGGTCGAGCCGGGCGCCGAGCTTCGCATCGCCAAGGCCGAGTAGGCCCGGGCGTCAGCCGACACGCGGCGGTCGCCGCCGAGGAACGATCGACGGTTGACGCGGTTCCCGCCGACCCGCAGACTGGTCTTGCGCACATTCTCGTGCACTGGACGGCACTTGAGGAGGATCGATTTCGCTATGAATAGACTCCGCCTGGCCCTGGCGCTCGTCGTCGTCGCTGCGGCTGTGCTCGCTCCGGCCTCCTCGGCCTTCGCCGCCCTGAACAACGACATCGACCCGGGCATCGCCCAGGCGAACGATCGGGTGCTCACGATCCTCCGCACCGACGGCACGATCTACATCGGGGGCGACTTCACGGCGATCACCGACGCGAACGGCACCGTCGCCCGCGACCACATCGCCGCCATCGACGCGGCGACCGGCCTCGTCCTGCCGTGGGACCCCGGCGCGGACGCGACGGTGCGAGCGCTGGCCGTTTCCCCCGACGGCTCGACGGTCTACGCCGGCGGAGACTTTGTGACCTTCGGTGGGCAGGCCCGAGGTCACATCGCCGCGTTCGCGGCCGACCCCAGCTCGGTTGCCCTCACGCCGTGGCAGCCGCACGTCAACCGCGCCGTCTACACGATCGCCCCGCTCGGCTCGCGTGTCCTGATCGGCGGCAGCTTCACGTCGATCGGCGGCGTCCGCCGGGTGCGGCTCGCGTCGCTCAGCGCTTCGACCGGCGCGGTCCTGCCGTGGGCGCCGAACGCGAGCTCCGAGGTGCGCGCGATCGTGCCGTCCGGGGACGGGACGCGGATCTTCGTGGCCGGCTTCTTCGATCACATCAACGGCGTCGCCCAGAACCATGTGGCGGCGCTCTCGGCGAGCTCGCCGAGCGGAAAGCCGCTGCCGTGGAAGTACCACCCGCCGTTCGCCGTCGTCACGCTGGCCCGGAACGGCCCGACGCTCTTCGGCGGCGGGCACGGCTCGGGCGGGCACCTGGTCGCCTGGGGCGCGAAGGGCGGCATGCGCTGGGCGCGCGGGCTGGACGGAAACGTGGAGGGCCTGACGATCGTCGACGGCGAGCTGATCGCGGGCGGCCACTTCACCCACGCCGGCTTCACGATCGGGGCGCCGCACCGGCGCCACCTCGCCGCATTCAACCCGAACACCGGCGCGATCGACCCCGACTGGCATCCCAGCGTCAACATGCCGCTCGGCGTGTTCTCGGTGGCCGGCGCCGGCCAGCACGTCTATGTCGGGGGCGACTTCACCTCGATCGGGCCGGCCGCCCAGCAGGGCTTCGCGCAGTTCGCGACGACCGACCCGGCGGATACGACCGCGCCGGCGGTCACGGCGCTGCCCGACGCTCGCGTCGTGACGGGGTCGACCCTCGGCGCGACCTCGGTGCCCGTCAGCGTCACGTGGGGGGCCGGCGACGTTCCGAGCGGCGTCTGCCGCTCGCTCCTCCAGCGAAGCCCGAACGGGGGCGCGTTCACGCCGATGGCGCTGCTTCTCCCGACGTCGCGCTCGGCCACGACGTCGCTCCTCCCCGGCACGTCCTATGCCTTCGCCCTCGACGCGTTCGACTGCGAGTACAACTCGACCGGGTTCCAGACCGGCCCGGCCGTGCAGGTGTCCGCCACCCAGGGCGCGCCCGTCGTCTACTCCGGCTCCTGGGCGGTGAAGCACCCGAGCACGGCGTTCGGACATTCGCTCCGACAGTCCGGCGCAGCAGGCGCGAGCGCCACCCTCTCCTTCACGGGGCGCCAGGTGGCGTGGGTGGCGGCGAGGGCCCCCGGCGACGGAAGCGCGAAGGTCTACGTCGACGGCGCGCTCGCGGCGACGATCAACCTGCACGCCGCCACGGCCCAGGCCCGGAAGGTGGTCTTCACGCGGCGCTGGCCGATGGACGGCGCCCACACGATCAAGGTCGTGGCGCGCGGCACCGCCGGGCATCCGCTCGTCGACGTGGACGAGCTCCTCGTGGTGAGCTGACCGCCGCTACTGGCCAGCCGGGGCGGTGGCCCGGCGCAGCGCGACGGGCAGCGAGAAGTGGACATCCTCGTCGACCAGCTCGTGCGACTCGACGTGTGCGGTGCCCAGCACGCGGAAATGCTCCACCACGCTGGTCACGAGCGACTCGGGCGCCGACGCGCCCGACGTGATCCCCACGGTCTCGACGCCCTCGAGCCACGCCGGGTCGATGCCCTTCTCGTCGTCGATCAGGTGCGCCGGGACGCCCATCTCCCGGGTGACGTCGACGAGCCGGTTCGAGTTCGAGGAGTTGCGCGAGCCGATCACCAGCACGAGGTCGACCTCGCGGGCGAGCTCCTTGACGGCGTTCTGGCGGTTCTGGGTCGCGTAGCAGATGTCGTCGCGGGCGGGCCCGATCACGGCGGGGTAGCGCTCGCGCAGCGCGGCGATGATGTCGAGCGTTTCGTCGACCGAGAGGGTCGTCTGGGTGATGTAGGCGACACGCTCGGGGTCGGGCACGTCGAGCCGGTCGATCTCGGCGACGGAGCCGATGAGCTGGATGGCGTCGGGCGCCTCGCCCATCGTGCCTACGACCTCCTCGTGGCCCTCGTGGCCGATGAGGACGATGGTGTAGCCGCGCTCGGCGTAGCGGCGGGCCTCGGCGTGCACCTTGCTCACGAGCGGGCAGGTCGCGTCGAGGACGCGGAGCGACCGCGCCTTCGAGTTGCGGTACACCTCGGGGGCGACGCCGTGGGCCGAGAGCACGACGACGGCGCCCTCGGGGACGTCCAGCTCGGAGTCGACGAAGACGGCGCCGCGCTCGGAGAGCTCGCGGACGACGTGGCGGTTGTGAACGATCTCCTTGCGGACGTACACGGGCGCGCCGAAGTGGTCGAGCGCCCGTTCGACGGTGTCTACGGCCCGGTCGACGCCGGCGCAGTAGCCGCGCGGCGACGCCAGCACCAGCTTTCCGGGAGCCGTCGGCACGGGCCTATGGTACCGGACGCCTGCGCCCGGTCCTCGCGTCAGCGGCGGCTCAGCGGTGGCCCCAGTCCACCGTCCACACGGTGGCGCCGGGGTGGCCGAGGAACGTGCCGGCGACGCGGCCGATGCCGACCAGGTGGTAGAGCGGCGAGAGCAGGATCGCGCGGTGCTCCGGGCTCTGCAGCCACATCTTCACGACCGAGTCGGGCGCGCCCACGCTGCCGCTGCCCCACGCCAGCGTCTCGCCCGCCCACCACTGCCCGATGGTCACGAAGCCGCACGTGCGGATGCGGTAGGTGAGGGTCGAGCCGGTCGGGCTGGTGTGCGCGAAGTAGTTACGCCGAACCATGTCCACCGAGTGGCCCTTGGCCGCGACGCGAAGGCCGCGAGACAGGCCCATCGGGTGAAGGCCGCGGGCGACACGGGCCTTGTTGATCGCGACGTAGAGGCCCCACCAGGCCGGCCGGGCGGCGATCGCCGGGGCGGCGAAGAACGTGAGCCCCGCGGCGGCTGCCACAGCTGCGATCACAAAACGTCGGGGTCGCATACCGTTGTCCATCGACCGCGCGTGCGAGGACCTGAGTCAGGATTCTGTTAGGAGTTCCTGATGCTCCTGTGAGCGCAATTCCGGGGTCAGGCACGGAATTGCGGTGCCAGGCCGCGCCGCTAGGGCCGCCGTACCTGCCGCCCCTGCAGCCGACGCGTGATCGTCGACGGCGCGACGCCCAGGTGCTCGGCGATCTCCTTCATCGTGTAGCCATGGCGTCGGTGCGCCACCAGGATCGCCTGGGTGTCGAGTCGCCGCACCAGCTCGTCGAGCTCGGGCCGCGGCGGCGGATCGACGGCGGCCTGCAGGAACCGGCGCAGCTCGACCCGGGCGTCGGCCGGCGAGCCGCCCAGGAGCGCCAGCACCCGGCCCGGGCTGAGGAACGGCGGCGGATCGCACATCCCGAGGGTCGCCGGCAGGCTCGACCACGGCCACTCCTCCGGCGCGTCGCACAGCCCGGCCGCGGCTGCGTTGAGCAGCGCGTAGCGGGTCGCATGTAGGAGCTCGCTCGACGTCCGCAGGAGACGCGCGCCGTACCGGCTCTGGAAGACGTGGCCCGCGTGGCCGTGCGCGTGGTTGTAGCGGGTGGCATAGGAGCTGTTGAGGAGGTGCATGCCGGCAGCGAGGTTGGCCAGCGGCGTGATGACGATCAGGTGGTAGTGGTTCGTCATCACGCAGAAGGCGATGCAGATCCAGCCCATATCGCCCACCGCGGTCTCGAGGGTGCACAGGAACACGCGCTTGTCCGCGTCGGTTGCGAGGACGTCCCGCCCCTCGTTGCCGCGGCAGTAGACGTGGTAGGCGGCGTCTGCGGCTTCTTGGCGCGGTTGACGAGGCATGGGCCCACGGTACGGGCTCCGGCGTCACAGGAGGGATACGGGCCGGTACAGAAGCGCAACGAGTTGCACCCCGCCGAGGTGTGGCACCGCAATTGCGTGCCTGACCTCGCAATTGCGTGCCTGACCCCGCAATTGCGCTCTAGGCGGCCAGGCGCCAGCCGTCGGCGGCCCGCGCGAGCCGGAGCGGCGTCCCCGCCTCGACCGTGCCCGTGAAGCCTGGTGCGCGCACCGTCGCCGATCCGTCGGCGGCCTCGACGGTGAGGTCGGCGGCGGTGACGGTGACGGTGAGCGGGACGCCGCGGTGGCGCCAGCGGAAGCGCAGCCGCTTCCACCCGGACGGCAGCCGCGGGTCGAGCCGGAAGGAGCCGTCGGCGAGCGAGCGCGCTCCGCCGCATCCGAGGACGACCGCCTGCCAGACGCCGCCCTGCGTCGCCATGTGCAGCCCCTCGGCCCGGTTGCCGCGGCTGTCGTCGAGGTCGATGGCCATCGCCCGGCGCAGGTAGTGGTCGGCCTGCTCATCGAGCGCCGCACGCCGGGCGACGAGTGAGTGCACCGCCTCGGAGAGGGACGAGAGGTGGCGGGTGAGCGGCTCATAGAGCCGGTAGCTGGCCGCCCGCTCCGCCTCGTCGAAGTCGGGCTCGCGGAGCGCCATCAGCATCACGACGTCGGCCTGCTTCACGTCGCGCCACTCCATCCGGTCGCGCTGCCAGGCGAGCTCGTCGCGGCCGGCGCGCTCGTCCGGAGCCAGCGGGAGCAGCATGAACCCCTCGTGCTGCTCGATCAGCCCGTCGGGCGTCCGCAGCACCACCATCCGGTCGGCCACGTCGCGCCACGCCCACACCTCGTCGCCGACGGCGTCACCGTGCCCGGCCTCGGCCAGCTCGGCAGCGCAGCGGAGCGTCCATGCGGCCATCATGTTGGTGAACGCGCTGTTCTTGACGTTCTCGTGGAGCTCGTCGGGGCCGATCACGCCGTCCATCTCGAATCCGCGCGACGTCTCGACCACCCGGCTCGCGAAGAACCGCGCCGCCTCGATGGTGAGCTCGGCGCCGCCGTCGTCGAGGAAGCCGGAATCGCCGGACGTGCGGACGTACGTGTCCACCGCCCAGGCAACATCGGCCACGACGTGGATCTCCTCGCTTCCCGTCAGCACCTGCAGGCGCCGCCCGCCCGGGCCGAGCACGAACGCCGGCGTGACGTCCTCGCCCGACGCGGCGCTCTCCCACGCGATCCACGCGCCGCGGAGGCCGGCGTCCTCGGCGTGGTGGCGGGCGGCCGGCAGCGTGTCGACCCGATACTCGAGAAGGCGGCGGGCGGCCTCGGGCATCGCCGCGGCGAAGAACGGCAGCTGGAACACGTCTGTGTCCCAGAAGACGTGCCCGCGGTAGCCGTCGCCGGTGAGGCCCTTGGCGCCGATGGAGCAGCGGCTGCCTGCGGGCGGCGCCGCCGCTGCGAGCTGGGCGGCGGCGAAGCGGATGCCGATCTGGGCCTCCGTGTCGCCCTCGATCTCGACGTCGGCCGCCTGCCACAGCTCCGCCCACGCCGCCCGGTGCCGGTTGAGCACCTCGTCGAACCCGCGGCCGGCCGCCTCGCGGGCTGCACGCTCAGCAGCCTGGGCCGGAAGCCGCCGCTCGCGCTCGGTGTGGACGGCGGCGAACCGGTCGACCACGAGGTCCTCGCCCGGGCCGAGCTCGCACGCGACCGCACGCCCGCACACGTCCGCGCCCGCCACCCGCTCCGCCGCGAGCGTTGCTGATCCGACCGTCGCGGCGACGGCGAGCGCGCAGTCGACCGCCACCCGGTTTCCCGGCGTGCGCGTGTGCATGAGGTCGACGCCGTCGACGGAGCCTGTGGCGACGACCTCGGCGTGCGGGAGGGGGGCCTGACCCTCGTGGGCGCGCACCGCGGCCACGACCTCGACCCGGGCGGGGCCGCCGTGCTCAACGGCGATCGCGAGGCGGGCGGCGCCGACGTGCCGGTCGGCGAGGCTGGCGAGCCGCTGCGACCGGATCCGGATGAGCCGTCCGTCCGGGTCCTCGACTCGAAGCGTTCGCTCGAGCCGCATCGCGCGCAGGTCGAGCCGGCGGCGATGCTCGACCACGCGCCACTCCCACGGCTGCAGCTCGCGACCGTCGACGGCGATCTCGGTCGCGGCCCAGTCGGCGATGACGGCCAGGTCCTCCTGACCGACCTCGGACCCGTCGTAGAGCCCGGCCACGTACGCCCCCGGCGCGGACCCGGGGCCGCCCTCGTCCATGGCCCCGCGGATGCCCATGTAGCCGTTGCTGAGGGCGAAGAGCGACTCGGCCGACGCCTCGGTCACGGGGTCGTAGCCCGTGCGCTCGATCACCCATCCGTCGGCAGCCGGCTCGGGCGCCTCCGCCGCCTCCCTCACCGCCGCGGCCGGCGGCCGCGCAGCCGGCTCTCCGAGCTGGTCCTCGAGCAGGCGCACGAACGCCGGTGGGCCGCCGCCGAGGCGCAGGACGCCGGGCGGCACGCCGTTGGGCTCGCGCCCGACCGAGACGATCGCGGCGCCGGCAGCGAGCCGCGACACCATGCGGTAGTCGGACCCCTCGAAGCCGGCGATCGGCCCGAACTCGTCCCCGGCGATCAGGATCTCGTTCGGCAGGATCGCGCGCACCGGTGCGAGCCGGCGCATGACGAAGGCGATCGAGTCGGACTTGTCGGTGAGCCCGACCTCGACGTGCTTCACGTCGGTGGTGATGCGCGCGTCGGGGAGCCCCTCTGCGGCGGCAAGCTCCGCGGTCATGTCGATCACCGTCGCGATCCCCTTCGGCAACGACGTGAGCCGCGCGTCCACGGCCTCGAGCAGCTCGCCGATCCGATCCTTCGGCGGGTCGGCCCATGCCGGCTCGGGGATGAGGTCGAGCTTGCGCCGGTTGAGCCGGTTTCGGACGATGTCGATCTCGACGCCGTACTCGGACCGCAGCCGGTCGCGGACGCCGTCAGACGTGCGGTCGAGGGCTGCATCCTCGGCGGGGGACGCCTGCCGCGCCCACAGGAGCTCGCGCTCCCCGTCGCCGTCGTACGCATACACCTCGGAGCCGCGGTTGACCATGAGGTAGAGGCGGCTCAGCGCAGAGAGGGAGAGGAGCGGCGCGATCTGGCCGCCGACGTTGTCCGCGTTCGTCCCCGTGATGACGACCAGCGTGACGCCGGCGTGGAGCAGGGCCTGCATCGCGTGGGCGAGGCCCTGCGGCCGCTCTGCCCGCGAGGTGACCGCCGTCCCGTCCCAGTCGAACGCGATCAGCCGGTAGCGATGCTCGCCGAGAGGCCCACGTCCGTCCATGCTGGCGTCAGGCGATGATCACCCGCGTCCCGAGCGTCGCGAAATACCAGACCACGATCGCGTCGCGGTCGGCGATCCGGATGCATCCGTGCGACGCTGGATAGCCCGGCACGCTCGGGTACTGGTGGAACGCGTAGCCGCCGTAGAAGTAGTCGGCGAACGGGAGCCAGACCTGGAACAGCTTCGACCACGACATCCGCTCCTTTCGGATGATGGTGAAGCGGCCGCTCGGTGTGACGTGCCCGGGGGCGGCGGTCGAGACGTGGATCGCGCGCAGCAGCTTCCCGCTCTTCGCGATCAGGAGCAGCACCTGCCGGTCCTTGTGCACCTCCATGTGCCGGCCGTTCCGGTTCCAGGGGATCGGCCGGTCGGCCTTGCGCAGGCGGGCGAAGGTCGTCGGACCGGCGACGCCGTCCCGGGTCAGCC
>DASQXS010000067.1:0-4476 GCA_035639615.1 Gaiellales bacterium | reverse complement strand
CGAGCCTCCCGGCGATCCTCGCTCCGGCGTGGCTGGTCGACCTCGCTCTCACGCCGATCGGGGTCGCGCTCGCGGACGTGGCCCGCGCCGACGGGTATGCGTTTCTGATGGGCGTGCCGTTGATGGGGCTGCTCGCCTACTTCGCCCGCGAGCGGCGCGGCCGGATCGACCATGCGCTCGAGCTCTCGCACGCATATCGGGGAACCGCCCTGCTCCTCGGCGACATGGTCGAGGCCGACGACTCCTACACAGGGCTCCACAGCCAGGACGTCGTCTTGCTGGTGCTCGCGGTCTCGGATGAGCTGGCGCTCGATCCCCGGGAGCGGCTCCATGCGGAGCTGACCGCCCTCCTCCATGACGTCGGCAAGGTGCGGATCCCGAAAGCCATCCTGCACAAGCCGGGGCCGCTGACCGCGGCCGAGCGGATCGTGATTGAGACCCATACCGTCGAAGGCGAGCGGATGCTCGTGCAGGTTGGCGGGCTGCTCGGCGAGGTCGGTCATCTCGTGCGCTCATGTCACGAGCGCTGGGACGGGGCCGGGTATCCGGACGGGCTCGCGGGTGAGCGGATCCCGCTCGTCGCCCGCATCGTCTGCGCCTGTGACGCGTTCAGCGCCATGACAACGGCCCGCTCCTACCGCAAGGCGCGTCCAGAGGAGCAGGCGCTCGCCGAGATGCGCCGCTGCGCCGGCACCCATTTCGATCCGCGCGTCGTCGACGCGCTGGTCGACGCGGTCGGGCGCTCGACCCGCCCGGCCATCGCCGACCTCCAGCGAGCCGCGTAGCTCTCACGTGGCCACCGGCTCGAGCAGCCGGCGCGGGGCCCGCAGCGCCACCGTGACGGGGTCGTCCCGGAGCCGGCCGCGGCCGCGGCGAACCCGGGTGACGATGTCCTCCGGCGCCGGTGTGACGTCGCACGCGGGGCAGTGGCCGCGAGGATCGAGCGTCGTCCCGCAGGCGGCGTGCGTGAACGCGCGGCTGTTCCGGTAGCGGTGGCGGTCGCCCCACACCAGGATCGCGTGCAGCACCGGCCAGAGATCGCGGCCGGCCGGCGTGAGCTCGTAGATGCTTCGGCCGGCGTGGTCTGGGTCGGGCCGCCGCTCGAGGATCCCGTCCTCGACCAGTCCGGCGAGCCGGTCGGAGAGCACCGCCCGGGGGATGTCGAGGTGCGCATGGAAGTCGTTGAAACGGCGAACGCCGTAGAACGCGTCGCGAACGATGAGGAGCGTCCAGCGCTCGCCGATCACCTCGAGCGCGCGCGCGAGGGAGCAGTCCTGACGCTCGTAGGTGTTGCCCAGCATGATCGGAAGGATATCAAAATAGAAGTTCGATGATCGAACTCACACCTGGTGGACTCGTCGGTTCGATGACTGAACCGATATCGGGAGGCCCCCGAATGATCGAGACCGTCGTGCACCACGACTTCGACCCCGGAAGCGCGATGCTCGGGCTGATCAGCGGCGGCTGGCCGCGCGTCCTCTCCGACCTGGAGACGCTGCTCGAGACGGGCGACGTCCCCGCCCAGCTCGTCGCGTCCTGACGTCGCGGGTGTTGGAGGCCGGGCGCCCGCGCCCGGCCTCCAACGCGCCTCCTCAGGAGTGGAGCGCGATGCGGATCACGGACCCGGTGGGGCCGCCGCCGCTCGACGCCGGAGCGATGCTCCAGTCGGAGACGTAGAGCGCGTGCGGGCCGGCCGCGAAGCCGCCGGGGAAGTCGAGGCCGTCGACGACGGTCGTCGGCGACGTGCTGTGCGGCGCCGCCACGACGACCGCACCGGTGCCCGGGGCGGCGTTCTCGAGGCCGAGGGTCGAGAACTCGACCGCGTAGAAGCGTCCGTCTTTGCCGAACCCGCACCCGGTGACCGCCGTCAGGCCGGTCGCCCACTCCGTCAGGTGGCCGGTCGACGGGTCGAAGCGCCACACGACCGATGCGCCCGGGGCGTTGCCGCCCCCGGTGAGCTCGCCGACGTAGAGGGCGCCGTCCGATCCGCGGTCGAGGCACGTCGGCACGGCGTCCGACACCGGCGGGTTCGGGATGAACCTCACGACCTTCACGTGACCGTCGGGGCCGACCCGGTCGAGCGTGTTCGAGGCGGCATCGACGACCCAGCGATACCGGCCGCCGGCGAGGACCCCGTATGGATTGGCGTCGGGGAACTGTCCGGGGACGAGGTTCTTGTGATGGCTGCTCCAGATGAAGTCACGGTCGCCCACGTCGGCGACGAACTGGCGCGAGCTCCCGGACACGGCGACCAGCCGGCCGAGCTGCCGCTTCGCCTTCTTGGCGACGTCCGCAGGGATCAGCCCAGGCGGGATCGAGAGCGCCGATCCGGTGATGATCCCGAAGATGCGGCCCGCCCCGAGCGTCGAGATGCCGTCGACCCCGGTCGCGGCGAAGCCGTGCGGATCGGCGATGGACACGAACCCGCGCGCGATCCGGTCGACGGAATGGTGGGCGACGTCGACGCGGCTGATCTTGCTGGTGAATCCGACGCACGCGGACCCGATCTCGGGATCCGAGAAGCACGCCGCCTTGCCGCCGTGACCGGCCTCGGCCACGTAGAGATTGCCGTTTGGGCCGAACGCAAGGTCACGGGGGTTGTCCAACCCCGAGACGACGGTGGTCACGGTCGCGCTGGGCGCCGCGCCGGCCGACGATGTCGTGAGGGCCACGGCGGCACACGCCGTCAGGGCCGCAAAGGCCAGTGCTCAAATCCGCATTCATCCCCCTCTCACGAGCCGCAAAGGCTCTCCTGCCGAGTGGAAGAACCGGTATACCTGGCAGGCGCGGCGATTGCAACCGCCTGCCACGGGCGCAACGTGGGCGTCACCGAGTCGCGCTGGTAGAAGGTCGTCGTGCTTTCCAACCGGCGGCCTAGTCTCAAGTTCAGCTAGAGCCTGAGATGGTTTCCGGCGAAGACAGGGCCTGATCGGCCATCTCCTGTCGCCTGCGCCGCGCCGTGTGATCGATGTGTTGTCGGCGTTCGTACGCCGGGTAAGGGAATGCGGAATTCGCCGCCTGGCGACGTCTAATCGAGGGTCTTCGCCCCATCGACAACGATTAGAATCGGCGGGTGTGGGACGCGGGCTCGGCTCGATGCAGCGAGACGTTCTCGGGGCGCTCGACGCGTCGCGTGACGCCGACCCCTTCGCCTGGGTCTCCGCCCGCGCGCTCGCGGCGAAGCGCGCAGGCGGGACTCCGACCCACGCCCAGGTCGAGTCGGTCAACCGGGCGCTGCGCACGCTGGCGCGGCGCGGCCTCGCCGAGCTCGGCTTCGTGTGGACCGCGGTCCCGACCCGGCACCCGGCCTCGGCGTCGGGCACCGTTCGCCTAGCCACCGCCGCCGGCCGCAGGCCCGTGACGCCCGACCAGGTCGCCCGGGCGAATCGGGAGGAGGCCGAGCGCCTGGAGCAGCTGCGGCGGCGGCTGGCGGCTGGCGAGGAGGAGCGCCGCCGCGCGCGGCGGCTCTGGAGGTCCTAGCGTGCAGGCGGCGTTCGCGACAGGGCCCGTTTCAGAATGCGAGCCGTACGCCCGCCCAACCGCCTGCCGGCTCATCCTGGAACGGGCTATAAGGGGAGGATGGGGCTGCCGCCAGCGACAGACCGCCGCGCGCGCCGCGGTGTTTTGGGTGGCTGCTGCTGGCATGCGCCGTCAGTGTCCCGGTGCTCCTGCTCGCCATGCTCGGCATCCGCGTTGACGCGTCCGCATGTAGCGGCGCCCCAAACCGGCCCGGCGCCGCCGCCCGAGAGACCCTATGGGCCCTGGCCCTCGTCGCCGACTTCTCCGGGCTTGCGCTCAGCGTGGCCGGCCTCTGGCGTCGCCGGCGGGGCTCCGTCCGGGCGCTGGCCGGGTTCGCGCTCGGCTTCGCCGTCGTTCTCGTCTTCGGGCAGCGGTCGATCCGTGCGGCCTCGGCTAGTGCCGGCCGAGCTCGCCGAGCGGCCTCGTGTTCAGCACCGCGGCCCGGGTCGCGCCGCCCCGGCGGGCGGTGTGGATCGCGTATCGGATGTTGTCGAGGCCGGCGATCGAGTGCGCGTCGCTCGAGCACACGATGATCGCGCCCGCCTCGAGCGCGACGCGCACGTGAGCCGCTGACAGATCGAGACGGGGCGGAAGGCCGTTCACCTCGAGCGCAACGCCGGTCTCGAGCGACGTCTCGATCGTCCGCTCCAGGTCGAGCTGGTTCTCGGTGCGATGCCCGATGAGGCGGCCCGTCGGGTGGCTGAGGCAGCGGGCGGCGGGATGCTGCATCGCGTGGAGCACTCGTGCGGTCAGCTCCCGTTTCGGCGCGCGCTGGCCGGCGTGCAACGAGATCTGGACCCAGTCGAGCTCCGCGAGCACGTCGTCGCGAAGGTCGAGCGTGCCGTCGGGGAGGATGTCGCACTCGATCCCGCGCAGGATCCGAAACGGCGCGAGCGCCGCGTTCGCCGCCTCGATCTCGAGGGCCTGACGGCGCACGGCATCGGCGTCCAGGCCGGG
>DASQXS010000066.1:0-27945 GCA_035639615.1 Gaiellales bacterium | reverse complement strand
AGCTGGATGTCGCGTCCGGTGAGTAGGTTGTACTCCTGGTCCGTGCCGCCCAGCTCGACGTCGGCCTGGATGGCGACGGAGTCGTAGCCCTGCATGAGCGGGTAGAGGAACTCCGACACCGAGATCGGCTGGTTCTCGCGGAACCGGCGCTCGAAGTCGTTGCGCTCGAGCAGGCGCGAGACCGTGGTCGTCCGGGTCAGGCGCAGGATCTCGGCGAAGTCGAGCTTCCCCAGCCACTCGGAGTTGAACCGGTGCTCCGTCCTCTCGGGATCGAGGATCCGAAGCGCCTGCTCGAAGTAGCGTGAGGCGTTGTCGTCGATCTGCTCGTCCGAGAGGACGCGCCGCTCTTTGGAACGACCGGACGGGTCGCCAACGCGGGCCGTGTAGTCGCCGACGATCAGGACGCCGGTGTGCCCCTGGTCCTGGAATGCGCGCATCCGCTGAAGCACGATCGCGTTTCCGATGTGGATGTCGCGGGCGGTGGGGTCGATGCCGAGCTTCACCCGCAGCGGCCGCCCGCGCGCGAGCTTTCGCTCGAGCTCCCCCTCCGGCAGCACCTTGACGGCGCTACGCGTGAGTGCGGCGAGGTCGGCCACGGGGCGGTGATGATAACGGCCGGCTCACGAACGCCGAATCGGGGTCGTAGAACCGCCACGGCCGGTCTCCGCCGCGCGTGATGCCGATCCTGGGCGACGCCGCGACGCTTCGCCTCCGGTCGGGCGGGCGCAGGACGGCGGCCGCCCCGTTGAGCCCCGGGCCGGCGGCGAGCGCCTGGCCGACGTTGCCGGGGCCGGTGGCGAGCGGGCTGCGGCCCCGCCGGGCCCGCATCGTCTCGACGCCGTACGCCGGCTCGAGCGAGCGGATCAACACCGCGGCGCCCACGCCGATCGGGCCGCAGACGACGTTCACGCACCAGTGGATGCCGTAGGAGCGGTAGACGTAGAGCGTCCCCGCCGGGCCGAACATGGCGGCGTTGCGGGCCGTCGGCCCGCGGAAGCTGTGGGAGGCGGGGTCGTCGGGGGCGTACGCCTCGGCCTCGACGATCGGGCCGCCCACGCCGTCCACGAGGAGCGTCCAGCCGATGAGCGCGCGGGCGGCGTCGATGACATCGCCCTCGAGCTCGCGGATCACAGTCAGAGCGACTGCCAGCGGTACCCGTCCCCCGACCGCTCGATCGTGCCCCAGCCGTCGATGTGCGATGCCGCGCAGCGGGTGCCCGTGCCCGCGAGGCGGTGGAGCCATTCGGCCCGGGTGCGCAGCCCGAGCGCGGGATCGGAGTCGAACTCGTGGTCCCAGTCGGGGTGCTCGACATGGCTCGGGTGATGGATGACGTCCGCCAGGAACACGCACCGGCCGCCGGACGCGTCGATCTCGACGCAGGCGTGACCGCCGCGGTGTCCGGGCGCCTCGACGAGGCGGATGCCCGGAGCGACCTCGGCGCCGTCGGCCATCTCGACCGCTCGATCCGAGACGGCGGCCAGGACGTCGGCGGCGCTGCGCTCGCACTCCGGCGAGCGCGCGTACTCCGCGGCGCTCCTGGTCAGCGCGACCCGGGCGTCCGGCATGTCGACGACGGCGCCGCAGTGGTCGAAGTCGAGGTGCGTGAGGATAACGGTATCGACGTCCTCGACGGCCCGGCCGACGCCCGCGAGGGCGGACGCGAGGTCGCTCCTCGCTCCCTCCCACTCGCTGTCCAGCCCGCCCGCGGCCGTGTCCACGAGGAGGACCCGGCCGTCGCCCTGGATCAGGACGACGTTCGAGACAAGCTCGGCGTCGGGGAGGACGCCCGCCGGCGCCAGAAGGTCGCCCCGCATCGGGATCGTCCCCGCCGAGATGAGCGTGACGTCCCAGTCAGACATCGAGCGACATCTGGTTCTGGCGGCTCCGGCGCAGGGCCTGGGCCAGCGCGACCGACTCGCCCATGTCCGCGAGGATCGTGCGCTCTGTGCGCGACGCCACGACCGGGTCCGGCATGCCCTCGACCCAGACGTGCGTGCGGCGGCCGTCGCCGCGGTCCTCGCCCTCGATCGGCTCGAGCGCGTAGATGCGGTCGGCGCGGACGTACTTGCCGTAGCCGAGGAAGACCATCGGCGCGCCGCTCGCGCTCACAGCTCGCGGAGCACCTCGCGCAGCGACGCGGCGACGTAGGCGACGTCGTCGTCCTCGAGCTGGACGTAGAAGGGCAGCGCCAGCGTCGATCGGGCCACGCGCTCGGCGACGGGGAGCATCCCCTCCCGGTAGCCGTACCGCGCGCGGTACGGCGGCTGGGTGTGGATCGCCGGCAGGTACGGCCGGCTTGCCACGCCCCGGCGCGCGAGGCCGGCGGAGACCGCCTCCCGGTCGATCCCTTCGGCGAGGCGCACGAAGTAGATGAACCAGCTGCGGGGCTCGGGGCGCCGGTACGGCAGCTCGACCCCGTCGACGCCCGCCAGGAGCTCGTCGTAGCGCGCTGCGAGGCGCCTGCGCGCCTCCAGCATCATGTCCAGCTTCTCGAGCTGGGCGAGGCCGAGCGCGGCGGACATCTCGTCCATGCGGAAGTTGAACCCGACCCGCGGATGGACGAGCCAGTCGCCGCCGTCGGATCGGCCCTGGTTCACCAGGCTGCGAAGCTCGCCGGCGACCTCGTCGTCGTCCGTCGTGATCATGCCGCCCTCGCCGGTGGTGAGCTGCTTGTTCGGGTAGAAGCCGTAGACGGCGGGATTGCCGTGGCTGCCCACGGGCCGCCCCGCGACGGTGCAGCCCAGCGCCTCGCAGGCGTCCTCGACGACGGCGATGCCGTGCCGGGCGGCGATCGCGTTCAGCGCCTCGATCTCGCATGGGTACCCGAAGATGTGCACGGCGACGATCGCTCGGGTGCGCGGCGTCACGGCCGCCTCGACGGCCGCCGGGTCGAGGTTGAACGTGCGCTCCTCGATGTCGGCGAAGACCGGCGTGGCCCGCTCGTGGGCGATGACGTTCGCCGAGGCGATGAACGAGAAGCTCGACGTGATCACCTCGTCCCCGGCCCCCAGATCGAGCCGGTGGAGCGCCGCCTGCAGGCCGGCCGTCCCGCTCGAGCAGGCCACCGCGAAGCGGGTTCCGACCCGGTCTGCGAACGCCCGCTCGAACGCCGGCGCCATCGGCCCGCACGCCAGGCTGTCCGACCGGAGCACCTCCAGCACCATCTCCCGCTCCCGCTCACCGATGTGCGGCCGGGCGAGCGGAATGGCACGGGTGGTCACCATCGCGTCAGACGGGCGCACCAATCCGGTACTCGAGCAGATCGGCGAACCGCTCGTCGCGCCCGGCCACGATGGCGAAGAAGGTGTCCTGCACCGCCTTCGTGACCGGCCCGCGGCCGCCGATCTCGTGCCCGTCGACAGAGGCCACCGGGGTCACCTCGGCGGCGGTACCGCACAGGAACGCCTCGTCGGCGAAGTAGAGGTCGGTGCGGACGAGATTCACCTCCCGCACCTCGTAGCCCAGCGTGTGCGCGATGCGGATGACCGTGTCCCGCGTGATCCCGGGCAGGCACGACGCGGTCGTCGGCGGCGTGTGCAGCACCCCGTCGCGGACGATGAAGATGTTCTCGCCCGAGCCGTCCGCCACGTATCCCTCCTCGTTCAGGAGGATCGCCTCGTCGAAGCCGGCCCGGCTCGACTCGAGCTTCGCCAGCACCGAGTTGATGTATTGGCCCGTGGCCTTCGCGGTCGGCGGGAGCGTGTTGGGGCCGATCCGGCGGAAGCTCGACACCTTGCAGCTGACACCATGCTCGAGCGCCGCCTCGCCGAGATAGGCGCCCCACGGCCATACCGCGATCGCCACGTCGACCGGGTTGTCCTTCGGGTAGAGGCCCATCGGCCCGGCGCCGCGGAACACGATCGGACGGACGTAGCAGCTCGACACGTTGTTCACGGCCACCGTCTCGTGCACCGCGGCGGCGAGCTCGGGAACGGTGTAGCCGACCTCCATCTCGTACAGCGCCGCCGAGCGCCGCAGGCGCTCCAGGTGGTCGGTGAGCCGAAAGACGGCCGTCCCCTTGGGCGTGTCGTACGCCCGGATTCCCTCGAAGACCCCCGTCCCGTAGTGCAGCGCATGGGTCAGGATGTGGACGTTGGCCTCGTCCCACGCCACGAAGCCGCCGTTCCGCCAGATCTTCTCGGTCGCGTTCATGCGGCTGATGGTACCGGACGGGCGGGATGGGGACAGGAGACAGCGACCCGCCGTTTCGGCGGTGAAAAAAAACGGCCTGTTCTGGGACGGTTCTGGGACGAAGTCGTGACGGATACGCCCTAGATTGCGGCCCGTGGAGGATCGCGATGCGAGGGCCCGCTCATTCGGCGCCGTGGCCGACCGGTATGCCCGGGCCCGGCCCGGCTATCCGCGCGAGGCGGTGGAATGGGTGCTCGAGGACGCCCACGGCCGCCAGGTGGTCGACCTGGCTGCGGGAACCGGCAAGCTGACCGCCGCGCTCGTCGATGTCGGCGCCGCGGTCGTCGCCGTGGAGCCCCTCGACGAGATGCGGGCGGCACTCCGGGCGAGCGTCCCCGGCGTGGAGGCGCTGGCGGGAACGGCCGAGCGGATCCCACTCCCGGATAGGAGCGCCGACGCGGTCGTGGTCGGCCAGGCGTTCCACTGGTTCAACCCAGACGTGGCGCTCGCGGAGATCGCCCGCGTCCTTCGGCCCGGCGGGAGGCTCGGCCTCCTCTGGAACCTGCGCGACGGGACCGTGCCTTGGATAACCGAGCTCGACCGGATCCTCGATTGGCCCGCCGATGTGGTCGGCCGGGCCGGCGAGCTGGGACGGGCGGAGGTCGCGGGCCATCCGCGCTTCGACGGCGCCGAGGAGCGCACGTTCCCGAACCCGGAGCCCTTCACCGCCGGGCGGCTCGTGGACTGGGCGGCCTCGACGAGCGGCGTTGCGACCCGGCCGGCCGCCGAGCGGGAGGCGCTCCTGGAGGCGGTCGCGGAGCTCCCGGCCCGCCATCCCGACCTGCGTGGCCGCGCCACCTTCCCGATGCCCTACTCCGTGGTCGCGATCAGATCTCGGCGGCGCTGACGAGGCGGACGCGGTGGATGCCGTCGAGGGCGCGAAGCCGCTCGAGCGCGCCGGCGTCGGGCGCGGAGTCGACCGCGAGCACCATCACCGCGCGCTCACCGGGCGCGCTCCGGCTCACGCTCATGTTGGCGATGTTCACGCCCTCCTCGCCGAACAGCAGCCCCACCTGGCCGATCATCCCCGGCCGGTCGTCGTTCAGCATGACCAGGAAGTGGCCGTCGCTGAGCTCGATCTCGACCTGGTAGCCCTCGACCTCCGCCAGCCACGGCCGCTGCTCGACGCCCATCGTCGTCCCCGCCACCGCCGGCTCGCCGTCGCAGCTCACCCGCACCAGGTTCGTGTAGTGGCCGGGCGTGCGCGTCCGCTCCTCGCCCACGGTGATGCCGCGGCTCTCGGCGACGGCGCGCGCGTTCACGAGGTTCACCGGCTCGGCCGAGCGCGAGGCGAAGGCGCCGACGAGCACCGCCTGGGTGATGAGCCGTGTGTCGTGCCGGGCGAGCGCACCCGCGCAGGTGACGTCGATCCGCTCCAGCCCGCCCTCGTGCAGGCCCACCGCGAGGCGGCCGAGGCGGGTCGCCAGGGGGAGGTACGGGCCCAGCACCTCAAGGTCCTCGGCCCCCACGTGGGGCACGTTCACGGCGTTTGCGACGAAGCCGCCGGCGAGCGCCGCCGCCACCTGCTCGGCCACGATCACGCCGGCGCGGTCCTGGGCCTCCTGGGTGGACGCGCCCAGATGCGGCGTCACGACCACGTTCTCGAGCTCGAGGATGGGACCGGCGGTATAGGGCTCCTCGGGGAAGACGTCGAGCCCGGCACCGGCGACCTGCCCGGAGCGAAGCGCCGCGACGAGCGCGTCGAGGTCGATCAGGTCGCCGCGGGCGGCGTTCACGATCCGGACGCCCGGCTTCATGAGCGCGATCCGGTCCGCGTTCAGGAGATGCCGCGTCTCGTCGGTGAGCGGCGCGTGCAGGGTCACGAAGTCGGCCTGCAGGAGCACGTTCTCGAGTGATCCCGGCGTCACCTGAAGCTCGCGGCAGCGCTCGGCCGACACGAACGGGTCGTACACGACGACCCGCATCTCGAGCGCCCGGGCACGGGCGGCGACCAGCTGCCCGATGCGGCCGAAGCCGATGACGGCGAGCGTCTTGTCCGCGAGCTCGACCCCGCCGTAGCGGCGCCGCTCCCACCGGCCCTGGACGAGCGCGGCGTGCGCCTGGGGGATGTTTCGGGCGATGGCGAGGAGCAGCCCGACGGCGTGCTCGGCGGCGGCCACCATGTTCGACCCCGGGGCGTTGGCGACGATGATGCCGCGCCGCGTCGCCGCGGCGACGTCGACGTTGTCGACGCCGGTCCCGGCCCGGCCGATGACCTTCAGCCTGCGCCCCCGCTCGAGCAGCTCGGCCGAGACGCGTGTGGCGCTGCGGACGATCAGGGCGTCGTAGTCGCCGATCCGGTCGGGCAGCCGGTCGGCCGGCATGTCGAGGTCGACGTCAACATGGAAGCGCTCGCGCAGGAGGTCGACGCCGGCCTGGGCGATCTCCTCCTTGACGAGGACGCTAAGCACCGGCAGGCGCGGGCTCGGCGGCGAAGAGCGCCGTAGCCCTGGCGACGCCCCCGCCGGGCACCGGCGGGGTGTGACCGAGCTCGGTGAGCGCCATCTCGAGGCCCGCCAGCGCGGTCAGGATGTCGAACTCGTTCATGTAGCCCATGTGGCCGATCCGCATGATGTGCCCCCGTAGCCGCCCATGGCCGCCGGCGAGGACGATGCCGTGGCGGTCGCGAAGGACCGCGTAGCACTCCTGCCCGTCGATCCCGTCGGGCATCCGAAACGCCGTCACCATCGCGGCCGAATCGTCGTCGGGCGAGAAGAGCTCGAGCCCGAGCCCCTTCACACCCTCCCGGGCGGCCCGCGCGAGGCGGCGGTTGTGCGCCCACACGCTCTCGGGGCCGCGAGCCTCGATCAGCTCGAGCGCCGCGCGCAGCGCCGCCACGAGGCTCACGGCGGGCGTGAACGCGGTATCTCCCTTCGCCTGCGAGTCGGCGGCGCGGTGCCAGTCCAGGTAGTAGCGGGGCAGGCCCGCCCGCTCCGCCCGGATCCAGGCGCGCGGCGACACCGACGCGAACGCGAGCCCCGGCGGCGTCATGAGCGCCTTCTGCGAGCCCGAGACGACCACGTCGACGCCCCAGGCGTCGGTGGCGAGCTCGACTCCGCCCAGGCTCGACACCGCGTCGAGCACGAGCACGGCGCCCGTCGGCGCGGTCGCCCCGGCGATCGCCTCCACGTCGTGGACGACGCCGGTGGAGGTCTCCGAATGGGTCACGAAGACCGCGGCCGTCTCGGCCTCCGCAGCCGCGGCCCCGATCCGGTCCGGGTCGAGCCGCTGGCCCCACTCGTGGTCGACGTGCACCGGCTCGATCCCGTAGGCGCGGACGAGCTTCAGCCACCGCTCGCCGAAGTTCCCGGCCGACGCGACCACGACCCGGTCCCCGGGCGACAGCAGGTTGGCGACCGCCGACTCCATCGCCGCCGTCCCCGACCCGGTGAAGAGGAGGACGTCGTTCTCGGTGGCGAAGACCGTCTTCAGGCGGGCGAGCGTCTCCGTGAGGAGTGCCCGGAAGTCGGGGCTGCGGTGGTGCTGCATCGGCGCGGCCGCTGCCGCCATCACCTCGGGCGGGATCGGCGTCGGCCCCGGCGTGATCAAGTAGCGCTTCGTTGACACCGGCGCGAATCGTATGCGCCGTCAGCGCTGGAGCGGCTCGATGACGGGCTTTTGCAAGTACTTGTAGATCAGCGACGTCCGGAAGTGATCCACCTCAGCCCGCGTGCCGAGGCGATCCAACACGAGCTGATGCAGGTGATCGGTGTCGGCGACGGCCACGTGCAGGAGGTAGTCGTCGTCGCCCGTGATGTTGAAGAGGGCAACGGTCTCCGGGAGCCCGAGCAGGTACTCCACGAAGGGATCGACCAGGTCACGGGCATGCGTGCGGAACCGAATCGCGATCAGGGCCTCGAGGCCACGGCCGAGCGAGGGCAGGTCGACGTCGGCGTGAAAGCCGCGGATCACGCCGCGTCCACGCAACCGGCGCACGCGCTCGAGGCAGGTCGACGGCGCGACGCCGGTGAGCGACGAGAGCTGGGCATACGACAGCCGAGCATTCTTCTGGAGCTCGGCCAGGATCACGCGGTCGATTCGGTCGTATTCCATGATTCGGTCCTGATGTCGAACGATCTTCGGAATCATACCCGTAACATCGCTTGATCTTCTAGCATGCGCTGCGATGACGAACGCCGACGTGGTGATGGGGTGCTTCACGGCAGTCGAGCGCCGCGACGAGCGCCGCCAGCAGGAGCTCTTCCACCCCGATGCCGAGTTTCACTGGCCGCCCTCGCTCAAGGCGGACTGGGGCAGCTGGCAGGAGGCCTGGGACCCGTTCCAGCCCAGCGAGGCGGAGCGGCGCCTCGATCCCCGGGTCGTGGCTGCGCAGGGGACGAGGTGGTGGTGCTGTGGACACAGCGCGGCGTCGACGCCGCCGGCGAGCGGTTCGAATGCCCCGTCCTCGGCCTCTACGAGGTGCGCGACGGCAGGCTGGCCCGGGCGCAGATGTTCTACTTCGACACGACCGCGGCGAGGCGGTTCCTGCGCCGGGCCGCGCGCAGGGCAGGCCGCCGGTGAGCGCGGTCAGAGCCGCTCGCGCATGAGCTCCTGGACGCGGCGGGCGTCGGCGCGGCCGCGGGTCTCCTTCATCACCTGACCGACGAGGGCGTTGATCACCCCGTCCTTCCCGGCCCGGAACTGCTCCACGAACTTCGGGTTCGCCTCGAGCACGCGGTCGACCAGCCCCTCGAGCTCGGCGCTGTCGCCGACCGTTGCCAGCCCGTGCCGGTCGACCAGCTCGGCCGGGTCGGCGCCGGGCTCGGCCTCGAGCAGGCCGTAGACCTGCTTGGCGATCGTCGGCGTGATCGTCCCCGCGGCGACGAGGCCGATCAGCCCTGCGAGCCGCGCAGCCGGCACCGAATCGACGGCGCCCGGCTGGTTTCGCACCCAGTCCGAGGCGGCCTTGGCGTCGGCTCCGCCGGCCACGACCTCCTCGAAGTAGTCCGCCACGGCGGCGGACGCATTCAGATCGGTCGCGTCCTGCGCCGACAGGCCGTGCTCGGCCCGGAACCGGGCGATGCGGGCGCCCGGGAGCTCGGGCATCGCCGCGAGCAGCCGCTCGACCGTCTCGCGGCTCGGCTCGAGCGGCACCAGGTCCGGCTCGGGGAAGTAGCGGTAGTCGTCGGCCTCCTCCTTCGACCGGCGTGCGTGCAGCTCGCGCCGGGCCGGGTCGTAGTGCAGCGTCTCCTGCTGCACCTCGCGCCCTGACGCGAGGAGGCCGATCTGGCGCTCGATCTCGGCGGCCATGCCCTCGCCCAGGAACTTGAACGAGTTCATGTTCTTGAGCTCAGTCTTGGTGCCGAAGCCGGTCTCGCCGGCCCGGCGCACGGACACGTTGGCGTCGCAGCGGAGCGAGCCCTTCTCCATGTCGCAGTCGGAGACGCCAATGGTCTGAAGGGTGTTCTTGAGCAGGCCGAGGAACGCGACCGCCTCCTCGGGAGAGCGCAGGTCCGGCTCGGTGACGATCTCGACGAGCGGCGTGCCGCAGCGGTTGAAGTCGACGACGGACGACTCCGCGCCGGCGATCCGCCCGCCGCTTCCGCCCGCGTGGACGAGCTTGGCGGCGTCCTCCTCGAGGTGGGCGCGGGTGATGCCGACGCGGCGCCCGTCGACGTCGAGATGGCCCCGGATGCAGATCGGCTCGTCGTACTGGCTGATCTGGTACGCCTTGGGGCTGTCGGGATAGAAGTAGTTCTTGCGGTGGAACTGGCACCGCTCGGCGACGTCGCAGTTGAGCGCGAGCCCGATCTCGATCGCCTTGTCGACCGCGCCGGCGTTGATGGTCGGAAGGGCGCCCGGGTGCCCGAGGCAGACCGGGCAGGTGAGCGAGTTGGGCTCCTCGCCGAAGCGGTTCGCGCATCGGCAGAACATCTTCGAGTCCGTGTTGAGCTGCACGTGGATCTCGAGCCCGATCACCGGCTCCCAGCCGTTCTCGGTCATGCGCTCACCTCCGCGGCGGCCGGCGGGCGGGGATCGAAGCCGATGGCCAGCTCGAGCGCGTGCGCGGCGGCCAGGATGCCGTTCTCGGCGAAGGCCGCGCCCACGAGCTGGAAGCCGACGGGCAGCCCCTCCGAGAGCCCGCACGGGATCGAGATCCCCGGGAGGCCGGCGAGGTTCACGGGCACGGTGAGGACGTCCGATGCGTACATCGCCCACGGGTCGTCGACGCGCTCGCCGATCCGGAACGCCACGGTCGGCGACGTCGGCATGGCGATCAGGTCGACCGTCTCGAACGCGGCCCGGAAGTCGTCGCGGATGCGTGTGCGCACCCGCTGCGCCATCCCGTAGTACGCGTCGTAGTAGCCGGCCGAGAGGGCGTACGTGCCGAGCATGATGCGCCGCTTCACCTCGGCGCCGAACCCCGCCGCGCGCGTTCGGCGGTACATGTCGAAGACGGTGTCCCCCGGATCTTCCCGGCGCAGGCCGTAGCGGACGCCGTCGAACCGGCTCAGGTTCGCCGACGCCTCGGCGGGCGCGATCAGGTAGTAGGCGGGCAGCGCATAGCCGGCGTGCGGAAGCGCGACGTCGACGATGTCGGCGCCGAGGCCCTCCGCAGCGCGGATCCCGTCGTCGAACGCCTGGCGGACGCCGGGCTCGACGCCCTGGGCGAGCAGGTCCGACGGAACCCCGAGGCGAAGGCCGCGCAGGTCGGCGGCGTCGGGGACATCGATGGGCTCGGGCAGCTCAACCGAGGTGGCATCGCACTCGTCCCGCCCGCAGATCACCTGCATGGCGAGCGCGCAGTCGCGCACGGTGAGCGCGAACGGGCCGATCTGGTCGAGCGAGGACGCGAACGCGATCAGGCCGTAGCGGCTGACGGCCCCGTAGGTGGGCTTCATGCCGACGACGCCGCACAGCGCCGCGGGCTGGCGGATCGACCCGCCGGTGTCGGTGCCGAGCGCGAGGGGGGCGAAGCCCGCGGCGACGGCCGCCGACGACCCGCCCGACGAGCCCCCGGGGACGCGATCGCGGTCCCACGGGTTATGCGTCACGCCGAAGCCCGAGTTCTCGGTCGAGGAGCCCATCGCGAACTCGTCCATGTTGGTCTTCCCGAGCGAGACCAGGCCGGCGGCCTTCACCCGGCGCACGCAGCCGCCGTCGTAGACCGGGACGTGACCCTCGAGGATCCGCGAGCCGGCGGTCGTCTCCTCGCCCTTCGTGCACAGGATGTCCTTGAGCGCGATCGGCACGCCCTGGAGCCCGGTGCGGCCGTCGCGGTCGAACGCGTCCGCCTCAGCGAGTGCGGCCTCCCGGCGCGTGCGCAGGAAGGCGTGAATGCCGCCGTCGGCCGCCTCGATCCGGTCGAGGTAGGCGGTCACGAGCTCGCGGCACGAGACGTCGCCCGCGTCGAGCAGGTCGATGCACCGCTCCGCGGTGAGGCCGGCCGTGTCGATCATGCCGTCGGCGGCACCCGGAAGCCGCCGTCCGCCGGTGCCGGGGCGCCGCGCAGGACGTCGGCGCGGGGCCAGGATGGCCGGGCGGCGTCGGCGCGGACGCTGTTTACCAGGTCGAGCGCATGCGCGGTCGGCTCGACACCCTCGAGGTCGAGGGCCGAGAGCTCCTGGACGTGGCCGAGGATGGTCGCGAGCTGCTCCCGCATCCGCCCGACCTCGTCCGGCTCCAGCCGCAGACACGCCAGGCGGGCGACGTGGAGGACGTCCTCGTCGGAGATCGCCATCGGCGGCAGTCTAACTCCGCGGGTGTCTGGATCAGCGGGTCAGGCGAGCGCGCGGACTGCGCTGGCCTGCAGGCCCTTCGGTCCCTGGACGACCTCGAACTCGACCCGCTGGCCCTCGGCCAGGGTCTTGTAGCCGTCCGACTGGATCTCCGAGAAGTGGACGAACACGTCCTCGGCCCCGTCCTGCGAGATGAAGCCGTACCCCTTCTCGTTGCTGAACCACTTCACCGTGCCTTCTGCCAACGTCCTCGTCCTTCCTCGAACAACCGGCCCATGCGCCGGACGCGGCAACCATATCAAGCCGCACGGAGCGCCGTGGCTGCGTCCACGGTGTTGCGAAGAAGCATCGCGATGGTCATCGGCCCGACGCCTCCCGGCACCGGTGTGAGCGCGCCCGCAACGGCGGAGACCGAGTCGAAGTGGACGTCCCCGCGGAGGCCGGCGTCGGTGCGGTTGACGCCGACGTCGATCACGGTCGCCCCGGGCTTCACCATGTCGCCGGTGATCATCTCCGGCCGGCCGACGGCCGCGATCAGGACGTCCGCCGGGCGGGTGACGGCCGCCAGGTCGCGCGTGCGCGAGTGGCAGACCGTGACCGTCGCGCTGCGGTGAAGCAGGAGGAGTGCCACCGGCTTCCCCACGATGTCAGAGCGGCCGACGACGACGGCGCCCGCGCCCTCCAGCTCGACGCCTGCGTGGTCGAGGAGGGCCATCACGCCCTTGGGCGTGCAGGCGACGAGCCCCGGCCGATTGGCGACGAGCCGGCCCACGTTCGTGGGATGGAACCCGTCGACGTCCTTTCTCGGGTCGATCCGCTCGAGCACCTGCTTGAAGTCCAGGCCCTCCGGGAGCGGCGACTGGACGAGGATCCCGTCCACGCGGTCGTCGGCGTTCATCCGGTCAACCATGGCGAGCACCTCGGCCTGGGTCGACGTGGCCGGCATCGGCTCGTGGAAGGACTCCATACCCGCCTCGGCGCACGCCTTGATCTTGTTTCTGACGTAGACCTCCGATGCCGGGTCGTCGCCGACGAGGATGGTCACCAGCCCCGGGCGGTGCCCCGTCGCCGCCTCGAGCGCGGCCGCGTCGCGGGCCACCTGCGCGCGCACGGCCGCCGCGACCGCCGCGCCGTCGATGATCGTCGCCGTCATGGCGGCGGACGATATCTGACCCGAACGGGGGATCTTTCATCCCCAGGTCTTGCCACACACGCGGAGATGTCCGACTGTGAGATGGAACCCCCGACGGCGCCCTTCGCCACACGGCGCCGAGACCGATCTCCCCCGTTCGGGCCCTCAACCCCGGAGGGGGCGATGCCGAAACACCTGACGAGCACCGTGTCCCGACGCATCCTCCGAAACCAGCAGGGCCAGGCGGTCACCGAATTCGCGGTGATCCTGCCCGTGCTGCTTCTGGTGCTGCTTGCGATCTACCAGTTCGGCGTGGTGTTCAACAACTACATCCAGGTCACGGCCGCCGCCCGCGAGGGCGCGCGCAAGGCCGCGGTCAGCCGATCGGCCGGCAGCTGCGCGTCGGTGCAGACGATGGCGATCAACGCCGCCAAGTCCGCGGCACCCGGGCTCGACCAGTCCAAGATCGGCGTCACCGTGTCGGCCACATGCACGAACAACCAGTACGCCGCCGGCAGCGATACGAAGGTGACGGTCACCTATCCGTACTCGGTCTCGATCCTGGGCAAGGTGGTCGCGTCAGGGAACCTGAGCTCGTCCACCACCATGCGGGAGGAGTGAGGCCCGCGGCGCCGCCGCGACGCCTCGATGTCCCGCGTCTCGACCCGTTTCCCGGCCGTCGGAGGAGGCCCGGTCAGGCTCCCTCGCACGGCCTAAAGTCGCCGCCCGCGACTGCCGATAGCACATTCGCTACGTCCCGTCATCTTTCCCCTTAAAGAGGCTGCCGCATGACTTACAGCGTCCGTAACATCGTCATCGCGCTCGTCCTGGCCGCGGTCGCGGCGGGCCTGGTGATCCTGTACACCGGAAACGTCCAGAAGCAGGCCCACGACTCGCAGCAGAACGTCACGGTCGTCGTGGCGAAGGCGAGCATCGCCGCGGGCACGCCGGTGAAGGATCTGATCGCCACCGGCGCGTTCCAGGAGCGCCAGGTCGTCCAGCGCGACGTCATTCCGGGCGCCTACACGTCCGTCAAGGACCTGAACACGTCGCTCGCAACGTCCGGCCCGGTCTCCGCCGGCGCGCAGATCACCCCGGAGATGTTCACCGAGGGCACGAGCGCCGCGATCGAGGACCAGCTGCACGGCACCGATCGCGCCATCCAGGTCTCGTACAACCCGAACCGGGTGTTGAACGGCACGCTTCAGGCCGGCGACCACGTCGACGTGCTCGCCGTGTTCGACGTGCAGCCCGCACGGAACAACAGCCAGTACTCGGAGATGCAGGCCTCGCGCATCATCCTCAGCAACATCACCGTCCTCTCGACGACCGCGGGCGGCTCGGCCTCCGCGGCGCTCACCGCCGACTCTCAGGCCGCGAACAGCACCGGCTCCGAGGACGGCACCGGCGGCACCGCCCTCATCCTCAAGATCCCGCAGGACGGCCTGGCCGCGTTCAACCTCGCACGACAGTACGGCCATCTCTGGTACGCGCTTCGCCCGCGCTCGGGCGCGCAGGACACGGCTCCGGGCGTCGCCACCGCCTGCAGCGTCCTCACGCCGGGCCTGAAGTTGACGCAGATCAGGGCCTACCTGCCGATCTGCTTCGGAGGCAAGTAGTCATGACGAATCCGTCCCCGATCAAGGTCTTCATCACCGGCGCTGCCAACGGGCTCGCCGAGGTCCGGGAGGGCCTCGCCGACCACCCCGAGGTCGAGCTGGTCGGCACCGCCGCCGACCCGGCCAAGGCCGGCGGCAAGCTCGCCGAGTCCGCGGCCCAGGTGATCCTCCACGGCACCACGGCCACCGATCACGTGCCGAGCACCGAGATCGAGGCGATCCGGGCGGTCACCGCCGCGCCGATCGTGCTCGTCACCTCGGCCTCGGCCCAGCAGATCCTGTCCGAGGCGCTCCAGGCCGGCATCTTCGACGTCGTCCTGCTGCCGCAGCTCACGGACAGCATCGTCTTCACCATCAAGAAGGCGAACTCGCTGGCGGCGGGCCGTTCGGGCAGCGCGCCCGGCAAGGCCTCGGCCCACGTCGAGGGCAAGGTCGTCACGGTGTTCGCCCCCAAGGGCGGCGCCGGCAAGACCGTCCTCGCCGCCAACCTGGCGGTCGTCTTCGCCCGCAAGCACGAGCGGCGCACGCTCCTGCTCGACCTCGATCTCCAGTTCGGGGACGCGGCGATCATGATGGGCATCGAGCCGGAGAAGACCATCTACGACCTGGTCATGGCCCGGCGCGAGCTGGATCCCGACGCCCTCGCCGGCTACGTGACCGCCCACCAGTCGGGCGTGCACGTCCTGCCGGCGCCGCTTCGGCCCGAGGACGCCGAGCTGGTGACCGAGGAGCGCCTCGGCCACCTGTTCGCGGTCGCCAAGGAGAGCTACGACGTCGTCGTCGTCGACACCCCGCCGTTCTTCCACGGCCCGGTGCTCTCGACGCTCGACCGCACCGACCAGCTCCTCATCGTCGCCTCCCTCGACGTCCCGGCGATCAAGAACGTCAAGCTCACGCTGCAGACTCTCGACCTCCTGCACTACCCCAAGGAGCGGCGCCACCTCGCGCTCAACCGGACCGGCTCGAAGGTGGGCCTGCGGCCGGGCGAGGTCGAGCGGGCGCTCGACATGAAGGTGGAGTTCGAGATCCCGAGCGAGCGCGACGTCCCGGTGTCGATCAACCGCGGCGTCCCCATCGCCCTGGCAAACCCGCGCGCCGGCGTCGTGAAGTCGCTCGGCGACATCGCCGACAAGCTCGTCCCGGTGCGGGTGGGCGCGGGTGATGACAAGAAGAAGAAGTCCAAGCGGCTGGGAAGGTAGGTAGGCCATGTCGCTCCACTCCCGCATCCAGGTCGCGGGCCAGTCGGACGAGCCGGAGGCTCACGACGGCAAGGAGACCGAGCGCGCGTCGGTCGTTACCGACCCGTTCGCCGAGCTCAAGACCCGCGTCCACAAGGAGATCATCCCGCGGCTGGGCCCGCGGCTCTTCAACCAGGACGGCAAGGCCGACGGCGACCTCGAGGAGAAGGTCAACGAGGTCGTCACCGAGGTCCTGGCCGTCGAGAAGACGCCGCTGACGCGGCAGGAGCGGCAGGACATCATCCGCCAGATCACGGACGACATCCTCGGCTACGGGCCGCTGGAGCCGTTCCTGCGCGACGACTCCATCACGGAAGTGATGGTCAACGATCACAAGACGATCTACATCGAGCGCCACGGGAAGATCACGAAGACGAACGCCCAGTTCGTCGACGAGGCGCATCTCCTGCGCATCATCGACAAGATCATCAGCCGCATCGGCCGGCGTATCGACGAGTCCTCACCCTACGTCGACGCCCGCCTCCCCGACGGCTCGCGCGTGAACGCCATCATCCCGCCGCTCGCGGTGCGCGGCTCCTCGCTCACGATCCGGAAGTTCCGCCGCGATCCGTTCACGATGGCCGACCTGATCAAGTTCGGCACGCTCACGCACAAGTCGGGCCAGTTCCTCGAAGCGTGCGTCCGGGGCAAGCTGAACGTCCTCATATCCGGCGGTACCGGCTCGGGTAAGACGACCACGCTGAACGTGCTCTCGGCGGCGATCCCGACCGACGAGCGCATCATCACCGTCGAGGACGCGGCCGAGCTCCAGCTGAAGCAGGACCACGTCATCACGCTCGAGTCGCGCCCGGCCAACATCGAGGGCAAGGGCCAGGTCACGATCCGCGACCTGGTCCGGAACACGCTGCGTATGCGCCCCGACCGGATCATCGTCGGCGAGTGCCGCGGCGCCGAGGCGGTCGACATGCTGCAGGCCATGAACACGGGCCACGACGGCTCGCTCACGACGATCCACGCCAACAACCCGCGCGACGCGCTGGCCCGCACCGAGACGCTCGTGTTGACCGCCGGCGTCGAGCTTCCGCTGCGCGCGATCCGCGAGCAGATCTCGAGCGCGTTCGACCTCATCGTCCAGGTCTCGCGCCTCGTCGACGGCACCCGCCGCATCACCCACGTCACCGAGGTGCTGCGCATGGAGTCGGACGTCGTGACGCTGCAGGACATCTTCATCGCCAAGCCGGTGGACGAGTCCGGGGGGAATCAGGACGCCGGGCACCGGCTGCTGGGCCCGCTCACCTGCACGGGCTTGAAGCCGCACTTCCTCGACAAGATGGCGTCGAACGGTGTGAACCTGCCGCCGAACTTCTTCCAGGAGGAGGCCGGCGAGCGGACGGCGTCGTCGAGCGGCATCTTCGGCCGGGCGGTCGGCGAGTAATGGGCGCGCGCCGCATCGCGGCCGCGCTGGCGGTCACCGCGGTGTGCTCGCTGGCAACGGCGACGGCGTCGACGGCTGCCGAGCAGCCCATCGTCATCAAGTCGGTGGATACGTCGCACTTCCCGACCGTGACCGTGACCGTGCAGACGCCGGCGGCGGCGACCACACCGCAGTTCGACGTCACTGAGAACGGCCGCCCGGCACTCGACGTCGAGCCTCTGAACTCGGGCGCTGCCGCCGCGATCGCGCTCGCGGTGGACACCTCGAACAGCATGGCCGGCCAGCGGCTGAAGGACGCCGAGGCCGCCGCCGGGCGCTTCCTCGGCTCGCTCCAGGCGGGCGACGAGCTCGGCGTATACGGGTTCGGCGCCAAGCCGTACGTCGCGGCTACCTTCCCCGCGGACACGACGAGCGCGGTCGCGGCGCTCGAGCAGCTCGGCACGGGCGGCGAGCCGGGGACGGCGGTCTACGGCGCCGTCAAGACGGCGGCCGACGACGTCGCCAACGTGCGCGCGGACCGGCGCGTGATCGTGGTTCTGACGGACGGTGCTTCCCTGAACGACACGGCCAGCCTCGCCGACGCGATCGCCGCGGCCAAGGCCGCTCACGCGACCGTCTACGCCGTCTCGATCGGCGGGAGCCCGCAGTCGGTGGACGAGCTGCGAAGGCTCGCCTCGTCGACGGGCGGCGTGGTCGTCTCGGCCGCCGACACGAGCGCGCTCGATGCCGCCTACGGCAAGATCGCGGACAGTCTCGGGTCAACGTTCAAGTTCACGTACCAGAGCGTGGCGGCGCGGAACGGCACGCTCAAGCTGGTCGTGGGCGCGGCGGGCATGGCCGCGGCGGCCAAGTCCGTCCCGACGCCGGCCGGCGAGGCCGCCGCATCGGGCGGCGGCCCGATCGTGCGGCTCCCGACCACCCCGGCCGGGCGCGCCGTGATCGCGGGCGTCGCAGCGCTCTTCGTCCTGCTCGGCTGCCTCGTCATCCTCTCGTCCAAGCCCGCCGTCGTGATCGGCAAGCGGATCGCGCCGTACACGGAGCAGAAGCGAAAGGCGGCCGAGATCGCCGGCTTCGCGCCCGCGAAGCTGTCGGTGCTCCACCAGCTCTACGTGGCGACCGAGAAGATCGTCGGCTCGTTCAACTACTGGAAGAAGACAAGCTTCCGCCTCGAGCAGGCCGACCTGCCGCTCAGGACGGCCGAGGTGATGTACATCCAGATGGGCGCCTCGCTCTTCCTCGGCGTCGTCGGAAAGCTGGCCCTCGGCCTCGGCGGCTTCCTCGTCCTGCTCCCGCTCGGGCTCGGCGTCGCCATCCCGGCATTCTTCGTCAAGTTCGCCGCCCGCCGGCGCCTGAACGCCTTCGAGGCGCAGCTGCCGGAGACGCTGATCACGATGGCCGCATCGCTCAAGGCCGGCCACGCCTTCAACGCCGCGCTCGCAAGCGTGGTCAAGGAGGGCGCGGAGCCGACATCCAAGGAGCTCTCCCGCGTCTCCCAGGAGATCGCGCTCGGGATGGCGTCCGAGCAGGCCCTCGAGGCCATGGCCCAGCGGATGGACTCGACCAACTTCGGCTTCGTCGTCATGGCTGTCAACATCCAGCGGACGGTCGGCGGCTCGCTCGCCGAGATCCTCGACATGGTCGCGGACACCGTCCGCCAGCGCCAGCAGTTCAGCCGCAAGGTGAAGGCGCTCACCGCCCAGGGCCGCATGTCAGCCTACGTGCTCGTGGCGATGCCGTTCCTGATGGGCCTCGCCATCTTCGCCCTGAACCCGAGCTACATGTCCGTCCTCTTCACCACGACCGCCGGCAAGGCCATGATCGGGGTCTCCCTCGTCATGATGGCGATCGGTGGCGCAATCATCCGCAAGATCGTGAGCTTCAAGGGGTAGCCGCATGATCATCGTGCTCGCCATCGGACTGTTCTGCGCATCGGTCTACATGCTGCTCAGCGGCCTCACGGTCAAGCAGCGCGAGATCGCCATCACCCTTCGCAAGGCGAAGCGGTACGGCACCCGCGACCAGCGCGAGATCGAGACGCGCCGCAGCGTCAACGACCGCATCGTCGGCCCGCTGACGCAGCAGGTCGCAGACATCACGCAGAAGCTCCTGCCGAAGGCCGACCCGAACCAGATCCACGGCCGGCTGATGGCCGCCGGCCTCTCGCGGTCGATGTCGCCGCAGATGTACCTCGCGCTGAAGGGCGGGCTCGTATCGATGGCGCTCTTCCTCGGCATCATCGTCGCCGCGTCCGGCGCCGTGCCGCCGGTGCTCGGCATGCTGATCGCGCTCGGCGGCGGAGCGATCTGCTTCATCGCGCCCGACTTCTTCATCAACTCGCGCATCCGCACCCGCCGCGAGGAGATGCGAAGCGAGCTGCCGAACGTCCTCGACCTTCTCTGCGTGTCGGTCGAGGCCGGCCTCGGCTTCGACGCTGCGGTCTCGAAGCTGTCCGAGCGGATGACCGGCCCGCTCGTGGACGAGTTCGGGCTGGTGCTTCACGAGATGCGGATCGGCGAGAGCCGCTCGGCGGCGCTCAAGAGCCTCTCCGACCGGGTGGACGTCCCCGAGGTGTCGCAGTTCTGCCGCGCCATCATCCAGGCCGACCAGCTCGGCATCGCGCTCTCGCGCATCCTGCGCGTCCAGTCGCACGACATGCGCGTGCGCCGGCAGCTGGCGGCGGAGGAGAAGGCGATGAAGGCGCCCGTGAAGATGCTCTTCCCGACAGTCGTCTTCATCTTCCCGTCGATGTTCGTGGTTGCCCTCGGCCCCGCGGCCATCAGCCTGCTGCAAACGTTCAGCAGCGGGAAGTAACACGGCGAGGGCCATTGGCCCGCGCGTGCATGAAGTCAGCCTGGCTGATTTTATGCACTCGTCCGGCATAACGGCTGATAGCCTTCCGCTCGCCGGCGACGTGGCCGAGGGGTTAGGCAGCGGCCTGCAAAGCCGCGTACACCGGTTCGACTCCGGTCGTCGCCTCTCGGCACTGCGCTGGCCGTCCCATGCGAACGACGGGGGTTGCTCGTGGAGCTCATGGTGTTCCGGCATGGAATCGCGGAAGATGTGTCGCAGGACGGCACCGACGAGGCCCGGGCGCTCACGCCGAAGGGCGTGAAGAGGACCTGCGCCGCCGTCCGCGGCCTGGCCTCGCTGGCGGACCCACCGGAGGCGATCCTGACGAGCCCGCTCGTCCGAGCGAGGCAGACGGCTGAGATCGCCGCCGAGGCCTGGGACGTCGAGCCCGAGGTGATGCAGGAGCTCGGCGCACAGGTTGTGCCGGACATCGTCGCCGCCCTGTCAGGGCGGACGGAGGAGCGGGTGATGATCGTCGGCCACGAGCCGTCTCTCGGCCGCACGATCGCCGCTCTCTGTGCGGGCGCCGGCGCAACGACCCGCGACGTGGTCGCGCTCGGCAAAGCGGGATGCGCGGGCGTCTCGGTCACGTTCGCGCCGCCCCATCCGGCGAACGGCACGCTGGTCTGGCTCGCGACCCCGCGGATGCTGCGAGCGCTGGGCGCACGCGCGGCTCGGTGACGGCCCAGGCCAGGCGGCCCGCGGCGACGCCCGGCCGGCTTGCATTCGCCGCAGGGGCGCTCGTGCTCTTCGACGTCGCCGCGCCGCTGCTCGTCTTCGGCGCGGCCGCCGTCACGCCGGTGTTCGACCCGCGATGGGTGCGGACGGCGATCTTCGCGGCCGTGTACGTAGGCATGAATCTCCTCGCCCTGGTGGCCGCATACGAGCTCGCCTTCACGCGCCGGCGCGCCGACGTCCCCGCGTTCGGGCTCGGGTCGACCGCCCGCGTCCCCTCCTCCCTGCTCCTCTTCCTCGGCGCGCAGATCGTCGTCCTGCCGGTGGCGCTCGGGCTTACGGATGCCCTCGGGCTCGGCGGCACGACGGCGATCGACACGTCGGGCAAGCCGCTCCGCTACCGGGTCTTCATCGCCGTCCTCGCCGTCCTGGTCGCCCCGTGGATCGAGGAGATCGCGATGCGCGGGCTCCTCTTCGGGGCGCTCCTGCGCCGGTTCGGGTTCTGGCCGGCGGCCGCGGGGTCGGCGGCTGTGTGGGCCGGCCTCCACCTGACGCCGGGCGTCCTCATCCTCTTTACCGCCGAGGGCGTCCTGCTCGCGTGGGTGCGCCAGCGAACCGGCAGCGTGCTCACGGGGGTCGGGCTGCACGGCGCCCAGAACACGCTGTCGACGGCCCTCACCGGCGGCGGCTGGGCGCCCGCACCGATCGCCGGGCTCCTGCTCCTGACACTCGTCGCTGCCCCGCGAGTCGTCCGGAGAGCCGCGCCCGTGCCGTCTACCATGCCCGCATGAGCGAGACCGAGCAGATGCACCTGACCGACGCCGAGTGGCGCGAGCGGCTCACCCCGGCGCAGTACGACGTGATGCGCCGCAAGGGGACCGAGCGCCCCTTCACCGGCGAGTACGTCCACACCAAGGAGGACGGGACATACGTGTGCGCGGGCTGCGGCGCCGAGCTCTTCGCGTCGGACGCGAAGTTCGACTCAGGCACCGGCTGGCCCAGCTTCACGGATCCGCTCGCCCTCGAGGGCGTCGAGCTCCACCGCGACCTGAGCCACTTCATGATCCGCACCGAGGTCACGTGCCGTCGCTGCGGATCGCACCTCGGCCACGTCTTCGACGACGGGCCCGGCCCGAGCGGCAAGCGCTACTGCATCAACTCCTGCGCGCTTCAGCTCGAGCGGCGAAGCTCGGACGCGTAGCCGTCGCGCAGGCGCGCGAGCAGGCCGGCGTTCTGCAGCGCGAGCGCCCCCTGCCCGGCCACGGCCTGGATAGCGTCGAGGCCGGCCCGTGAGAACCGCTCGCCGACGACGACGAGCAGCGCGTCGTGCACTGGCACATGCGCCGCCAGCTTCCCGGCCCCCTCCGCCGCAGCCGGAAGCGCGGGCAGGGACCCGGTCGCCGTCACCTGAACGATCGCGTCCGGCGGCGTGACGCCGCGAGCGAGCGCCAGGCCGATCGGCCGCACCGCCCGGTCCCCGTGGGAGGCAAGGACGCGGCGGCGCTCGTCACCGCCGACGATCACGGCCGCTCCGGCTGCGCCGGTCAGCTCGCAGGCCGCGGTCGCCACGCGCCTGGCGACGACGGTCGCCGCCGCCTCGCGCGACGCGGCCGTGGCGATGTCGAGGAGCGCCTCCGCGGTCGCCGTCGCCCGCCGCTGGGCCGCCAGGAGCCGCGCGTTCTCGAGCGCGACCGCGGCATGCGCAGCCAGGAGCTCGACAAGCCGGACGGCGATCGGCGAGAACTGGCTCAGGCCCAGCTTCGCCAGGACGAGGACGCCGGTCGTGCGCCGGTCGTAGGTGAAGGGCACGGCGAGGATCGACTCGTCGAGGTCGTCCGTGCCGGGGATCGACACCGCGAACTCGCACGCGTTGGCGTCGGGGATGTTGAGGGTGCGCCCGCGCGCGGCGGCGATTCCCGTGATGCCCTCCCCCACGTTCAGGCGCAGCGTCTCAATCGTCTCCTCGGCGTACTCGGGCGCCGTCGCCCGGAACGCGATCGGCTCGAGCACCGCGCCGTCCTCGAGCACGTACACGCGCGCGTTGTGATAGTCGACCATCGCCGCGAGGTCGGCGACGATGGTCTCGCCGATCTGGCTCACGTCGTTCAACCGGTTCAGCTTCCCGGCCAGCGCGGCGAGCAGGCGAAGCTGTGTGAGCGACTCGAGCTCCACGCCTGCACCGGCGGCGGACGAGCGGCCGGCGCGGACGGCGGCGGTGTAGCTCGCAGCCCGGTTCTTCCCGCGCCCCTTCGCCGCGTACAGAGCGGCGTCGGCCGCGCCGATGAGCTCGGTCACGTTCCCGGCGTCGCTCGGGTAGGTGGCCACCCCGCAGGAGACCGTCGTCACGCGGACGCCCTCCGGGAGCGCGCGCACACGTGCGCACAGGCGGTCGGCCGCAGCCCGGGCGGCGCGCTTCCCCGTCTCGGGAAGCAGGATGGCGAACTCCTCGCCGCCAACCCGGCAGGCCAGGTCGCTCGTCCGCAGCCCTTCGCGGGCGGCGGCGGCGACGCGGCGTAGCACGAGGTCGCCCTCCTGGTGACCGTGGGCGTCGTTCAGGAACTTGAAGTCGTCGAGGTCGAAGACGATCAGCGACACCGGGCGCCCGTACCGGTCCGCACGCTCAACCTCCGCCCGCAGTCGCTCGTGGAAGACGCGATGGTTGGAGAGCCCGGTGAGCCAGTCCGTCTGTGCCTCCTGCTGGAGCTGGTGGCGGATCTGGGTGTTGTCGAGCGCCAGCGCCGCCAGGTCGGCGAAGCGGCGGATGAGGTCGAACTCCTCCTCCGAGAAGGCCACGTCCTCGCCGAGACGGTAGGTGTTGAGCGCCCCGATCGGCTTGTCGCGCACGACCAGGGGGACGACGGCCAGCGCCTCGCGCTCGTCGGCCGGCGTCCCGGGAACGATCCGGATCCGCGGGTCGCGGTGGGTCGACGGCAGGTTCTCGGCGGTCTTGTGCTCGATCGCCCAGCCCGTGAGCCCGGTTCCGATCTCGAGGGGCGCCGCCATGATCTCGTCGGCCCACATGTCGACGGAGTGGAGCGGCACGACGAGCCCGCGGACGTCGTCGACGCCGTAGATCGTGAGCGCGTCGTAGCCGACGAGCCGGCGGAGCTCGTTCGTGATCCGCTCGAAGAGCTCGGCGAGCGTGGCCGAGCCCAGCAGCATCCTCGAGACGTCGATCAGCGTCTCGTAGGACCCAACCTGGGATTCGGGCAGGGGTCTGGAAAGCTGGGAGCGCTTGGGCATGGGGGTGGAGCCGCGGTGGGGGAGCCGCTTCTCTCATGGTGCCGCCTTGCGGGCGGCTCACCCACACCCGGACGGGGGATCACACCGGAAATGACACACACGCCAGACCGTGACAACCACGCCGTTTCGCGCCTGGCTAGGCGGTTCCACTCGTGGAGGCTACGTGCAGGCGTTTTCCGCGGCGTGTGACCATAGTGTGACCACGGCCGTGCTGCCCAGTACGGTTCGCCCGGTGGATGCCGACCTGGAACGCGCGGAGTATTGGGCGGGACTCACCGATGAGGAGGTCGTTGCGCATGCCGCTCCGCCGGTGTCCGACTTGGCGCTCGCGCATCGAGCTCGAGGCGACGCCGCTCATGCGGAGATGATGAGAAGGCTCGCCACGGCGCTTCGCGACCACAAGGCAGCCTCAGATCGCGCGGCTCAACGCCTGATCTGGCTCACCGCTGTCCTGGTCGTCATGACCGGCGCAATCCTGTGGCTGACCTTTGAGCTTGCCCAGCACCCCGGCGCTGGCTAGCCGCTGCTCGCTCTGCGGGAAGCCGCATCGCCCACTGCCCGGCCGCTGCTCCGCCGGCCTCGAGACCTGCCCCTGCACCGAGACCGGCCGGTGGCTCTGCCGCGTCACGCCAGCGAGCGAGTGGCGGAAGGGCGAGCACTGGTACGTCGACCTCCTCCGCGCCCCGAAGGAAGGACGTGCACCGCTCTGGGAGGTGTGCAAGGCGGGGCGGGCCTCCAATCAGCAACCCCCGATGCCGAGCTTTCCATCATCGGCAGATGAGCGCGTTCCCTGAGCGCGGCAAGCGAACGGCCCCGCCTCGCGCCCGGCCATCGGGCCGGCGTTCCCACCATGGCAGGAGCCCCGGCCACTGATTGAAACGCAGACGGGCCCGGCCGCCTCGACGGCTCGCATCGCCACGACACGCGGCCGGGCCCACCGGCAAGCCGCCAGGGGCGACGAGCGATGCGGAGTCCCCCTCCCCGGTCCACGCCGGCCTTGGCCCAGTCGCCTACGCCGCGCGGCCGGGCAGCAGGAGCCCAGTCGACAGAAGGACGGTCATCGGCTGGCGGGCGGGCACGGGGCAGCGCATTCGCCCGCCAGCCACACGACCGAGCGCCCCACGCCTACGCCATCGCACGACACGCCGCCCCTGTTACATGGACGAGCAGGTGCGCCGCCGCCTCAAGACCTGCCCGTGCTCACAAACGGGCCAGTGCCTCTGCCGCGACTCGCCGACGGGCGAGTGGCGCCGCTGCGAACACTGGAAGGTCGACCTGCTGCGCGCGCGCAAGGAGGGCCGCGCCAGGCCCTGGGAGTAGCGAACCAGCTCCCGCGGAACCGCCTCATGGACCGCGTTGGAGAACCCGCCGCGTGACGACGCCGAGACCGGCACTCGCCACCGTCACCGCTCCGTAGGCGACACCCAAGAACCACGCCGGCACTTCCTCCACGCCCGACGTCAGGCCAACCCAGACACCGAATGCCACGCCGGCGAGGACTGCCCACCACCGGCCAACCACCAATCCGAGCGCGAAGGCGACCGCTGCAGACACCGCATAGACCACGCTCAACCAGGTTGCACGGGCAGGCGGCCTGTGTCCAGCCCCTAGCCGTGTACGCATCGGCATGTCGAGCCTCGTGGAGGCGTAGAGTCGGCCGATGCGGTGGGAGTACCACGTCGCCGCAGTCGGCGGCGAGGCGTCGGACGTCGCGGTCGACCTGGTCGACGTCCTCAACGCGCTCGGCGCGCAGGGGTGGGAGCTAGCGACCGCGCTGCCGCTCCGGGACGCGGACACGCCGCTCTTGTTCGTGCGCCGAGAGATCGGCGACCAGGCGCCACGGCTCGGTGTAACGGACCGGCGCTCGGCTGCGATGGTCTTAGGTGGTGGAGCACGCCCCGGGTGGTGGGCTTGCCCTGGTTCCAAGGCGGGATACGTGCCAGCCGAATAGTCGACCTGGAAGCGGTGGGTGGCTCCGAACCGAGTGGGCCGGAAGACGTCGCAGTCGTCTGGGAGTCGCCCACCGCTCTCCGGGGTGGGAGTAATGGTTTCGGTGGGCGGGGACGATGAACGTAGGGTGCGCTCGAACTCTCGGCTTCGGTTCGGGCGCCGCGACAAAAGTGTGGTGCTGCAAGTTGAGAGCCGCCATGTCGCCCTTTTGATCTCGGTTGTCGCGTGGCGCGGCGCTGCGTCGCTTCACGCCTAGCTGCACACCCCGCGTGGGGCCGGATCCTCGCCGTCGGCCTCGCCTCGACGGCGGAAGAGGCAGCCGACCGCGCAGACGCGCTCTTGGACACCGGCATCGCCCACGGCGTCGGCCCGGCGAACTTGTCGGAGGCAAGTCGGTCCGAGCGACCGCCGACGGGGGAAGCCTCGACTTGACTTGTCCATCGCCCTGTCGGCGATCATTACGGCGGCGGGTTCTGCGTCCGTTGCCGTAGCTCGGACAGTTCACGACGGATCGCGCCAAGCTCCTTCGACGCCTGCCATGCCCGCCGACGCGGATGCTCGAGACGCTCCGCGTCCTCGGCAGTCGCGCCACGAGGGCCGCTCCCGGCCATCCCGTCGATGCGGCGCGCGCCGTCGCGCGTACACGCACACGCCTCGCGAATCTGCTCGATCGCCAGGCCCAGCGTCGTGTTGTCGTCGAGGGCCATCCGATGGTGCGCCACAGGCGCGTTCGTCACGGTGACGGCTTCGACCAGCGCCGCAGCGCTAGTCCGACCCGCCGATGCCCGACCCCGCGGCGAGGATCGCGGCCAGATTCGCGCCGGTGAACGGTAGCGACCCGCCCGCCTGTTCACCGAACACCACCGCCGCCGCCAGCGATGCCGCCATACTGATCCGACGCCGGTGTCACGTCCGCGGCGAGCGCCGCTGGCTGGACCGGCCCCCCGTCCCGCGCGCTCGACGTCGGCTGGCCCAGCGCCGACGCCACCGTCATTGCACCGACACCGACGAGCGGGCCGACGGCCGGGACCCGCTTCATCCTGCCGTCCCATGGTCGATCTGCTCCGACCTACGGCGCAATGGGAGAACGCGCCAAGGGCTGACGTCGCATTTTGCCGAATATCCTGCTTGACCTTTTGCTTTTGCTGCGTTAGGCTCGCTTGCCATAGGCTATATGCGTGCGGGGGCGGCGGCGATGCGGGGACAAATCGGGTTGGTAGGCCGAATCGGGGTCGTTGCGGCGCTGGTGTGCGGCATCTCTGCTGCGGTGGGTACGGCAGCGGCGAGCGGGAGTGTGACGATCGCCGCCGCAGGTGACATCGCCTGCAGCCCTCTTGATCCCAACTACGCCGGGGGCGATGGGACCGGCAATCTCCTAACCGGCAAGTGCCACCAAAAGGCCACCGCGAACCTGATCAGCCAGGGCACATACGATCGAGTGTTGCCGCTGGGCGACTTGCAGTACGACTGCGGCGATCTGAACAGCTTCAACACCGTCTATGACTCGACGTGGGGCGCCTTCGTCTCCAAGACCGAGCCTGTGCTCGGAAACCACGAGTACAAGACTACGAGCAATTTCGGCGACACAGGCTGCTCGAAGACCGCCACCGGATACTTCACCTATTTCGCCAATCACGGCGTCACCGACGCCGCCGGTGTGAACGGCAAGGGGTATTACAGCTACGACCTGGGCGGCTGGCACGTCCTTGCGATCAACGCCAATTGCAGCAGGGTCGGCGGCTGCGGATCCGGGTCAACCGAGGAGGCGTGGATCCGAAACGACCTGGCCGCCCACCCGGCCCAGTGCACGCTGGCGTACTGGCACCAAGCGCCGTGGTCGAGTGTCTCTGGAGGCGTCACCAACACGCGCACCTTCTGGGCCGACATGGTCAACGCCGGCGTCGACCTCGTGCTCGTCGCCCACTTCCACCATTACGAGCGGTTCGCGGACCTCGACGCCAACGGACAACCC
>DASQXS010000065.1:0-8704 GCA_035639615.1 Gaiellales bacterium | reverse complement strand
CGCGGCTGGTGCCGCTTGCCGGCGGCGAGGAGCGCCACGTGACGCCAGGGTCGTCGGAAGCCGCCGTGCTCGAGACCTGCCGCACCCTCCGCACCCAGTCGGCCTTCCTCGTCCCGCTCGTCTTCGAGGCCCGTGCGGTCGGGCTGATCGAGATCACGGGCGCATCGGCGTCGCAGCTCGCGTCGGGCGGCATGCAGTTCTGGCGCACCCTGGGCGAGGTCGTCGGCGCGGCGGTCGACAACGCGCGCCGTCATGAGGAGCTTCACACCGCCGAGCGCAGGTACCGCTCGCTGGTGGAGGAGATCCCGGTCGTGACGTACATCGACCGGCCCGGCTCCGACGCCCCCATCTACGCCAGCCCTCAGCTCGAGACGCTGATGGGCGTCCCGATGTCGGAGTGGCTCGCAGACTCCGAGGGCTGGGCCAAGCGCATCCACCCCGATGACCGCGACGCGGTGCTCGCCGCCTACCGGCGGACGGTCGAGTCCGGCGCGCCGTTCGGGGCCGAGTACCGGATCGTCGACCCGGACGGGCGCGCGCGCTGGTTCCAGGACGAGGCGGTCGCCGTCGACGCCGAGGACGGCCATCCGGTCGAGATCCGCGGGGTCATCTACGAGACGACGGCGCGGAAGGAGGCCGAGACCGCGATGCGGAAGTCGCAGCGCGCGCTCGCCGAGGCGGAGCGGCGCTACCGCGACCTGGTGGAGCAGCTGCCGCTTGCGATCTACATCGACGCGCTCGACGAGGAGTGGACGTCGATCTACAACAGCCCGCAGAACGACATCATCACCGGCTACACCCACGCCGAGTGGCAGGCCGACCCCGACCTCTTCGCCAAGATCCTCCACCCCGACGACCGCCGGCGGGTGCTCGAGGCCTACGAGGAGGCGCGGGTGGCGGGGGCGCCGTGGGTGAGCGAGTACCGGATCGTCCGGCCGGACGGGAGCATGGTGTGGGTGCACGACGAGTCGGTCATCGTTCACGGCGAGGACGGCCAGCCGCTCCACCGTCAGGGCTACCTGCTCGACATCACCCAGCTGAAGTCGGCCGAGGAGCGCCTCGGCCACCTCGCCTATCACGACTCGCTGACGGGGCTCCCCAACCGCGCCCTCTTCTCCGAGCACCTCGACGTCGCGCTCGCCCGGGCGACGCCGGCCGGTCGCGGCGTGGCCGTGCTCTACATCGACCTCGACGATTTCAAGCTCGTGAACGACAGCTTCGGCCACGGCGCCGGCGACGAGCTCCTTGTCGAGGTGGCACGGCGGCTGCGTACGGCGGTGCGGTCGAGCGACATCGTGGGCCGGCAGGGCGGCGATGAATTCCTCGTCCTGGTCGCGGACCTGGACGTCGCCACGATGGGCGACCCGCTCGACATCGCGAGCGTCGCGCAGCGCGTCGCGGAGCAGCTGCGGGCGGCGCTGGGCCTGCCCTTCGACGTCGCCGGCAACGAGATCTACTGCTCGGCGAGCGTGGGCATCAGCCTCTACCCGATCGACGCGGCCGACGGCGAGAGCCTCCTGAAGCACGCCGACACCGCCATGTACCGGGCCAAGGAGTCGGGTCGCGACCACCATGAGCTCTACACGCGCGACGGCGGCGACGCGATGGCGCGGCTCTCGATGGCCGGGAGGCTGCGGCGGGCCATCGAGGGCGGCCAGTTCGTGCTGCACTACCAGCCGCTGGTTGACCTCGGAAGCGGCGGCGTGGTCGGCGTCGAGGCGCTCATCCGCTGGCTCGACGGGGAGCGAATGGTGATGCCGGGCGACTTCATCCCGCTCGCGGAGCGGACCGGGCTGATCGCGCCGATCTCGGAGTGGGTGATCGAGGAGGCCTGCCGCCAGGGTCGCGAGTGGCGCGACGCAGGCCTCGACCTATACGTCTCGGTCAACCTGCCGCCGGTCTTCTGGAAGCCGACGGCCATGCGGCACGTGCTGTCGACGATCGAGTCGTTCGGGCTCTCACCCGACCGGATGATGATCGAGATCACTGAGTCCGCGCTCGCGGGCCGCGGTGTCTCGCAGGAGCCGGTGCTGGCGGAGCTGCACGAGCGCGGCTTGCGGCTTGCGATCGACGATTTCGGCACCGGCCACTCCTCGCTCGGCCGGCTGCATCAGATGGCGGTGACAACGCTCAAGGTCGACCGCTCCTTCGTGGCCGACCTGCCCGGCGACCGGAGCGCGACCGTGCTCGTGGCGACGATGCTGCGGCTGGCGGAGGGGCTCGGCCTGCAGGCGCTCGCCGAGGGCATCGAGACCGACGACCAGCTGAACTTCCTCGTCGAGCACGGCTGCCCGCTGGGCCAGGGCTACCTCTTCTCGCGCCCGGTGCCCGCCGCCGAGATCGCGTCGTTCGTGCGCGGCTTCCGCCGGGCTGCATAAACGGAGTCAGACTCCTCTGATGCATGCACCGCCAGGGCAATCCGGGCGCATAAAATCAGCCGGGCTGATTTTATGCACGGCGAGGCGCGGGCCTTACGCCGACTGTGCATCAGAGGAGTCTGACTCCGTTTATGCATGGATCAGGTGACCCGGGCGCGGGCCGGACCGATGCGCTCCTGGGCGCCGGACTCCACGATGGCGGCGAGCCGGTCGACCGCGTCCCACACGTCCACGAACCGGGTACAGAGCGGCGACAGCCCGAACCGGATCGAGTCCGGCCCCCGGAAATCCGGGATCACCTCGGCCTCGTCGATCAGCGCGCGGCAGATGCGCCAGCCGTCGGGATGGCGAAGCGAGACGTGGGCGCCGCGGCGGGCGGGATCGCGGGGCGTCCCGAGTCGGAATCCGAGCGGCGCCAACCGCTCGTCGAGGAGGTCGACGGCGAACGCGGTCAGGTCGGCGCCCTTGCGGCGCACGGCCTCGATGCCGGCCTCCGCCAGCATGGCCGACCCCGCCTCGACGGCGGCGAGCCCCAGTACCGGCGGCGTCCCGGCGAGGAAGCGGCCGATCCCCGGCACCGGGTCGAACCGCGGGCCCATCGCGAACTGGTCGGCCTGCGCGAACCAGCCCCAGATCGGAGAGCGAAGCTCGGCCTGGAGATCGGAGCGGACGTACAGGTAGGCGGGCGCGCCCGGCCCGGCGTTCAGGTACTTGTAGGTGCAGCCGACGGCCAGGTCGGCACCGATCGCGTCGAGACCGATCTCGACGGCCCCTGCGGCGTGGCACAGGTCCCACAGCATGCGCGCACCCGCCTCGTGCGCGGCGGCGGTCACGGCCGCGAGGTCGGCGAGCGCGCCGGAGCGGTAGTTCACGGCCGAGAGCACGACGAGCGCCGCACCGCCGCGGCAGGCGGTTGCCACGTCGGCGGGCTGCGGGCCCTCGACCGGGTCGGCGTCGAGCATCCGGAGCTCGTTCCCGGTCTGCTCCGCCAGGCCCTGGAGCACGTAGCGGTCGGTCGGGAAGTCGCCGGCGTCGGCGACGATCGCCCCCGGCCGTTCCGCGAGGGCGGCGGCCGCCAGCTTGTACATGTTGACGGTCGTCGAGTCGCACACGAGCACCTGCCCGTGCGCGGCGCCGAGCGCGGCCCGTCCCAGGACATCGCCCACCCGGGTGGGGAGCTCGATCCAGTCGTGCCACCCCGTCACGAGCCGGTCGCGCCACTCCCCGACGCGGCGGTCGAGCGCCTCGCGGGCGCCGTGGGAGAGCGGGCCGAGCGAGTTCCCGTCCACGTAGATCCGGCGCCCGGCTCCCAGCTCGAACCGGTCACGGAACGACGCCAGGGGGTCGGCCGCGTCGCGGGCGGCGGCGTCGTCGCGCGAGATCACAGCCGGTCGAGCCACGCGACCACGGTAGCCCACGCCTGCGAGGCGGGGTCGATGTGCTCGAAGTGGCCGTCGTCCGGGCGTTCGGCCAGCTCGCACGCCGGCCCCGCGGCGGCGGCGAAGTCGCGGCTCATCGCGACCGGGACGACGTCGTCGCGGCCGCCGTGGACGAGGAGGAGCGGCGCGGCGATCGGCACGAGTTGCCTCGGCGAGGCGGCCGCATACCGGTCGGGGACCTGCTCCGGCGTGCCGCCGAGGAGCCGCCGCGGCATGTCACCGCACACGCCGTCGCGCGCGGCCCGCTCGAGGTCGGACACCGCCGCCTGGCCGACCGCGCCGGAGACGAGGCCGCGGGCGGCGGCCCACAGCGCCAGGTGGCCGCCGGCGGAGTGGCCGATCGCCACGACGCGGCTGCGCTCGAACGGCGCGTCGACCACGTCCAGCCGGCCGATGGCGGCGGCGATGTCGTCGAAGGTCGCCGGCCAGCCCCCGCCGCCACGGAAGCCGACCCGGCGGTACTCGACGTTCCAGCTCGCCCAGCCGCGGCCGGCGAGGTCGGCGCAGAGGCCGTCCATCAGGTCGAGCCGGTAGCGTGTCCGCCAGCAGCCGCCGTGGATCACGACCGCGACCGGCCAGGAGCCGTTGCCGGTCGGCAGTCGTAGCTCCGCGAACTGGCTTCGGTGCGGGCCGTAGCTGTGGCGGGTCATTCCGGCCCGGCGCCGAACGGGACGACCACGGGGACTGCACGGTCGGGGTAGCCGTCCGCCGGGAAGGCGAGGATCCAGCCGTCGATCGGCGCCGCGGCGGACGGCCACGGGTCGAACGCGATCCCGCCCTCACCGTCGACCGTATAGCGAACGCCGCCGGCGGTGCCCGTGGCCGGCTCCTCGAAACAGAAGTCGAAGGCGGCGGCGTCGCAGACCTCTGTGACGCGGTCGGCCGCGGCCGCCGCCTCGGCGGAGAGCCCGCTCCGGCGGAGGCTGGCCGCGAGTCCGGGCTCGAGCTCCGCGGCGAGGTCCGGAGCCGCGCCGCGGCAGAGGCGGTGGATGTGCATCCGCACGACGTGGTCCATCACCGGGTTCTCCGTCTCCGGCGCGAACCCGGCGCGCATGAGCTCGTGCCAGCGCTCGGGCGGCACCTCGCGGATCCCGTCCGTATCCATCGGCGGGTAGCCGCGGTCGTGCCAGAGGATGCCCGCGACGACGTCGTCGTCGACGCGAAAGAGCGCGGCGAGGGCGCCGGCCAGGCGGGCGTGCTCGCTCTGCGGAAAGACGACGTCGCGGCGCCGCGAGCGGAACACGGCTAGAGGCCGCCTCGCTGGGTCCGCCACTCCACGGCGGGCAAGATACGCGACTTCACCAGCGGCCAGGGGCACGCGTGAATAAACGGAGTCAGACTCGTCTGATGCATGGCGACGCTCCGCGCCTCACAGCCACTATTGCATCAGAGGAGTCTGACTCCGTTGATGCAGGAGTTCAGACGATCACGGCGTCGCGCTCGACCAGACCGGCGTACCGGCCGCCGGCGGCGGCGAGCTCGGCGTGCGTGCCGCGCTCCACGATCCGGCCCTTGTCGAGGACGAGGATCGTGTCGGCATCGCGGATCGTGCTCAGCCGGTGGGCGATCACGATGGTCGTGCGGCCCTCGCTCAGGGTGTCCAGGGCGGCCTGGACGGCCCGTTCCGTCTCGACGTCGAGGGCGCTTGTGGCCTCGTCGAGGAGCAGCACGGGCGGGTCGCGAAGCACCGCCCGCGCGATCGCCAGGCGCTGCTTCTCGCCGCCGGAGAAGCGGTAGCCGCGCTCGCCGACGACGGTGTCGTAGGCGTCCGGGAGGCTCATGAGGTGGTCGTGGATCCGGGCCGCCCGGGCCGCCTGCTCGATCTCCTCGTCGCTCGCTGACGGTCGCGCGAAGCGCAGGTTCTCGCGGACGGTGCCGTGGAAGAGATACGTCTCCTGGGAGACGACGCCGACCGTGTCGCGGAGCGAGGCGAAGGTGAGGTCGCGGATGTCCGTCCCGTCGATCGTGACCGCGCCGGCGGTCGTGTCGTAGAGCCGGGCGACGAGATACCCGAGCGTCGTCTTCCCCGCACCCGTCTCGCCCACCACCGCGACCTTCGTGCCGGGCGGGGCGACGAACGAGATCCCGTCCAGGGTGGGGGCGGCGTCTGGGTCGTAGCCGAAGCTGACGTCCCGGAACTCCACCTCGCCGCGGACGGTCGCCGGGTCGAGGGTGACGGCGTCGGGGCGCTCGTCGATGTCGACGGGCAGGTCGAGGTACTCGAACACGCGCTCGAAGAGGGCGAGCGACGTCTGCACGTCGACCTGCACCCCGAGGAGCGAGTTGATCGGGAAGAAGAGCCGGGTCTGGAGGGTCGTGAATGCGACCAGCGTGCCGATCGAGATGCTCTCGCCGCCCGCCGCCAGGAGATGGCCGGCGACGCCGTAGACGAGCGCCGGCATGATCGCGAACGTCGCCTGGATCGACGCCATCATCCACCGTCCAGCCATGCGCTGCCGCAGCTCGAGGTCGGCCAGCCGCCTGCTCTCCTCGGTGAACCGGCGCGTCAGGTCGCCGGTCTGGCCCATGGTCTTTGCCAGGAGCACGCCCGACACCGAGAGCGACTCCTCGACGAGCGACGAGATATCGGCCAGCGTGCCCTGCTTGGTGGTCGCGAGCTCCTTCCGCAGCCGGCCGATGCGGCGGGTCATCAGCACGAACACCGGCAGGAGCGCGAACGCCGCCGCGGCCAGGCGCCAGTCCAGGAGCACCATTGCCACCGACGTCGTGACGACGGTGGTCAGGTTGGAGACGATCGACGTGGCCGTGGTCGTGACGACGCTCTGGACGCCGCCGATGTCGTTGGCGATGCGCGACTGCACCTCGCCCGTGCGCGTGCGGGTGAAGAAGGCGAGCGAGAGCCGCTGCAGGTGCTGGTAGACGGCGGCACGCAGGTCGTGCATCACCTGCTGGCCGACCAGGTTGGACTGCCAGGTCTGGGCGACGCCGATCACCCCCGTCGCGATCGGGATGACCACCATCCCGGCGACGAGGAGGTCGAGCCGGGTCGTGTCGAGGTCGCGACCGTGGGAGAGGACGTTGTTCAGGAGGTCGCGCAGGAGGAACGCGGGCACGACCCCGAGCGCGGCCGACACGACGATCATCCCGGCGAGCCCGGTGAGCCGCAGCCGGTACGGCCGGAAGAGGCGGGCGATGCGCCCCCACGAGACGCCCCTCACCGTCGCACCTCCAGGTTGGCGGCGCAGCGCTCGAGAAGCACGGCCAGCTGCTCGCGCTCGTCGGCGCTGAACCCGGCCGTCATGCGCCGTCCCACCTCGTGGCCGAGGTGGGGCGCCCGCTGGAGGGCCCGCTCGCCCGCGGCGGTCAGCTCGACTCGCCGCCGGCGGCGGTCGCCGGGATGAGGCACGCGCCTGATCCAGCCCCGCTCCTCGGCGGCGTCGACGAGCGCGGACAGCGTCGGTGGGGCCACACCGATATTGCAGCAGAGCTCGCGCAGGTCGAGCTCCCCGCCGGCATGCCGAAGGCGGGTAAGGAGCTCCCACTGCTGCATGGTGAGGCCGTGCTCGCGGGCGATTCGGTCGGCCGCAGCCTGGGCGAGCCGGTCGACGCGGCGGACGGCGCGAAGCGCGGGTGGGCGCGGGGGTGCCTGTGCGCGGGAAGTCATTCGGGATCGAAATATTAGCACACGAACGATTTCGCGGAATGTCGGAAATAGCGGGAAATTCGTGGTTGCGCCCCGCCCCCGGTTCCCGTAGCTTCACCAATGCGCCGTCCAGGGCAGCCGAGTAGGTCGAAGCCGGGCGGAGGAGCTGTAGAGGCGACTCGAAAGCTTCCTCGGCCGGGGGACGAAAGGTCAGCCGGGACGGCGAATCCTTTCTTGCAGGGGTTTGCCCCTCTCCCGCGAAGGGCACCGCGACAAACGATGGACGGCCTGCTGCTCTACGCCGGCGGCCCGGTGCTCGCGGTCGCCGCCCTCCTCATCGCCGCGGCCCGGTTCGGGGCGAGCCGGCGCGCGATCGTGGCGGAGATGCGCCGCGACGAGGAGCGCGAGGCCGCCGACGAGATGGCTGCATAAAGGAGCCAGGCTCCTTTTATGCACCCGCGAGCGCCTGGGCGAGGTCCTCGATCAGGTCGTCCGCCGCCTCGATCCCGACCGAGAGCCGCACCAGCGTGCCGGGTGCGGCGAACGGGGAGTCCGCCGTCGAGGCGTGGGTCATCCGGCCGGGATGCTCGATCAGGCTCTCGACGCCGCCCAGGCTCTCCGCCAGCTTCCAGATGCGCGTGCGCGCGGCCAGCGCGACGGCCTCCTCCTCGGACCGGGCCAGGAACGACACCATCCCGCCGAAGTCGTCCATCTGCCGGGCTGCGATGTCATAGCCGGGATGGTCGGCGAGCCCGGGGTAGAGCACCCCCTCGACCGCGTCGCTTCCGCGCAGGAACTCGGCCACCCGGGCGGCGTTCGCGCAATGCGCGCGCATCCGCACCGCGAGCGTCTTCAGCCCTCGCAGCGCCAGCCAGGCGTCGAAGGGGCCGGGGATCGCTCCGAGCGAGTTCTGGAGGAAGCGCAGCCGCTCGGCCATCTCCGCGTCAGACGTCGCCGCGACGCCGCCGACCAGGTCGGAATGGCCGCCCAGGTACTTCGTGGTCGAGTGGACGACGATGTCGGCACCATGCTCCAGCGGCCGCTGCAGGAAGGGCGAGGCGAACGTGTTGTCGACGGCGACGATGGCGCCGGCGGCGTGAGCGGCGTCGGCGGCAGCGCGGATGTCGACGATGTTGAGGAGCGGGTTCGTAGGCGTTTCGAGCCACACCATCGCCGCGCCGTCGAGCAGGTCCTCAGGCCCGGCCGAGAGCTCCTCGGCGGTGGCGTAGGCGAACCGGAACCCGAGCGGCTCGTAGACCTTCGAGAAGAGCCGGTACGTGCCG
>DASQXS010000064.1:0-8602 GCA_035639615.1 Gaiellales bacterium | reverse complement strand
GCGTGCTTGGCCAGGTAGTCCTCGAGCGTCTCCAGGCCCGCCTCGAGCCACCGCTCGAGCCAGCTTTCGCCCAGCTCGTCCTCGATGCGGTGCAACGCGTGCTCGCTCATGGCTCAATGATCGGGACGCCGTGGCGGCGCCGCAATGAGCCGAACGGCCTAACTTGCAGGACGTTCGGGCCTATACGGTGCACCGAATGGGGGGTCTGCTGCTGATCAACCCGGCCGCGGGGCGTGATTCCGGGCCGGGAGCCGAGGAGCTGGGGGCCGAGGCCCGGGCGCGCGGGATCGAGGCCCGGATCCTCGCCGAGGGCGAGGACCCAACCGAGGCGGCGCGAGCGGCGGATGCGGAGATCCTGGGGGCCGCCGGAGGTGACGGCTCGGTGGCGGGAGTGGCCGCAGTGGCCGCGGATCGCGGGCTGCCGTTCGTGTGCGTGCCGTTCGGAACCTGGAACCACTTCGCCCGCGACCTCGGGCTCGATCGCGGCGACCCGATCGGAGCGCTCGCCGCCTTCTCCGGCGACGAGCGGCGGGTCGACGTCGGGCGCGCCGGCGAACGGCGCTTTCTGAACAACATCTCGCTGGGGATCTACGCCGCCCTCGTCCACCGGCGCGAGCATCACCGCCGCCGCGGCCAGGTACTCGCCGGCCTGCGCGCCCTCTGGCTGGGAGCACTCAGGCGGCGCGGCGTCTGGGCGACGCTCGACGGCGAGCCGGTGCGTGCGCGCATCGTCCTCGTTGCCAACAACGCCTACGAGCTCGACCTCTTCTCGATCGGCGAGCGCGCCCGGCTCGACGAGGGGCGGCTGCACGTCTACGCCGCCCACGGCTGGCTCCCGAACGCCTGGGAGGAACGGGTCGGAGAGCGGTTCCGGATCGATGCCCCCGGCTCCAGCCTCCGGGCCGCGATCGACGGCGAGCCGGCCGTGCTCGAGACGCCGGTGGAGCTGTCGATCGAGCCGCGCGCCCTACGGGTGCTGGTCCCGCCCGCGCCAGGTTGAGAGCACGTCCGCCACCATGTCGAAGGCACACTCCTCCGGAGGCGGCAGCTCGTCTCGCGCGAACCAGCGCAGCTCGGCGACGTCGTCGGCGGGCTCCGGCCGGCCCGCGACCGGCCGCGCCGTCCAGACAAGGTTCAACGTCGACTGGGCGGTCGACTCGCCGCCGTACCGGTCGATCCAGACGCCGAAGAACTCGAGCGGCTCGACTTCGAGACCCGTCTCCTCGCGTAGCTCCCGGCGCAGAGCTTCGAGCGGATGCTCGCCCTCTTCCACGAAGCCGCCCGGCAGATCCCAGGCGCCGAGAAACGGCTCGATGGCGCGCCGCCCGAGCAGGACCCGGCCGTCGCCGTCGAGACAGAGCGCGGTCGCCGTCGGCTTGGGGTTGGCGTACGCGACGAAGCCGCACGCCGGACACTCGACCCGGCGCTCGTCGCCACGCAGCTCCGTCCGGCAGCGCGGACAGAAGCGCCAGCCCGCGAGCTCGCCCATCCAGCAACAATAGAACCCCCGAGCGAGGAGGAGACCCGTCACGCCCAGGTTCGTTCCGGCCACGATTCACGAGCTCTCGCGGGTCGGCCTGCTGTCGAGCTTGCCCGGCGAGACGCTGGGCAAGATCGCCGAGCGGATGGAGCGCGAGGACGTGCCTCCGGGGCGGCAGGTCGTGAGCGAGGGCGACCGTGGCGAGCGCTTCTACGTCGTCCTCTCCGGACTCTTTGCCGTCAGCCAGGAAGACCTCGGACCCAGGCGCGTGCTGCGGCCGGGGGACTACTTCGGCGAGGTGGCGCTGGCGATGAACGTGCCCCGGACGGCGTCGGTGCGGGCGCTTACCCCGTCGGTGGTCGCCAGCTGCGACAAGGCGACGTTCGACGAGCTCCTGCGCCCGTTGTTCGCCGAGGACGGTTGATCGCACGCTCTCGCAGGGCCTCAGGCATCCTTCGCTCGGTGGCGTCCGGACGCCAGCGTCTACTCGGGCTCGCGCTCCTGGCCGCCGTCGCTTGCGCCGCCGGCTGCGACTCTACGGAAACAACGCCGAGCGCCCGCGAGACGAACACGCTTCGTGCCTCGAAGCAACAGCAGAGCCGCCTGGCACGACCCATGCGTCTTTTCGAACGCCGGGTTGGAGCGCTCCCCGCGCCGGTGCAGGACGCCGCAGCCGCACGCGTCGGTTCGGGCGTGCTTCTCGTCGGCGGCCTGAACGCCGCTGACACCTCGATCGCCGACGTACGTTTCGTGTCCGCTCACGACAGCGCATCTCGCGGGGCGCTTCCCAGCGTCCGGCACGACGCCGCCGCCGTCAGCCTCGGCGGTGCCGCGTACGTGTTCGGCGGAGGAGACGGCCCCTCCCAGCTCGACCAGATCGTCAAGGTGTCCCACGGGGGAACGGCGCTCGCAGGGCGCCTACCGCAACCGGCATCAGATGCCGCGGCAGCGGTCGTCGCCGGCACCGCCTACGTCGTCGGCGGCTTCACCGGCGCGCGTTGGCTGAACACGATTCTCGCGTGGAGGCCTGGAAAAGCGCCTTACGTCGCCGCTCGCCTCCCGGTTCCACTCCGATACGCGGCAGTCTCCGCCGCCGAGGGGAAGCTCGTCATCGCGGGGGGGTCCACGCCTGCCGGCGAGGCAAGCCGGACGATTTTCGCGTTCGATCCCGGTCACCGGCACCTGCGTGTGATCGGGAAGCTCCCCGCGCCGACAACCCATGCAGCGGCGGCGACTCTCGGCGGCCTCGTCTATGTGATCGGCGGCCGGGGCTCGGCCGTCGGGACGCCGACCAGTCGGGTCTCGGCGGTCGACCCGCGGACGGGCCGCCTTCGCAGCGCCGGCGTGTTGGCGGCCCCACGGTCGGACCTGGCCGCGGTAGCGGTGCACGGCGGCATCCTGCTCATTGGGGGACGCGGAAAGGCGGGAACAGACGCCACGATCGCCGAGCTCACGCCGGCTGGCAGGGCGCGCCATGTCTCCGGGAAACGGTCGGCCCTTCGGGTCGCGAACGTCTATGCCGCCGCCGGGGCCGGCATGCTGAGCCCGGCCGTCCGGGGCGACCGCCCTCTCGTCTACGTCCCGAATAGCGAGAGCGACACCGTCGACGAGATCGACCAGCGCACCTTCCGCATCGTGCGGCATTTCGCCGTCGGTGGGCTTCCGCAGCACGTGACGCCATCGTGGGATCTGAAAACCCTCTACGTCCTGAACGACCTGGGCAACAGCCTGACGCCGATCGACCCGCGCACCGGGGCACCGGGCCGACCCATTCCGGTCGACGATCCCTATAACCTCTATTTCACGCCGAACGGCCGCTACGCGATCGTCGTCGCCGAGCGGCTGGGCCGCCTGGACTTCCGCTTTCCGCACTCGTTCCGCCTACACAGGTCCGTCCGGGTGCCCTGCCGTGGGGTCGACCACATGGATTTCTCGGCGAACGGCCACTACCTGATCGCCACGTGCGAATTCTCAGGAGAGCTCCTGAAGGTGGACGTACGGCGCGAGAAGGTCGTGGGCATGCTCTCGATGCCAGGAGGCGCAATCCCGCAGGACGTGAAGCTCTCGCCCGAAGGACGCGTCTTCTACGTCGCGGACATGGGACGCGGCGGCGTCTGGAGGATCAGCGGCTCGCCCTTCCGGATCAGAGGCTTCATCCCGACCGGGAGCGGCACTCACGGCCTGTACGTAAGCCGGGATGCCCGGTACCTCTACGCATCCAACCGGGGAGAAGGCTCCGTCTCGGTGATCAGCTCGGCATCCGGCAGGGTCGTCCGGAAGTGGTGGCTCCCGGGCGGCGGCAGCCCCGACATGGGAAACGTTTCTGCGGATGGCCGGGTGCTCTGGCTCTCCGGCCGCTGGAACGGCGTCGTCTACGCGATCGACACGCGCAACGGCCGGCTACTCGCCAAGATCGGCGTCGGGGTGAGTCCCCACGGGCTTTGCGTCTGGCCGCAGCCGGGCCGTTACTCGCTCGGGCACACCGGCGTCCTCCGCTAATCAGATCGCGGGCTCATCCCGCGATCTCGACGTCGCCGGTGCGGTCGCTCGGGCGCCAGCGGAAGTGGGTGCCTCGCAACGCCGTCAGCACGGACTCGGCGACGACCAGGTACATCAGCTGTCGGTAGACGAACTGCTGAAACGGCATCGCCGCCAACGACCACGGCGATTCTCGGTCGAGCCGGAACGCGTACCAGCCGAGCGCCAGCTGGAGCGCGAGGAAGCCGGCCCAGTACGCGGCCACCCAGCGCGCTCCGAGGAAGACGAGGGCATAGAGGGAGAAGAGGTCGATCAGGGGCGCGAGCAGCGGCAGCGCGATCTGGAAGAGGACGAGGTACGGCAGCGCTCGGCGGCCGATCCGCTCCTCGCCCTTGCGCCAGAACGCGGCCTTGTGCTTCCAGATCGACTGGAGCGTCCCGTAGCACCAGCGGTAGCGCTGCCGCCAGAGCGCGCCGAGCGAGGAGGGCGCTTCGGTCCAGGCACGGGCCTCCTCGACGTAGACGACCCGCCAGCCGGCGCGGCCGAGCGCGATCGTCGCGTCCGTGTCCTCCGCCAGCGTCTCGCCGGAGATGCCGCCGATGTCCGCCAGCGCCTCGCGGCGGAACGCCCCGATCGCCCCGGGAACGGTCGGCATGCACTGGACGACGTCGTACAACCGGCGGTCGAGGTTGAAGCCCATCACGTACTCGATGTGCTGCCAGCGCCCGAGCAGACCGCGGCGGTTGCCGACCTTCGTGTTTCCCGAGACCGCCCCGACCTCGGCGTCGCGAAACGGCTGGACGAGGCGCGCAAGCGTCTCGGGCTCGAAGATCGTGTCGGCGTCAACGAGCACGAGGACGTCGTGCCGGGCCGTCGCGATGCCGCGGTTGAGCGCGGCCGCCTTGCCCATGTTCGGCTGCCGGAGGACGACGACGGACTCGAGCCCGAGCCGCTTGACGAGCTCGGCGGTGCCGTCGGTCGAGCCGTCGTCGACGACGACCACCTCGAGCTCGGGGTAGTCGCTCTCGGCGAGCGAGCGGACGGCTCGCTCGATCCCCACCGCCTCGTTGAAGGCTGGGACGACGATCGAGAGCGGCGGCGCGAACGACGGGTCGGGCGCGCGCCTGCCGACCGCGCGCCGGTGACGCTTGGCGAAGACGAACAGCACGACGATCCGCAGGACAAAGAGGACCGTCGCGGCGGCGAGCAGGAGCGCGAGCACCCACGAGGTCCATTGCGCGGCGGAGAGCGTCCCGACCAGCAGCCGGCCGCGGGTGCGCTCCCACGAGCGTGCGGGCAGCTCGACCTGCGCGCGGGACAGCCCTGCGAGCTGCGTGACGGTGACGAACCGGAAGCCGCGCGCCCGCAGGCGCGGCACGAGCCTCTTGACGGCCGCGAGCGTCTCGGAGCGGTCGCCGCCGCCGTCGTGGAGGAGAACGATCCCGCCGGCCGTCCGCGGCGGCGTCGCGGCGCGGACGATCGCCTTGACGCCGGGCCGGCGCCAGTCCTCGCCGTCGAAATCGGAGAGCACGATCACGTATCCGCGGGAGACGACGTCCCCGAACGCGCGCGCCTGCTGGGGAGTGACGGCCGCGGGAGTCGAGGAGTACGGCGGCCGGACGAGCCGCGTGCCCACACCCACGGCCCCGGCGAGCGCGCTTTCGGTAAGGGTGATCTGGAGGCGACGCTCCCACGCCGGCACGCTCGCGAGGTCGACGTGCGTGAACGTGTGGTTGCCGAGCTCGAAGCCGTCGCGGTAGAGAGTCCGTAGGACGCCCGGGTGCCGCGCGACCTTGCTGCCGATGACGAAGAACGTGGCGGGAACGTGCAGCCGCTGGAGGGCGGCCGCGATCCGCGGCGTCCAGGTCGGGTCGGGGCCGTCGTCGAAGGTCAGGGCGATCCGGCGCCCGGGCGAGCCCTCCCGCGACTCGAGGCGCCGTCCGTTCCAGGTCAGGATCGGCCGTGCCCCAGCGAGCTGCCCTTTTGGGCTTCCGGGCGGCGGCGTCCTGCTCGCCCCGGTCGTCCGGGTGGAGAGGCCCTGGGCCGCAAGCGCGGCGACGAGCGCGGTCACCAGCAGCACGAGCAGAGCCCAGCGGGCCGCTGCCCTCATGGCTGGCTAGCCCCTGCCGTGCCCGTTGCCGTGCGTCGTGGCCGCGGTCGCGTGCGTGGAATGGCTTCGTCCTCGCGGGATTGGATCGTTCCGTTTCGCCTGGCCCGGTGGAGCCGTCCGGCCGCGGCGCGCCCACCCGCGCTGGGGCGTGACCGCGGTCTGCGCTGGTGCCGCAGGGGTGACCGGGGCGGCCGGGGTGGGAGGCGCGGGAGCCGCCGTCCGCGCCGCCCTCGCCGCACTCGCGGGGTGCACCCTCGCCGGCCCCGCCTGCAGGGGCCGAGGGGTCGACGCCGCCCGACGAATCGCATGCGAATGCCTCGGCGGCGCAGAGGCGGCGCGCGCCGGTGCGTCCCGCATCGCAGCAGGCGCCGGCAGAACCGGGAGGCTCGAGTCGCCTACCAGGGCGAGAGCGAGTGCGGCGAGCCAGGCGAGCGCGAGCATGCCCGCGACGATGCCCGCCACCCGGAGGAAGCGCTGCCTCCGGCCGTCGTGGGAGGCGAAGACGTGCCGCTCGTGCGGCCGTGCTCGCTGACCGTGCAGCGCATCGTGCTCGAGGGTCGCCATCTCACATCCTCCGCTTGATTAGACGGCTTTGGCACGATGGTCTTGCGCCGCGCGCCCTCTGATTTACAGGCCTTTTACACCCCGGCGAGCACCGCGTCCGAAAGACGCGGCCACACCTCGAGGACCCACGGACCGAACTCGAGGTCGGTGAGGCAGGCGAGCGCGAGACCGGCTTCGGGATCGACCCAGAGGAACGCGCCGCTTCCCCCGAAGTGGCCGAACGTCCGCGGCGAGTTGCGACTGCCCGTCCAGTGGGGCGACTTCGCGTCCTTCAGCTCGAAGCCGAGTCCCCAGTCGTTCGGATCCATCCGCCCGAGGTCGGGGAGCACGCCGGCGAGCCCGGGAAACTGCACCGCCGTCGCCTCGGCCAGCGTCTCCGCCGCCACCAAGGTCGGCCGTTGGAGCTCGGCGCCGAGGCGCAGGAGGTCGTCGAGATTCCCCTCGAGTCCGGCGGCGGGCGAGCCGCGCAGCTCCACGTCGAGCCCCAGCGGGAGCAGGACGGCCTCGGCGAGGTACCGCTCGAACGGCATCTCGGCAGCTCGGGCGACCGTCTCCGCCAGCACCTCGAACCCGGCGTTCGAGTAGATCCGCCGCTGCCCCGGCTTCGCGATCGGGGCACCCGCCTCGAACGGCAACCCCGAGGCGTGCGCGAGCAGGTGTCGCACGGTCGACCCCGGCGGCCCGCCGGGCTGGTCGAGATCGACGACGCCCTCCTCGGCCGCGACGAGCGTCGCGAGCGCGGTCGCGAGCTTGGTCACCGAGGCCCAAGCGAGGACCAGCCCGCGCGGCCCGTACGTCCCCAGGATCTCCCCTTCGCGCAGAACGCCCACCGCAACCGCCTCCGCCGGCCAGCTCTCGACCTGCCGCAGAGCATCCACGGGGCGCGATACTAGTCCGGTGGAGCGGCAGCTCATCTCCTCCGGCTCGCCCTACGAGCCCGTGGCGGGGTTCTCGCGCGCCGTCCGCGCCGGCCGGCATATCTACGTCGCCGGCACCGCGCCGATCATGCCCGACGGAGGTGAGCCGCCCGGCAACGCCTACGGCCAGACGCGCCGCTGCCTCGAGATCATCGGCGCAGCTCTGGGTGAAGCCGGCGCCGGCCTCGAGGACGTCGTGCGCACACGAGCCTACGCGACCAGCGCGGACATCTTCGACGAGTTCGCCCGTGCCCACGGCGAAGTGTTCGCTGCGATCAGGCCCGCGAGCGCGTTCGTCGTCGTCGCCGGGCTCGCGGACCCCCGCTGGCTGGTCGAGCTGGAGGCGGACGCGGTGGTGCGATGACGGAGCAGATCTTCCCGCCCGACATCACCGGCACGAGCTTCGCCGCGGGCGGGAGCGTGCTCGACCACACCTTCGGCGAGGGCGAGCCGTACACGCTCGGGGTCGAGGAGGAGTACATGCTGCTCGACGGCGACACGCTCGATCTCGTCCAGCACGTCGAGACGGTGCTCGCCGCCACGGCCGGTCACGAGCTGGAGACGCAGGTCAATCCGGAGCTGATGCAGTCGGTGCTGGAGATCGCGACGCCGGTCTGCCGGACGGCCGCCGACGTGGACGCCGAGCTGCGCAAGCTGCGCGCCTACGTGACGGGGCTCGCGCACGCGCAGGGGCTGCGCGTCGGATCGGCCGGGACGCACCCGTTCAGCCTGTTCGAGCGCCAGCGCATCACCGCGCGCGACCGCTACCGGCACCTAGTCGACCAGCTGCAGTACGTCGCCCGGCGCGAGCTGATCTTCGGCCTCCACATCCACGTCGCAGTCGACGACGCGGAGAAGGCGATCCAGATCGTGAACGGCCTCCTGTCGCACCTGCCCGCGCTGCTCGCGCTGTCCGCGAGCTCGCCCTTCTGGCGCGGTGAGCCCACCGGCCTCGCCTCGAGCCGGCAGATGGTCTTCGCCGCGTTCCCGCGCTCCGGCCCGCCGCCGCGCTTTCGCGACTACGCCGACTACGCGGAGGTCGTCGGCCGGCTC
>DASQXS010000063.1:0-4380 GCA_035639615.1 Gaiellales bacterium | reverse complement strand
ATGCTCGACAACACGGTCGTGAACATCGCCCTTCCGGCGATCAAGTCCGACTTCTCGGCCTCCATCTCGGGCCTCTCCTGGGCGGTGAACGCCTACACCCTGTCGTTCGCCGTGCTGCTCGTGACCGGCGGCCGGCTGGGCGACGTCTTCGGGCGAAAGCGCATGTTCCTCGCGGGCCTCGTCGGCTTCACGCTGGCCTCGGCCGGGGCGGGGCTCTCGCAGTCGATCGGCCAGCTGATCTTCTGGCGGGCGGCGCAGGGCGCGGGGGCGGCGTTCCTCATGCCGGGCTCGCTCTCGATCCTGACCGACGCCTTCCACGGCCGCGAGCGCGGGCGCGCCCTCGGACTCTGGGCCGGGATCTCCGGCCTCGCGCTGGGTATGGGGCCCGTCGTCGGTGGGCTCCTCGTCGAGAAGGCCGGCTGGGAGTGGATCTTCTTCCTGAACGTGCCCGTGGCGGTGATCGCCGTCCCGGTCACGCTCTACGCGGTTCGCGAGTCGCGCGACCCGTCGGCCCGCCGCCGGATCGACTGGGCGGGCATCCTCTCGCTGTCGGCCGGCATGGGGCTCCTCGTCCTGGCGCTGGTGCAGGCGAACGACTACGGCTGGACGTCCGCACGCACGCTCGCCGAGCTGGCCGTCGCCGCCGCCGGGCTCGTCGTCTTCGGCTGGCTTCAGATCACGGGCGACGACCCGATGGTCGACCTCGGGTTCTTCCGCAACCGCACGTTCTCGGCGGGCAACGTGACTGCGTTCCTCGTCATGTACTCGATGTTCGCCACGTTCTTCTTCATCACGCTCTACATGCAGAACGTCCTGCGGCTGTCGCCGCTCGAGACCGGCGCCCGATTCCTGCCGATGACCGTGCTCATCATCCTGACGGCGCCCGTGGCCGGCCGGCTGTCCGACCGCTTCGGCAGCCGCGGCCTCCTGGCGGTCGGGATGCTGCTCGTGGCGACCTCGCTCGGCCTCGAGTCGCGTATCACCGACACGAGCGCATACCTGACGCTGCTCCCGGCGTTCCTGGTCGGCGGCGTCGGCATGGGCATGGTGATGTCGCCGATGACCGCCGCGGTCATGGGCTCGGTGCCCCACACCAAGGCCGGGGCCGCCTCCGGCGTCCTCTCCATGACGCGCATGATCGGGGGCGTCTTCGGCGTCGCCACCCTGACCGCGCTCTTCCAGCACCTGGCCGCGGATCGGGTCGCGGCGGGACACGCCGGCACCGACGTGTTCGTGTACGCCCTTTCGCGCAGCCTCCGCGTCTCGGCGGCGATCGCGGTCGTGGGCGCGCTCGTCGCGGCGGCCTTCATCCGCAGCCATCACGGTGAGGAGGCGGCGGCGCCCGCCGAGGCCGAGCCGATCCTCGAGGCGGCCTAGTACCCCCACCGCCCGGGGGTGCGGAAAGCCCCCCGGGCGGACACCGGCCCCCCGTACTTCGCCGCGCTCTGTCCGCGGCCAAGCTTCGGGTATGACGAGACGACGGGCGGCCTGGAGAGTGTTGATCGTGGACGACCACGTCTCGTTCCGGCGGGCGGCGGCGGCGCTCCTCCAGGCGTTCGGCGCCGAGATCGTCGGCGAGGCCGAGGACGGCGACGGCGCCGTTCGCGCCGCCGCCGCACTCTCCCCCGATGTCGTACTGCTCGACGTCGGCCTGCCGGACTCCGACGGGTTTGCCGTCGCGGCGCGGATCGTCGCGGCCGATCCCGCCCGCGCGGTCGTCCTCACCTCGACTCGTGACTCGTCTGACTACGGCGGGCTCGTCGCGGGCTCCGCCGCGCGCGGATTCATCACGAAGTCCGAGCTCTCGGGCCCGGCGCTCGCCGCCGTTCTCGGCTGAGGCGGCGCCGCCGGCCGCCGGTCACCGGTCTACGGGTGCCTTGGCGACCATCGCGCCCCAGCGGTCCTCGATCCGGCGCAGCTTCCAGACCGCCACGGACATCGCCCACATGAGCACGAAGAGCGCGACGATGCCGTAGCCGAGGGTCTCGAAGTCAAGCCTGTTCAGGGTGTCCCAGAACCCGCCCGTGAGGGCGAGCTTCGTCGCGAGCACCTGCAGGAGCTCGACGGTCCCGATCGCCAGCGCGACGACGATCGAGAGGCTCGTGACGGTGATGTTGTAATAGATCTTGCGGATCGGGTTGCTGAAGGCCCACCCGTACGCGTGGCTCATGAACGCCCCATCCAGCGTGTCCATGAGGCTCATCCCGGCCGCGAACAGGATCGGCAGCGACAGGATGGCGAAGAGGGGAACCGCGTGGGTGGCCACCCCTGCCGCCAGCGCCAGGAGCCCGACCTCGGTGGCGGTATCGAAGCCGAGGCCGAACAGGAGGCCGAGCGGATACATCTGCCAGCTGTCGTTGATGAGGCGGAAGAAGCGGCCGAAGAAGCGGCTCATCATGCCGCGTTCGAGCAGCCGATTCTCGAGCCGCTCGCGGTCGTACTCGCCCCCGCGCATGTCGCGAAAGATCCGGATGATGTCGATGAGCACGATCAGGTTCAGGATGCCGATGACCCAGAGGAACGCGCCCGAGACGCCGGAGCCGATGGAGCCGCCGTAGTCCTGGAACGCCGGCACCTCGGAGTTCACCGTCCGCGCCGCCAGCGCCAGCCCCGTTGCGAGCGAGAAGACGATCGTGGAGTGCCCCAGCGAGAAGAAGAAGCCGACGCCCATCGGCCGCCCGCCCTGCTGCAGGAGCTTCCGCGTGGTGTTGTCGATCGCGGCAATGTGGTCGGCGTCGAAGGCGTGCCGGAGGCCGAAGAGGTATGCCGTCAGGCCCAGCCCGACGAGCGGCCGGTAGTGGCTCGAGTAGTACAGGAAGAGGCCCCACCCGGCGAGGTGAAGCGCCGCGACGGCCGCGCCGAAGCCCGACAGTCGCAACCACTCGCCGCGCGTGACCCCTCGAGCCCAACCAAGTGCCGACATCGGAAACCTCCGGGAGCGGGACAGTTGCGGCGTATTCGCATCGCCGCGCCCGCCGGTTCATGCACGCGGCGGGGAGACCCGGCCGCGCCTGGGGCGGGCGCGGCCGGGCCGGAGGGACAGCTGATGTGTCAGCCGTTGATGCGACTCGTGCCGCGGGAGAGATCCTGCGTGATGGCGTTGAAGACGCCGACGAGCTGGGTTGCCTGGGGCTCGTAGAAGGAGTTTCCCGGCGTGGCGATCTGGTGCATGGCCTGGTTGCCGGTGATCGCAGGCATCTCCTTGCTGCCGTCGGCCGCGTAACACGGCTTCGCGCCCTCGACCGCCATGTCGTACCCGATCGAGTAGACGAGCACGCCCGCGGCCTTCGAGCCCGCCGCGATCTTGATCGATTGACGGCAGGGGTTCGTTCGGTACGGCGAGGTCGCAGGGAGGTAGCTCGGGCCGGTGTTGGCGCCGCCGCCGGCGAGGAAGATGATCACCTTCTGCACGCCTTGGCGGCCGTCCCGGTCGAGCTCGGCCTGCGCGGCATCGAGCGCGTTGCCGTAGGCGGTGCCGCCGCCGGGCTGGACGCAGTTCAGCGTGGAGACGAGGTCCGACGACTGGTTCAGGTTGCCGACCGAGCTCGCGTACGCTTTCGAGAGCGGCACCAGCAGATACGCGGCGCTCGCGAGGTTGTAGTTCACTGACAACCCCGGGCCGCACTTGGCCGCCATGCTCGCCGCCGGTGGGAGGACGACGAGGCCGACCTTGTCGAGCGTCGGGTCCATGTCGCCGAGGAAGGACAGCACGCCGTGTTTCGCGATCGCGAGCTTCTGGCCGGTCATCGAGCCGCTGCGGTCCAGCACCACCATCACGTCGAGCGGCAGGGCGCCGCACGGCGAGCAGGCCTGGGCGTGAACGCTGACGTTTACGTGGTCGACGCCGATCAGGTGGAGGAGATACGTCGGGACGTCGGCCGATTCGGTTACCTGGATCGTGTTGGCCGGCGCGCAGAACCTCGGCCCGGTCGCGCAGTTGGCCTTGGCGGTCACCGACACGGGTCCCGCCCCGGCGATCGAGTCCTTGCCGCCGGCGCCCGAGGCGTACGCGCGCGCCGCCGCGACCGCGGAGGAGGGGTCTGGAAGGTTGTCCGCACCGGCGGCAGCGGCCGCCTCGGCGGACGCCTGGAGCGACTGCTTCACGCGATACGCGTTGCCGATGTCGATCGTGAGCCCCGCCGCCAGGAGCAGGCTCATCATGAAGACCGCCACGAGCGGCAGCGTCTGGCCGCTCGTCGCGCGTCCTCCGTCCTGCCGTCCAGTCCGAACCATCTGCTCTCCTCGAACCGCTCGATCACCCGCCGGGCCGTCGCCGCGCATGCGGCGACGCGCATGCGGAGAAATGCCCACGTGATCTACACGTTGGATCGAGCCCCAGGGGTGCGTTCGGGGGTCGGTGGCTCGATCGGCCTACGACGA
>DASQXS010000062.1:0-2047 GCA_035639615.1 Gaiellales bacterium | reverse complement strand
CCACACGAGCCGCGCCCGTTCCGACCTGGCGGCCGCCGCGACCGCGTCGAGGTCCATCTCGAGCCCCTTCAGCGGCACCGTCGTGACCCGACCGCCCGCGGCGGCGGAGACGTGTGCGTAGAGGCCGTACGTCGGCGCGGGCACGACGACCGGGATACCAGGTTCGATGAAGGCGGCGGCGATCGCCGCGACCAGCGCCTGCGCGCCGTGCGCCGGGATCACGTGGTCGGGCGGCAGCCCCAGCCACCCGGCGACGGCATCGCGGAAGTCGGCGTACGCCCGCTCGGGGTAGAACGGCGCGCGTCGAAGCTCGGCCGCGGCCGCGTCCAGCACCTCTCGGGGCGGCCCGAACAGGTCCTCGTTCCAGTTCAGCGGCGCCAGCTCCTTCAGTCCGTAGCGGCGCTTGAGCTCGTCGCGGCTGGGGCCGGGGTCGTACGGCGCGAGCCCGCGCAGCGAGGGGCGCGCGAGCGACCCCCAGTCGGTCACGCCGCCAGCTCCCGCAGGGCCGCCTCCAGGGCCTCCACGCATGCGCCGACGGCGTCGGCCCCGGTCGCCTCCTCGGGCGCGTGGCTCGTGCCGCCGGCGTCGCTTCGGACGAAGAGCATCGCCGTCGGGATCCCGGCCGCTGCGAGGATCGCCGCGTCGTGGCCCGCGCCCGACGGCAGCTCGACCGGCTCGAGGCCGAGCGCCGAGATCGCGCGGCGCAGCGCCGCGGAGGGCACCGGATGCATCGGCTCAGGCTCATACCGCCACCGGGGCTCGATCTCGACGTGGCATGACGCCCCCTCGGCCGCGTCGCGAGCCCCGGCGAGGGCCGTCGCCACGAGCGCGTCGAGCCGCGCCGCGTCAGGGGCGCGCAGGTCGGCGAAGAGCTCAACCCGGCCGGGGATGGTGTTCGTCGCTCCCGGGGACACCGCCATCCTGCCCACGGTGGCCACGCAGCCCGGCAGCGCGCGCGCCGCGTCGTGGGCGCGGCCGACGAACGCGCTCGCCGCCGCCAGCGCGTCCGACCTGAGCGCCATGGGCACCGTGCCCGCATGGCCGCGGCGACCGGTGAAGACGAGGTTGATGCCGGCCATCCCTGCAATCGACGAGACGACGCCGATCGGCACCCCGATCTCCGCCAGGGTCGGGCCCTGCTCGATGTGAGGCTCGACGAACGCCTCGGGGCGCGTTCCGAGCCACCCCGCGGAGGGGAGCTCGCCGAGACCCAGGGCCGCGAACGCCTCACCCAGGGTGACGCCGTCGGCGTCGGTGAGGCGAGCCTCGTCGCGCTCGAGCCGGCCGAGCATCGCCCGGCTGCCGAAGACGCCGCGGCCGAACCGGCAGCCCTCCTCCATGCGAAAGGCGACGACGGCGATCGTGCGCGACGCCCGTCCCGGGGACGCGATGGCACTCGCAGCCTCGAGCGCTGCGAGGACGCCGAGCGCGCCGTCGAAGCGGCCTCCGTCCGGCGGGGTGTCCAGGTGGGACCCGCTCCACACCTCCGGCCGCGTCGGCTCGGCTCCGACGGCGCGCCCGAAGAGGTTGCCGGCGCGGTCGACCTGGACCTCGAGGCCGGCCGCGCCCATCCATTCCCCCACCAGGTCGTGCGCGCGCTGCTCGCCCGGGCCGAGTCCGGGCCTGTTGGTCCCGGCGGCCTGCCCGATCGCGAAGAGCTCGTCGAGGCGGTCGATGATCCGGCGGGCACGCTGCTGGGGCGACTCGACACCGCTGCCCTCCCGGATCATGGCGCGAGAGTATGCCAGAGCGTTTCGCGGCCGGTTTTAATACCGACCAGTCGGTATAGTTATGTGATAGGCTCTGCCTCGATGGCCCGACCTCCCAAAGCTCGTGAGCGGCTCCTCGACGCTGCGGAGGACCTCATGCTCGCCCGCGGGTACGGCGCGACGCCGCTCGACCGCGTGTGCGAAACGGCCGGCGTCAGCAAGGGCGCGGCCTTCTACCACTTCGATACGAAAGAAGCCATGGCCCAGGCGGCGGTGGAGCGGTTCTTCGAGCGCCTGGTGACCGAGGGGCGGGAAGCGCTTCGGGCCGGCGGCGCCGC
>DASQXS010000061.1:0-25196 GCA_035639615.1 Gaiellales bacterium | reverse complement strand
CGCAGCTTGAGCTGCGCCAGCGCCTCCGGCGAGAGGTCGCGGAACAGCGCCCGCTCGACGAATGCGGCGAGCCGCTCCGCAGCCGTCACGTCAGCGCTCGTACGTCCCGACCAGCTCGGCGGCGCCCAGCGTGTCGGCCGGGAGCGCCCGCTCGAAGTCCTTCCGGCCCGCGCCGGGGGCGAGGTCGAGCTGGCCCGGGAGCGCGTAGAGGCGAAAGACGTAGCGGTGCGGCCCGTGCCCGGGCGGCGGACAGGGGCCGCGGTACCCGGTCGATCCGAAGTCGTTCTCCCCCTCCACGGGTGCGGCCTCGCCCTCGCCGAGCCCGTTCGCGGCCGGGTCGATGCCCCACCCGAGCCAGTGCGTGAAGGTGCCGCCCGGCGCGTCCGGGTCGTCGAGGACGAGCGCCAGCGAGCCCGCGTCCGGCGGTGCATCTGACCACCGAAGCGGCGGCGAGCGGTCCTCACCTTCGCAGCTGTGCCCCACGGGAATCGGCTCGCCCGAGCCGAAGGCGCTGCTCGAGAGCGTGAAGTCGGCCATCGACCTCTACTATCCACCGGCGAGGCGAACGTAAACACGATCTCTCGATCCGCAGACGCACTGGTCGCCGCCGCGCGCGGCAAGGGCATCCGGGATCCGCGCGTGCTGGCCGCGCTCCGCGCGGTGCCGAGGGCGCGTTTCGTGCCGCCGTCGCAGCTCGAGCGCGCCTACCTCGACGTGCCCGTGCCGATCGGGCACGGCCAGGTGACGACCCAGCCGTCGCTCGTGGCCCAGATGATCGAGGCGCTCGCGCTCTCCGGGTCGGAGCGGGTGCTCGAGGTCGGCGCCGGCTACGGCTGGCAGACCGCGCTCCTGGCCACCGTCGCCGGGGAGGTGTGGAGCGTCGAGCGCCTCCCGGAGCTGGCGGACGCCGCGGAGGCGAACCTGCGCGCCTGCGGCGTCCGAAACGCCGAGGTCGTCTGCGGCGACGGGAGCGATGGGCTCCCCGAGCGGGCCCCGTTCGACGCGATCCTCGTCTCGGCGGCCTTCCCGCAGGTGCCGCCGCCGCTCGCCGAGCAGCTCGCCCTGGCCGGGCGGCTCGTCCAGCCGATCGGCCAGGGCGGCGCCGAGAAGGTGACGCTGTTCGTGCGCACCGAGCGCGGCCTGGTCGCCCGCCGCAGCCTGACGGGAGCCCGCTTCGTGCCGCTCGTCGGGCGGCACGGCTTCAGGCCCTGAGCGCTGCGGCGGCGCCTCGACCCGGCGTCGCTCGACGCTACGCCACCAGTTCGGGCTGGAGCCGGCTCACCTCGACAATGGCGTCGACCGGGATGTTGTTGCGCTTTGCGGCGGCGACGATCTCGTCAGGGGAGGGCGCCTCGTAGAGGCAGTACGAGCGGCGCTTGTCGGCGCTCAGGAAGGAGAAGAGCCATTTCACGCCCTCGTCGGCGTTGTTCTCGTGGATCAGGCGCACGTCCTCGCCGTCCAGGTCGAGCTGCTCGGCGAAGTTGCGTTCGATGATGAAGAGCGGCATGTGGACGCCCATCCTACCGCCCCGCGGCGCCCGTGCCTGTGAGGCCGTGGCTGTGCGCGTAGGCGGCCGCCTCGGTGCGGTTGGTGCAGCCGGTCTTGCGCAGGATGCTTCTGATGTGGTTTGCAGCGGTGTGCTCGGAGATGGAGAGGTGGCGGCCGATGTCGCGGTTCGAGCGGCCGCGGGCGACCAGGCGCAGGATCTCCACCTCGCGCGCCGAGAGCCCGTCCGGCCCCGCGCCGGCGGCGACCGGCGCCTCCCGGCCGCGGATCCTGGCCAATAGCGTACGCATGCCGATCCGCTCGGCCAGATCGGCCGCGTCGGCCAGGTGCTCGGCCGCCCGCTCGTCCTCGCCCCCGGCCGCGAGGACGCGACCGAGGTGGAAGGCGGTGTGCGCCTGCCAGGTCCGGGCGCCCATGCGCCGATTGACGTCGAGCGCCGCCGCCAAGTGACGTTCGGCAAGGTCGAGGTCGCCGTCGGCCGCCGCCAGCATGCCCAGGTAGCGGTCGGCGGCGCCGTAGCAGGCGACGCCGTGGCCGATCATGATGCTCGTCCCGGAATGCGGCAGGAGCTCGGCGTAGACGAGCCGGCCCAGCTCGCGGTCGCCGACCGCCGCGCAGGCGTCTGCCAGGTAGGTGAGCGAGGCCATCCACAGCGACGGGCGCAGGCCCTCGAGCCCCTCTGCCCGCAGCCGCTCCAGCTCCCGCCGGGCCTCGGCCTCCATCCCCAGCTCGGCCATGAGCGACGCCAAGCCCGGCCGCCACGCACCGGGCCGGTCGGCGCCGGCCAGCACGCGCACCACCGGCGCCAGCTCGGCCAGCCGGCCCTGCTCGCGCCGCACCCCGAACATCTGGATGCCGTACACCGCCGAGGCGTCCCGGCCGGTGAGGAGCCGGCTCCACTCGTGCGAGCGCTCCGCCGCCGCCTCCGCCTCGGCGAGGCGGCCGTCGCAGAGCGCGATCGCCGAGGCGTACTGCTCGGCCAGGTGTAGCACGAACGGCTGGCGCATGCGCGCCGCCATCCGCAGCGCCGCCGCGAGCTCGGCCCGGGCCGCCTCCAGGTCGCCCAGCGCGAGGAGGACGGCGATCCGCCACTCCACGGCCTCCGCCTCGATCTCCACCTCACCGAGCTCGCCGGCCAGGTCGCGGCCCTCGGTCAGGAGGTCGAGGATGTCGGGGAAGGGCGTCGTCCCCCGCATCCAATAGGAGCGGGTGAGCACCGTCGCCAGCGCGCGCCGGTCGCCCAGACGCCGGGCGATGGCGATCGCCTCCTCGCGCACCTCGGCGCTCCGCTCCGGCGCGCCGGTGAAGGCAAGCGCCCGACCGAGGCCGACGAGCGCCTGCACGCGCAGCGTCGAGTCGCCGGGGTCGAGCGCCCGAAGCGCCTCCTCCAGGAAGCCCAGGCCGCGCTCGTCCGGAAGCCCCATCCGCCAGCACGCCAGCTCATACCCGGTCGCCGCCCGGGCGAGCAGCTCGCCGTCGCGCAGGGTACGGGCCTCGTCGCCCGCCCGCTCGTAGGCCTCAAGCGCGTCCTGGGAGCGGCCGGCCCGGAAGCAGGCGTCGCCCAGGTCGAGCCGGTTCCGGGCCCGCTCGCGCGGGTCGGCGACTCCCAGCTCGAGCGCCGTCTCGAGCGGTGCCACCGCCTCGGCGAACGCCAGGCCCGCCGTCGCCGCCTCGGCCGCGCGCAGGTTGTAGGCGACCGCCCGCTCACTGCCGCCGACCGGGGCCGCCGCGGCGAAGTGGTGGGCGAGGTCGGTGAGGACGCGCGCCGACGGCTCGGGCACGGAAGCCTCGATCGCCTCGGCCACGCGTAGGTGAAGCTCGGCGCGGCGGGGCCCGGTGAGGCGGTCGGAGAGCGCCTTTCGCACCAGCTCGTGCGCGAACCGGTGCGCCAGCGCCCGCCCCGGCACCTCCTCGATCATGCCGCTTCGCACGGCCCGGTCGAGCGCGGCGACGAGCTCGGCCTCGCCGAGGCCGCCGGCGCGGCGGAGAACGGCGGGCTCGAACTCGGCCCCGGCGACGGCCGCCAGCTCGAGCACCGCCCGCGTCTCCGGATCGAGCCGGCCCAGGCGCTGGCTCACCACCTCGCGCACCGTCTCGGGCGTCGCCACGTCCTGGAGCGGCCGCACCAGCCGGGCGCCGGCGGGGCCGATCTCGACCGCGCCGGTCTCGACGAGCGTGCGCCAGAGCTCGGTGAGGAGGAACGCGTTTCCGCCGGTGAGGTCGCGGAGCGCGGCGGCGAGGCCGGCCAGCTCCGCGCCCGGCTCGCCGCCGACCGCCTTGCGGACAAACTCCTCGATCTCGGAAGCGGAGAGGCCGCCCAGCCGCACCCGGACGACGCCCTCGCTGCGGCGCAGCTCGACGAGCGCGTCGGAGAGCTCCTCGGGCATGTCCGCCTCCGCATCCCGGAACGTCGCCACGATCAGCATGCGCGCCTCGGCGGCCGCCCGGGAGAGGTGGCGCAGGAGCAGGAGGGTGGGCGTGTCGGCCCAGTGACCGTCCTCGCAGACGAGCACCACCGGCCGGCGCCGGCCGGTGGCGACGAGCAGATCGGCGACGGCGGCGTGGAGGCGGTGGCGCTCGGTGTCCTGGTCGGCCGTGACCGGCTCGAGGAGGCCGCCGACGCGGGTTGGGAGATCCGGCAGGAGGCGGGCCAGCTCGCCGCCGCCGGGGCCGAGGTCGCGGCGCAGGTCGTCCGGGTCGGTGCGCCGGACCAGCTCCTCCAGCGCCTCCACCACCGGCCGATAGGGCGTGCGTACGACCGCGTCGCAGGCGCCATAGAGGACGACGGCGCCCTCGCCGGCGGCGTCATGGGCGAACTCGCGCACGAGCCGGCTCTTGCCCGACCCGGCCTCGCCGCCCACGAGCACGATCCGGCGGCCCTCGCTCAGGGCCCGGGGCATGTGCGAGCGCAGGAGCTGGAGCTCGCGCGGCCGGCCGACGAACGGGAACGACGGCCTGAGGCGAAGCGGCGCGGGAAGCGGGAGCGGCGAGCGGTCGGCGGGCGGCATAGTCAGTTCTGATCATCTCACGGCCGCGGGCAGGACCGAAAAGTGAGTCAGGTCGGGTCATGACAGCCGCGGACGGCGGGCGTACCGTCACGCTCGACAACGCGACAAGGAGGACCGCATGGCAACCATGGAGGACCTGGCCGGGGCCGCGCGGGCGGAGCTCGGCGGGATCACCGGAGAGGTCATCGGGCCGAAGGACGCGGCCTACGACGAGGCTCGCCGCGTCCACAACGGCATGATCGACAAGCGCCCGGGCGTGATCGTCCGGGCGGCGTCCGTCGACGACGTGGCGAAGACGGTCGGCTTCGCCCGCCGCCGAGAGACGCCGATCGCAGTGCGCGGCGGCGGCCACAGCGGCGCCGGCCTCGGCACGATCGACGACGGCGTCGTGCTCGACCTGACCGCGATCAATCATGTGACGGTCGACGCCGACCGCCGCACCGTCCGCGTCGGCGGCGGGGCGACGCTCGGGCAGGTCGACGCGGCCACGTCCGAGGTGGGGATGGCGGCGCCGTTCGGCATCCTGGGCACGACCGGCGTCGGCGGGCTCACCCTCGGCGGCGGCATCGGCCACCTCTCGCGCAGGCACGGCCTCTCGATCGACAACCTGCTCGGGGCGAACCTGGTGCTGGCCGACGGAAGCCGCGTCCGCGCGAGCGCCGACGAGAACCCGGATCTGTTCTGGGCGATCCGGGGCGGCGGCGGCAACTTCGGCGTCGTCACCGAGTTCGAGTTCCGGCTTCACCCGGTGTCGACGGTGGTCGCCGGACCGACGTTCTGGTCGCTCGACGACACCGCGGCGGTGCTTCGCACCTACCGCGAGTTCATCGGGCAGGCGCCGCGGGAGCTGAACGGCTTCTTCGCCTTCGCGACCGTGCCGCCGGTGCCGCTCTTCCCCGAGGAGCTGCACGGCCGGCCGGTGGCGGCGATCATCTGGTGCTACGCCGGCGACGACAACGACGCCGCCCAGGCGGCGATGGCGCCGATGCTGGACGCGGCCGAGCCGCTCATGCACGGCGCCGGGCCGATGCCCTTCGCCACGCTGCAGGGGTTCTTCGACCCGCTCTACCCGAAGGGGCCGCAGGGCTACTGGCGGGCGGACTTCATCCGCGAGATCCCCGACGGCCTGATCGAGCAGCACGTCGAGCACAGCCGCCGGATGCCGCCGGGCTCCTCGACGATGCACCTCTACCCGATCGACGGCGCCGTCCACGACGTCGCCGAGGCCGACACGGCCTGGAGCTACCGCGACGCCGGGTGGGCCGGCGTGATCTACGGCGTCGATCCCAACCCGGCGAACGCCGAGGCGATCACGCGGTGGACGGTCGACTACTTCGACGCCACCCACCCGTGGTCGGCCGGCGGCGCCTACGTCAACTTCATGATGGACGAGGGTCAGGAGCGGGTGAAGAACACCTACCGCTCGAACTACGACCGGCTGGCCCGGGTGAAGGCGCAGTACGACCCTGAGAACGTCTTCCGGGTGAACCAGAACATCCGCCCGGCGGCGTAACGCTCGGGTCCGGGCGGCCGGCTCTCCGGGCCGGCCGCCCGGGCAGCGCGGGCCGCATTCCGAGCCTGCGGCGAACGTGTCAAGTCGAGGCGTAGCGGGTTGCGCCGATAGCCAGCCTCGGCTAGGGTGCCGCGCTCATGAGGCGGCCGCTGCTCACAGCTGCGGCACTGCTTCTGGTCTGCGCGCCCGTCGCCAGAGCGGCGGGGACCGGGTTTGCGGTGCACCCGAGTCGATCCCCGCGGGTCCTCACTCGTGCGCTCGCCGCCACCCGGGTCGCCCTCCGCTACGTCGGCGTCCCCTACGTGTACGGCGGCTCGACGCCGGCCGGGTTCGACTGCTCCGGCTTCACGCGCTTCGTCTACGCCCGGGTCGGCATCGGCCTCGCCCACTCGACCTACGCCCAGTGGGACGCCGGCCCGCACGTCGGCCGCCGCGACCTGCGCCCCGGCGACCTCGTCTTCTTCGGCCTCGGCCATGTCGGCCTCTACCTCGGCCGAGCCCGCTTCATCCACGCGCCCCAGACCGGCGAGCGGGTGTCGGTCATGCCCCTCGACGCGGGCTGGTACGCCGGCACCTACTCCGGGGCCGTCCGCGTGCGCGGCTCGCAGGCGCCGCTCCATCCCCGCCGTGCCCGGCCGCGTCGCCGCCCGACTACGCTTCCGCCATCCCGATTGCTCTTGACACCGGAAGCGAGTACGGCGCCCGCGTCGCCCGCCGGCTCGAGCACGACCTGATCGCCTGGCTCGTCACGGTGAGCCCGGCCGGCGCGCCGCAGCCGAGCCCGGTCTGGTTCCTGTGGGAGGACGGGAGCATCCTCATCTACAGCCAGCCGAACACGCCCAAGCTCCGGAACATCGCCCAGAACCCGTTCGTCGCCGTCCACCTGGAGGGGAACCCAACCGGCGACGACGTCGTCATCCTCTCGGGCACGGCCCGGCAGACGGATGACCCGCCGGCGCACCTGGTGCCGGCCTACGTCGAGAAGTACCTGGAGTTGATCGCGCACAACGGCTGGACGCCGGAGAGCTTCGCCGGCGACTACTCGGTGCCGATCCGGGTCGAGCCGACGCGGCTGCGCGGGTTCTAGTGGCCCGCCAGGCTGAGGCATGGCCCTGCATCAACGGAGTCAGACTCGTCTGATTCATGGGCCGCATGGGCAGCCGGGTGCGAGCGCCTGCCTCGCGGCGAACTGTGAATCAGAGAGTCTGACTTCGTTTATGCACCCTTCCGCTGGATGAAAACCCGCGCACGCGGCCGAGGCGCCTGGGATGCTTCCGCGTACGGTGCCCACCGCCCGCCCCGACCTCGACCTGCTTCGCGGCGCGATCGACATGCATGCGCACACGCATCCGGCGCTCTTCCGGCGGCCGATCGACGACGCCGACCTGGCCAGGATCGGGCTCGAGTACGGGATGCGGGGGTTCGTGCTGAAGGACCACGATTCGCAAACGGCGGGCCGCGCCTACCACGTCCGCAAGATGTTCGCCGACCAGCCCATCGAGCCGATCGGCGGCGTCGTCCTCAACCGCTCGGCCGGTGGGCTCGACCCGTATGTGGCCGAGTCGGCCGTCCACTACGGAGCCCGGGTGGTGTGGATGCCGAGCAACCACTCGAAGTGGCACGCCGACTACTTCGGGATCTCCGACTACCCCCAGCTCGGCCGCCCGCAGCGGCAGCTCCCGGGGGAGGGGCTCACGATCCTGGACGGCGAAGGGCAGCTGAAGCCGGAGGTGCGGACGATCGTCCAGGTCGTCGCCGACGCAGGCGTGTGCCTGGCCACCGGACACCTGAGCCTCGACGAGATCCGCGTCCTCCAGGACGCCGCCATCGAGAGCGGCGTCGAGAGGTTCGTCGTCACCCACGCCAACTGGGCGCTGTGCAAGCTCGACCTGGATGTCCAGAAGGAGCTGATCTCGAAGGGGGCCTACCTCGAGTACGTCGCCGTCTCGTGCGTCTCGCCGATCTTCTGGGAGCAGAACCCGCATGAGCTGGCGACATGGATCACGGAGCTGGGCGGCGCCCAGCTCGTGCTGAGCTCGGACCTCGGCCAGCTCTCGGCTCCGCCCCACCCGGAGGGCCTGCGGATGCTCGTGGCCAGCCTCCTCGACGAGGGCGTCGCGTACGAGCACCTCGAGCGGATGCTGCAGCACAACCCCGCGACGCTCGTCGGGCTCGACTGACGGCGTCAGCCGACGAGCGGCATCGCCGCCGCCGTCGCCGCGGCCGACCCGTGCTCATGGTCGACGGTGACGCGCTGCCCGACCTGTACGCGGATGTCCAGGAGCGCGATCGCCACGTCCTGCCCGAGCGCGTAGGAGTGCGCCGCCCAGCGAACCACGCCCGCGTCGCCATGGCCGTCGCGCACCGGCCAGAACGTCTCCATCCGGGGAAGGCCGCCGTCCTCGACGAGCAGGCCGAGCGTGTGGCGGCGCACGGCTCCGCGGGCGTTGAGGAGCGCGGTGCGGCCGATGAAGTCGCCGGCGTCCAGGTCGACGAACCGGCCCGCGCCGGCCTCGAACGGGTTCATCCCCGAGTTGACGGCGTAGTGGGTGTCGGTGATGCCCTGCTCCACTGCGCGACTCAGGTTCGGGCCGGTGATGACGAGGCCGTGCGGCTCGCCGGCGGCGACGAGCGCCGACCAGACCTCGAGCGCACGGTCGCTCGTGAGCGGATAGATCTCGTAGCCGAGCTCGCGGCTCCAGCCGGTGCGCGACACGACGGCGTCCACCCCGGCAACCTGGGTGACGCAGCAGCTGAAGGTCTCCAAATCCTCGGCGGCGTCGGCGACGGCGGTAAGGACGTCCCGGGACCGGGGGCCCTGGACCTGCACCGGCGAGACGTCCGGCTCCCGGACGCGGACGTCGTAGGCCGCGTGCGCCGCGACCGCGGCGGCCCACAGCGTCAGGTCGACGTCGCCGTGCGAGATCCAGACGACGTCGGGCCACGGTCGCAACACGATGGGCTCCGTCATGATCGTCCCCTGCTCGTCGCAGACGAGCGTGTACCGGCAGCGGCCGGTCGCGAGGCCGCTCAGATCGCGGGTGCACAGGTAGTCGGCGAGCCGCACCGCGTCTGGGCCGCGCAGCTCCGTCTGGCGCTCCGCTCCCACGTCCCAGAGCGTGACCGCCTCGGTGAGCGCGCGATAGTCGAGCTCCGGGTCGCGCGCGTAGGCGATCGGCATGTACATGTGGTTGTAGACCATGTACTCGGTGCACCCGGCGCGCTCCGTCTCGGCGAAGTAGGGCGAGCGGCGGACGTTGGGGTGAAGCGGCGCGTGCCGGCTCGAGGGCGTCATTGCGGCCAGGCTACCCGCGGCGGGACGGGAGGCGCCGCCTTTCCGGCATGCGAAATGCCCGAGGAGGGCGCGGGGATCCGAGGCATACTGCCGCGGTGCGATCGCCGGGCGAGAGCTGATGACGGCGGCGGAGGCGCTGGCCGCCTCGTTCGCGGCGTGGGAGCGGGGCGACCCGGACGCGCTTGCGGACCTGTTCGCGGACGACGGCGTGCTCGAGGATCCCCTGAAGGACGGGACGATCGTCGGCCGGGAGCCGATCCGTGAGCAGAGCCGGCCCGCAATGGCGGCCCTGGCGGACTGCCGGATCACGATCACGCACCTTCTGGAGCAGGGCGACATCGCCCTCTGCGACGGCCTCTTCGCGGCAAGCCTGGTCGACACCGACGGCCGTCTCGACTTCCCGTTCGCCGCGGTGGTCGAGATGCGCGGAGGGCAGATCGCACGGCTCGCCGAGTACTTCGACACCCGGCCGCTCGCCGGCTGACCGCGGGGAGCCGGTGCGAGGCATCGCGGGCAGGACGGCCGTCGTCACCGGCGGCGCGGGCGGGATCGGGTCGGCCGTGGCGGCCCGGCTGGCCGAGGAGGGGGCCTTCGTGCGGATCCTCGACTCGGCGCCGGCGGAGGACGTGGTGGACCGAATCACGGCGGCCGGCGGCGCCGCCGAGTCGGTGGTTGCCGACGTGGCCGACGAGGCCGCGGTTCGCGCGGCGATGTCGGCGCCGTCCTGGCACCCCAACATCCTGGTGAATGTCGCCGGCGTGTACGTCCGCGAGAACAGCCCGGGCGACGGATCCGACGCCTGGGACCACACGCTCCGCGTCAACCTGACCGGCGTCCGTGTCTGCTGCGCCGCCGCAGCGTCGTTCATGTGCGACTGCGGCTTCGGCCGCATGGTCTCCATCAGCTCGAACGCCGCCGTGGTCGGCTTCCGCGACATGCCCGCCTACTGCGCCTCCAAGGCCGGCGTCCTCGGCCTCACCCGCGCGCTTGCGGCCGACCTCGGCCGCTTCGGCGTGACCGTGAACGCGGTCTGTCCGGGATCGATCGACGCCGGTATGGGCATCACCAGCGGCTGGACGAGCGATCCGTACATGCGGGCGTGGGACGTCGCCCGCACGCCCGTCCGGCGCGTAGGGTCGGCCGCCGACGTCGCCGGCGCGGTCGCCTTCCTCGTCTCCGACGACGCCGCATTCGTCACCGGCCAGGCGCTCGTGGTGGACGGCGGGTTCTCGATCAACGGCGGGCCGGAGATCGACGCGTCCGGGGAGATCGCCGGCGCGTGAAGCCGGCGGCGTTCGACTACGTGCGCCCGGCCTCGGTCGACCAGGCGCTCGACCTGCTCGCCGAGCACGGCGACGACGCCACCCTGCTCGCCGGCGGCCAGAGCCTCCTGCCGATGATGAACCTCCGCCTGGCCCAGCCCGCGCTGGTCGTCGACCTGAACGAGCTGGCCGAGCTCGCGTTCGTCGAGCTCCGAGCCGGGATGGTCGCGATCGGGGCGCTCGCCCGCCAGCGCGACGTGGAGCGCTCGCCGGAGTGCCGCGAGCGCTGCCCCGTGATCGTCGAGGCGCTGCGGTTCGTCGGCACTCCGCAGACCCGGAACCGCGGCACGGTCGGCGGAAACCTCGCCCACGCCGACCCCACCTCCGAGCTGCCCGCGGTGGTCACCGCCTGCCGCGCAGCCGTCGTCCTGGCCAGCCGGCGCGGCACCCGCGAGCTCCCGGCGACCGAGTTCTTCCTCGGCCCGCACGTCACCGCCCGCGAGCCCGACGAGCTCCTCGTCGAGGTGCGTGTGCCGGCGTTCGCCAGGAGCACCGGCTGGGCCTTCGAGGAGCTGGCGTGGTCGTTCACCGCCCATCCCATCGTCGCCGTTGCCGCGGTCGCAGACTCCGCAGGGGTGCGGGTCGCGGTGAGCGGCGTCTCCGGGACCCCGCGGCTCATCGCCACAGCCGCCGACCTCGCCGACGTCGCGGACGGCTTCCGCCGGTCCGCGGCGGCCGACCTGGTGCGGCGGACGCGGGAGCAGGCCGTCGCCCGCGCCGCATGATCCTGCGCGTCCGCATCAACGGCGCCCCCGTCGAGGCCGACGTGGAGCCGCGCCTCCTGCTCTCGGACTTCCTCCGCCACCGGATCGGCCTGACGGCCACGCACGTCGGCTGCGAACAGGGCGTCTGCGGCGCGTGCAACGTCCTCCTCGACGGGCGCGCGGTCCGCTCCTGCCTCCTGCTCGCCGTCCAGGCGGACGGGCACGAGCTCACCACCCTCGAAGGGCTGGCGGCGGAAGGTGACCCGAGCCCGGCGCAGGAGGCGTTCCTGCGCCACGGCTCACTGCAATGCGGCTTCTGCACACCCGGCTTCCTCGTCGCGCTGGCCGAGCTTCGCCCCGAGATCGCCGGTGCCGACGACCGCCGGGTGCGCGAGCTTCTGGCCGGAAACGTGTGCCGGTGCACGGGCTACGGGGCGATCGTGGCGGCGGCGAGGGAGGCGGCCCGGTGAGCGCCGACCCGCGTGCGATCGGCCTCCTGCAGGCACCGCGCCTCGTCCGCGGCGGCGGCCGCTACGTCGACGACCTGCCGGCGCCGGGCACGCTGCACGCAGCCTTCGTCCGCAGCGTCCACGCACACGCGGTCGTGCCCGGCATCGACGTCGCCGCCGCGACGGCCAGCCCGGGCGTCGCGGGCGTCTTCGCCTGGACCGACCTCGAGCGAATGGGCGTGGGCCGGCTGCCGGTCGGCTGGTGCATCCCCGGCCAGCGGTCCGTCTCGAGCCCGCTCCTCGCCGACGGCCGGGTGCGGTACGTCGGCGAGCCGGTGGCCGTCGTCCTCGCCGACGACCCCTACCGGGCCGAGGACGCGGCGTGGCTGGTCGACGTCGCCTACCAGCCGCTCGCCGCGGTGGCGCACGTCGACGCAGCGCTGGCGCACGACGCCGTGCTCCTGCACGACGGCTGGCCCGACAACGTGATGGCGCGGACGCTGGTCGAGCAGGGCGACGTCGACGCAGCGTTCGCAGCCGCGGCGGTGGTCGTCGGCGACCGCTTCCACGTGGGCCGGACGGCAGGCGTCCCCATCGAGACCCGCGGCGCGCTGGCCCGGGTCGACGAGCTGACGGGCGTCCTCGAGCTGACCGCGTCGCTCCAGTCGGTCCACCACGCCCGGTCGGACCTCGCTGAGGTGCTCGGCCGTCCGGAGAGCTCGATCCGGGTGGTCGCCCCGGACGTCGGCGGAAGCTTCGGCGTCAAGGACCACCTCTCCGCCGAGGAGGCCGTGGTCGCCGCGCTCGCGCTCCACACAGGCAGGCCGGTGAAGTGGATCGAGGACCGCTGGGAGCACCTCGCCGCCGCGGCCCACAGCCGCGAGCAGGTCTACGACGTCGAGCTCGCGGCCGATGCCGACGGCAGGATGCTGGGCGTCCGTGGGCGCCTCCTCTTCGACGCCGGCGGCCACAGCGGAAACCACGGCCTGGGCACGGCGCTCTACGCCGCGAGCGTGCTGCCGGGGCCGTACCGGTTCGCCGACTACCGACTCGAGGTGGTCGGCGTCGTCACCAACAAGGCGCCGAGCGCCGCCTACCGCGGCTACGGTGGCCCCGAGGCCGCGTTTGTGATCGAGGGGCTGGTCGACGCACTCGCGCGCCGGCTGCGGATCGACCCCGTCGACGCGCGCCGCCGCAACCTCATCCCCGCCGAGGCGTTCCCGTATCGCAACCCCGCCGGGCTCGTCTACGACCCGGGCGACCACTTGGCGGCGCTCGAGCGCGCCGTGGAGCTGGGCGGGCGCCCCGGCGTCGAGGAGGCGCGCCCCGGCTGGCGGCGCGGCGTCGGCGTCGCGGCGATCGTGCAGCGGGGCGGGTTCGGCCCCTCCCGGGCGGCGGTCGCGGCGGGGATGCGCTTCGGCGGCTTCGAGACGGCGCTCGTGCGTATGGACGCGAGCGGGAAGGCGACGGTCTTCACCGGCCTTTCGACGCAGGGCCAGGGCATCGACACCGCCCTCGCACAGATCTGCGCCGAGCGGCTGGGGCTCGACCCCGAGCAGGACGTCACCGTGACGAGCGGCGATACCGCCGTCACGCCCTACAGCCCGGTTGGAGCCATCGCGAGCAGGGGTGCGGCGGTGGGCGGAAGCGCGGTGTTTCGCGCCGCCGCCGCCCTGCGTGAGAAGCTGATCGGGGCGGCCGCGCTCCTGCTCGAGGCGGCGCCGGCGGACGTTCGGCTCGAGTCCGGCGTCGCCATCGTGCAGGGCAGCCCCGACGCGCAGATCCCCATCGCCCGCGTCGCGCGGGCGCTCCAGACCGGCGAGGTCGTCCCGGAGGGCGCCGAGCCCGGCCTGGAGTCGGCGGCCACATACGAACCTCCTGACGAGACCACCTCCTACGGGACACACGTCGCGGTGGTCGACATGCAGCCGGCGACCGGTCAGGTGCGGGTTGTCCGGTACGTCGCGGTGAGCGACTGCGGCGTCATGATCAACCCGCGCATCGTCGCCGGCCAGATCGCCGGGGCGGCCGTCCAGGGCATCGGCGGAGCCCTGTACGAGGAGCTGGCCTACGGCGACGACGGCCAGCTTCTGGCGCCGACGCTCGGCGAGTACCGGCTCCCGACGAGCGCCGACGTGCCTGCGGTCGAGCTCGATTTCCTCGAGACGGCGACCCCGCTGACGCCCACCGGCGCGCGCGGCGCCGGCGAGATCGGGATCACCGGGCCGGGCGCGGCGATCGCCAATGCCGTCGCCGACGCGCTCGGCCCATCACACCCCGCGCCGCGCCGGTTGCCGCTCACGCCGGAGCGGGTGTGGGAGCTCGCTGCGTCTCGGTTTTCGGAGAGCGAGAACCCAGCTCGCGTCTCTTGAGGAGGACTACAGTGGGCCAGGGTACGTCGAGGGAAGGAGTCATCGTGACCGAGCGCTCCGGGATCGGCGCGACACCTGCCGTGGCCGTGAGCCCGCGCCTTCGCCGGCGCGACCTGCTCTCGCGCGCGGCGCAGCTCGGGCTGATGGTGCCCGCCGCCGGGTACCTGGCCGGCTGCGGGGGCGGCGGAGGGGCGGAGAGCGGCGGCAACGCATCGACGGCGGAGCCGATCACCGGCACCGGCGTCGTCCTCAATTACGCCGGCTGGATGGGCAAGAACACCGTCAAGGACTTCAAGGCGAAGTATCCCGGCGCCGGCATCAAGCAGATCAGCGAGGGGTCGATCTCGAGCGGCGCGGTCGTCCCCGCCATCAAGGCCAACCTTTCGACCTACGACGCGGCGCTCGGCGACCAGTCGGTCGTTGGGCAGGCGATCGCCGCCGACGTGCTGCAGCCCTACGACTGGAGCAAGATCCCCAACGTCGCGAACGTCGACGAGCGTTTCCGGAAGGCCTACTCGCACGGCGTGCCGAGCGACTACGGCAAGACCGGCATCGCCTACCGCAAGGACCTCGTCAGCGACACGATCAGGAGCTGGGCCGACCTGTGGCGGCTGGCCCCAAAGTACTCCGGAAAGATCGTCTTCATCGACCTCGACCGCGACTGCATCGGCTCGGCGCTCAAGTACAAGGGCTACTCGGCCAACTCGACCAGTGAGAGCGAGCTCAACGACGCCCTGAACGCCCTACTCGACATCAAGCCGCACCTGCAGGCGATCAAGGCCTACGACATCGGTGCCGGCCTGGTCAAGGGCAACACGTGGATCGCCATGGACTGGGACTACGACACCGCGCTCGCCCAGCAGAGCGACCCGAACATCGAATGGGTGCTGCCAGAGGAGGGCGCCGCCGCCTATCTCGAGGGATTCTTCGCGGTCAAGGACACCCCGCAGCTCGCCGTGCTCGAGGCGTTCTTCAACTTCTTCCTCGAGCCGAAGCAGTACGCGGACTTCGTCAACACGACCGGGACGGCGTTCGTGTCGGCGAAGGCCACGCCCTTCATCAAGAAGTCGATCTCGCAGAACAAGGCGCTGATCGTCGACCCGACCACGCTCGCGAACGTCGAGTTCGAGGGGTATCTGGGCGAGGCCACCGCCCTCTACGCGAAGATCTGGGACCAGTTCAAATCAGCGTAGCGCCCATCTCCAGAATGAGACGGGCAGCAAGCGCTTCCCTGGTCGCGCCCGGGGCCGGCCAACCCGAGGCACTCATTCCGAGATGGGCTCGATAGACGCCGCACCGAGCCGCCGCCGCGACCTGTCCGGGCTGCTGCGGAGCCTCCTGGCGCTGCCGACCATCGCGTGGGTGCTGGCCTTCTTCGCCGTGCCGCTGGGGATGGTGATCGTCTACTCGTTCGCCACGATCAGCCTGGTCACGTTCGACATCAGCTTCGGCTGGACGCTCGCCAACTACCGCCAGATCGACGACCCGCTCTACCTGCATACGCTCGTGCGCTCCGTGCTGCTCTCGGTCTCGACCACGATCGGATGCCTGCTCCTGGGGTTCCCGCTGGCGTTCTTCATCAGCCGCCAGCCGCCGCGCTGGCAGCGGCTCCTGCTCGTGCTCGTGATCGTGCCGTTCTGGACCAGCTTCATCGTCCGCACGTATGCGATCGTCAACCTGCTGCAGGACAACGGGCCCCTGAACGACGCCCTGAACGGGCTCGGCATCACTCACGGCAGCCTCGGTCTCCTGTACACGCCGCGGTCGATCGCGATCGGGATCGTCTACTCGTACCTGCCGCTCATGGTGCTTCCGATCTACGTCTCACTCGAGCGCATCGACCCGGCCCTGCTCGACGCCGCCGCCGACCTCGGCGCGAGCGGCCGGCGGGTATTCCGGCGGGTCGTGCTGCCGCTGGCCCGGCCGGGCATCGTCGTCGGCTGCATCATCGTCGGCATCCCGGCGATGGGCGAGTACGTGATCCCGGAGATCCTGGGAGGCGGAAAGACGCTCATGCTGGGCAACGTGATCACCGACCAGTACCTGTCGGTCGGCGACATCCCGTTCGGCTCGGCAATCGCGGTCGTCTTGATGGTGGTCATGGCGGCCGTGCTTCTCGCGTCCCGCAGGGGAGGCGCGCTGGAGCCCGGATGAACGTCCGCCGGCATCCCTTTTCGGCCGCGGTGGCGCTCGCGGTCATCCTCTTCCTCTGGGCCCCGCTCATGATCGTGGCTCTGAACTCCGTCAACCGCGACGTGCTCCTGGCGTCATGGAAGGGCGCCACCACCGCGTGGTACCACCAGGCCTTCGCCAACCCGGACGTTCGCTCGGGCTTGCGCCAGACGCTCACCGTCGCCGCCTCGACGACGGCGCTCTCCCTGGTGCTGGCGGTGACAGCGGCGCTGTGGTGGCGGCGGGCATCGGCGCGGATGCGGCGGCTGTTCGACGGGCTCACCTACCTCCGCATCATGCTGCCCGAGGTCGTGTTCGCCGTCGCCCTGTTCCTGCTCTTCTCGCGGCTCAAGTTCCCGCTCGGCACGACCGCGATCGTGATCGGGCATACCGTATGGAACAGCGCCTATGCGACGCTGATCGTGCAGGCGCGCGTGTCCACGCTCGACCCGGCGCTGGAGGATGCTGCGGCCGACCTGGGCGCCAATCCCTGGCGAACGTTCCGTCGGGTGACCGTGCCCGGGCTCCTGCCGGGTATCGTTGCCGCCGGCCTGCTCGCGTTCACCTTCTCGTTCGATGACGTGGTGACGTCGTACTTCCTGACCGGCGCCGGCACCTCGACCCTGCCGGTCGTGCTGCTGTCGATGATCCGGTTCCGGATCACGCCCGAGATCAATGCCATCGGGATGATGGTGATGCTCTTCACGATCACAATGTTCGCGATCGGGTTCGTCGCGATCACGAACCTGGGACGGGGCGCGCGGCGGAGGCTGGCGCTCCCGGAGGCCCCGCGCGGGTGAGCAACGCTGCCCAGCCGGCGGTGCGGCTGTCCGCCGTCGAGAAGCGCTTCGGCAGCCTGGTTGCCGTCCACCCCCTGCACCTCGAGATCCCTCCCGGCGGATTCTTCTCCATCATCGGCCCCAGCGGGTGCGGGAAGACGACGACGCTGCGGATGATCGCGGGCCTCGAGCATCCGGATGCCGGAACGATCGAGGTCGGCGGCCGCAACGTGACCCGGATGCCGGCCCACAGGCGACCGGTCAACACGGTCTTCCAGAGCTACGCGCTCTTCCCGCACCTCGACGTCCAGGCAAACATCGCGTTCGGCCTCGTGGAGGAGCACCGGCCGCGGGCAGAGATCAGGCAGCGGGTCGCGGAGATGATCGATCTCGTCCACCTCGAGGGGCGCGAGCGCTCGAAGCCGCGCCAGCTCTCGGGCGGCCAGCAGCAGCGGGTGGCGCTCGCCCGAGCGCTCGTGAAGCACCCGCAGGTGCTGCTCCTGGACGAGCCGCTCGGCGCCCTCGACTTCAAGCTCCGGAAGGAGCTCCAGGTGCAGCTGAAGGAGGTGCAACGGCGGGTCGGAATCACGTTCGTGTACGTGACGCACGACCAGGAGGAGGCGTTCGCGATGTCGGACGCCGTCGCCGTCATGAACCAGGGCGTGCTGGAGCAGGTCGGTCAGCCCGAGGACGTCTACCGGCGGCCGAAAACCCCGTTCGTCGCCACGTTCGTCGGCCAAGCGAACCGGTTCGCCGGCGCCGTGGCCAGGCGTGACGGAGAGCGTCGCTACCGGGTCGCGCTGGAGACCGGCGTCGAGGTCGCCGCGGGCGGCCCCGCGGGGCTCGACCCAGGCGTGGCCGTACAGGTCATCCTGCGCCCCGAGGAGCTGGCGCTGGACGCCGCCGGTCAGTACCCGGCGACCGTCACCGACGTCTCCTACGTCGGCCCCGTGCGGCAGGTCACCGTGGAGGCGGACCGGCTCGGGACCGTGCTCCTCACCCTTCCCGGCCACGCGCCGGTCGAGCCGGGAGCCGGCGTGCGGCTCTCGTGGCCCGATTCGGCGGCGTGGATCGTCCCAGCCGAGGCCGACGTCGGTCAGACGCCGTCGCGGGGAATCGCGAATGACCACGCGCCCGAGTAGGCCGGCTCGTCCCCGGCGTACGCGCGCAGCTCGTGGTTCACGTGAAACACCTCGGCGTCCGCCGCCATCGTGGCCGCCGCCTCGAGCCGCACCCGCCATGAGCCGCGCCCGAGCGAGACCGACCGCTCGCACCGCACCTGCGCCGACAGCGGGTCGCCCTCGACCACGGTGAAGGTGTCCGGCTCGCGCCAGCGGATCTCGAGCCCGCTCTCCAGGTCGAGCGCGTGCGCCGTCGGGTACGCGTGCACGAGCTGGTGGCGGCCGGCGCCGACGTCCTCGGTGATGGTGTGGTTTCCCGGCTCGAGATGGAGCGTCGCGGAGGCGGGCTGGGGCGCATGCTCGGGCTCGGAGAAGCCGGCCGGCGCAGCTGCGGCGTCGTCCGCCTCGCGCACCGGCAGCTCAAGGGCCGTCGCGCCGCCGGTGTGAACTGTCAGCGTTGCCGGCGTGGGAGACGGCCATGCCCAGGGCCAGTACGTGCCCGCGATTGCCACCCGCAGCCGATGGCCGGCGGGCACGACCTGACCGATGGCCTTCAGGTCGACGGCGACGTGTTCGGTCACACCAGGCGTCAGGGGCTCGGGATGCTCGTGGCCGTTCCGGTGGGACAGGTTCAGGAGGCCACGCGTGATGAGCGCGGACGCTCCCGACTCGTCGACATCGCAGAGTCTGATCGCGACGAGGGCCTGAGGCACGTCCGCTGCGAGCTCGAGCACGACCCGGGGACGGCCGAGGATGGCGAGTGGCCGGTCCAGCGGCTCCGACGTGAAGGTGAGCGACTTGCCGTCCTCGGCCCGCTGATCCGGGGGCAGGTCGGCGGGGTTCCCGAAGGGATCCCAGTCGCCGGCATGCAGGCCGTGCGATTGCGGCGAGCGCACCTGAAGCGCCGCCGCGCGGGCGTCGTCGCCGCCGAGGCCGCCGGAGGCCGTCAGCGGCAGCGCCTTCACCGACACGTTCGGGGACGGCCAGGACGGCTCCCCGACCCACCGGCCGGGCCGCTCGTCGTACGCCGGCCGCGGCTCGACCGGGTCCTGCATCCACGCCCGCAGCCGCCGCTCGTCCATGATCCCCGTGTCCCGGTCCTTGAGCCAGTGGTCCCACCAACGCAGGCACTCCTGAAGGAACCCGATCGCCGGGCCCGGCGGCACCGGCTCCTCCGGATAGTGGTGCGACCATGGCCCGATCAGTCCGAGCCGCGGGCACGAGAGATGCTCGAGCAGGCGGAAGACCGTGTTGCGGTACCCGTCGGCCCAGCCTCCGACCGCGAAGACCGGACAGGAAAGGGCGGCGTAGTCCTCGCACACAGAGCCGTGCTTCCAATAGGCATCGCGGCGCTGGTGGCCGAGCCAGGCCTCGATCATCGGCCGCGAGCCGCGCAGCCGCTCGAGCCACCGGTCGCGCCACTCAGCGCCGACGACCTGCGGGTCGGGCGGCAGTGTCGCGTAGATGTGCATCGTCGTCGCCCACGAGAGCATGTAGTAGGCGAGCACGCACCCGCCCATGTAGTGGACGTCGTCGGCGTAGCGGTCGTCGCTCGACGACACGGTGACGATCGCGCCCAGCTCCGGCGGATTGAGTGCGGCAACCTGCAGGGCGGCGAACCCGCCCCAGGACACGCCGAACATCCCCACCCGTCCCGTGCACCAGGGCTGGGCGGCGAGCCAGGCGATGACCTCGACGGCGTCGCGCAGCTCCTGCGCGGTGTACTCGTCGGCCAGCACGCCGTCCGAATCGCCCGACCCGCGGATGTCGACCCGGACTGACGCGTACCCGTGGGCCGCGAAGTAGGCGTGACGGCCGGCATCGCCGCGGGCGGTGACGTCGTTCTTGCGATAGGGGATCGCCTCGAGCAGCGCCGGCACCGGGCCGGCGTCCATCGGCTCCGGAAGCCAGATCCGCGCCGCCAGCCGCGTGCCGTCGGAAAGCGAGATCCAGGTGTGGTCGATCCTGCGGACGCCACCCCTATCTGGAGCCGCTGCGTCCGCGTGGATACCGCCCTTTCGGCCCATCGTCGCAGGGATCCTCCCGGATCGTCGCGGCGCGAGCCGGTCTTCTCACACTGAGAGAACCGTTGCGCCCGGCCTCCGCCCGGGATAGGGTCGCGGCGCGCCCCGCAGGAGGATGCAGCGATGAACCCCGTGGAACTGCACTCCCGCTCGACGCTCCAGGTGCTCGAGCGGACGTTGGCGATCCTGGCCCTCTTCACGCGCGAGAGGGACGAGTGGACGACGACCGAGGCTTCCCGCGAGAGCGGCCTTCCGATCCCGACGGTGCACCGCATCATGGCGACCCTGTCCCAGCACGGGTTCCTCGTCCGCGACCCGATCACGAAGCGGTTCCGGCTGGGGTGGGCCGCGGTCGACCTGGGGGAGCGCGCCCGGGCGGCGGTCGACCTGCGGCGGCTGGCCATGCCGGCGCTCGCGCGACTGGCGGAGGCGACCAGCGAGACGGCCCTCCTCACCGCCATGAACGACCGGCACGACGCCGCCGTCTGCCTGGAGCGGGTCGAGAGCTCCTTGGAGCTGCGGCTCAGCATCAAACCGGGTCGCGAGGTTCCCCTCCATGCCGGGGCGTCGCAGAAAGTGCTGCTCGCCTTCCTGCCGCTCGAGGAGCGCGAGGCGGTCCTCGCCCGCCCGCTGGCGAAGCTGTGCCGAGCCACGATCACCGACTCGGAGTTCCTGCGCGGCCATCTCGACGCCATCAGAAACCGGGGATGGGCGATCTCCTTCGAGGAGAACAACATCGGCGCATGGGGGGTGGCGCTCCCGATCCTCGACGCGAACGGCGCGTCGGTGGCGTCGATCGGCCTGGCGGGGCCCACCGCCCGCTTCCGCCGCCACGAGCTGGCCACGAGCGTCCGCGAGCTGCGGCTGGCGGCGCTCGAGATCACCCGCGCCCTGCAGCCGGCCTGGACGCCGGCGGCGCGGCCGGCGGCGGCGCACGGCCCGTCCGGCGGCTGGGCATGAGCGCGGAGCAGACGCAGCCGGTGCACGAGCGCGACCGGCCGCTGGCCGGGTCGGTGGCGGTCGTGACCGGCGCCGCGAAGGGTCTCGGTAAGGCGATCAGCGAGCTCCTGGCCGACCAGGGAGCCGACCTCGCCCTGGCCGGCCGGGCGGCCGCCGACCTCGAGGCCCACGCCGCCGCGCTCGACCATCGCTATCCCGGCCGGCGGACCGCGGCCCTGCCGACCGACGTCACCGACGACGACGCCGTCCGCCGCCTGATCGACACGACCGTCGAGCGGCTCGGAGGGCTCGACGTCCTGGTGAACACGGCCGGCGTGATCGGGCCGATCGAGACTCCGGCGCAGGACGTGGGCGTGGACGATTTCCGCTGGGTGGTCGACGTCAACCTGGTCGGCACCTTCCTGCCCTGCAAGCACGCCATCCCCCATCTCATCGCTCGCGGCGGCGGCCGGATCGTGAACGTCGCCGGTACGTCCGGCCTTCGCGGGTACCGCAACCGGGTCGCGTACTCGTCCTCGAAGTGGGCCGTGCGCGGGCTCACCCGCACCCTGGCGCTCGAGCTCGGCCCGCACGACGTCACGGTGAACGCCGTCTGCCCGCACGTGACGAACGGCGCCCGAATGGACAGGATCGTCCGCGAGAAGGCGCGCAAGATCGGCAGCACCCCCGAGGCCGTCCACGAGGCCTTCGCCGGCGAGACCGCGCTCGGCCGCTTCGTGGACGACGTCGACGTCGCCCGCGCGGTCGGCTTCCTGGTCTCGGAGGGTGCGCGGAACATCACCGGCCACGAGATCGTGGTCGACGCGGGCTGGGACGTGTGAGCCGCAACGCGCGGTGAAGGGGCGCGTCGCGCTCGTGACCGGCGCCGGCCGCGGCATCGGCCGTAGCACCGCTCTGGCGCTGGCGGCCCGGGGCGCACGGGTGATGGCGGTCTCGCGCACCGAGCCCGAGCTCGCCACACTTGCGCGTGAGGCCGGAGTCGACTACCTCGCGGCCTCCGTTGCCAGCCCCGAGGCCTGCGAGGAGATCGTCGCCGAGACGACGGGCCGGCTCGGGCCGGTGGAGATCCTCGTCCTCAACGCCGGGATCGGGTCGGACAACGAGGCGCCGATCTGGGCGCAGCCGGACGACGTATGGGAGGAGACCATGCGGGTCAACCTGGACGCGCCGTTCCATCTCTGCCGCGCCGCCAGCGCCGGCATGGTCGAGCGGGGCTTCGGCCGGATCGTGATGGTCAGCTCGACGGCCGGACACATGGGCGGGCCGCGGATGTCGGCCTACTGCGCCTCCAAGCACGGCTTGAACGGCCTCATGCGCGCCGTAGCCCAGGATGTCGGCCCGCACGGCGTCACGTGCAACGCGGTCGCGCCGGGATGGGTGCGGACGCCGATGGCCGAGCGCTCCGCGCATGTGGAGGCAGACCGGCGCGGCATCGATCTGGCCCAGGTGTGGCATGAGCGAGCTGCGTCCTACCCACAGGGGCGGGTGCTCGAGCCGGAGGAGGTGGCTGAGGTGATCGCGTTCCTCGCGTCAGACGATGCGGGCGGCGTGAACGGCGAGGTGGTAACCGTCGCCCTGGGAGGGGTCTGGTAGGCATGGGCGCCGGCGCCCCCGGGCGTGTCGTGATCCGCGGCGCGCGGATGCTCGACCTGTCCGCCGCCGACGGGATGTCCCCCCAAGTGGACATCGCGGTCGAGGACGGCCTGATCACGGCCGTCGATCCCTCGTCGACCGCCGTGCGGCCCGGCGACGACGTGATCGAGGCAGCGGGGTCGCTCGCCATGCCCGGGCTCGTGAACGCGCATTTCCACTCGTCGGGCACGTTCAACCGCGGGCTGGTCGACAACCTGCCGCTCGAGCTCTTCATGCTGTACGAGCTGCCGCCGTTCGACTTCGGCCCCTTCCCCGCCGAGCTCTACCGCACTCGGGTGTTGCTCGGCGCGATCGAGATGCTGAGGGCGGGGGTGACGGCCGTCCTCGACGACCCGATCTACTCGCCGTCGCCGAGCGACGAGGCGATCGACGCCGTCATGGGCGCCTACCGCGACATCGGCCTTCGGGCAACGGTCGGCATCTACCAGCCCAACACGCCGGAGCATTCCTGGTTCCCGTACATCCGCGAGCTCCTGCCCGCAGACGTCCTCGACCGCCTCGAGCGTGAGCCGATACCGAGCACCGATGAGGTCATGGCCGTCCACGAGCGGTTCGTGCACCGCTGGCACGGGGCCGCGGGCGGGCGCATCCGGTGTGCCCTCTCGTGCTCGGCGCCGCAGCGGGCGACCGACGATTACATGACCCGCCTGCACGACCTGGCCGTGCGCGAGCGGCTGCCGTTCATGCTCCACATCTACGAGTCGAAGGTGCAGCGGGTCGCGGGCCAGGTGCTGTACGGCAAGTCACTCGTCCGTCACGCCCGCGACCTCGGCATCCTGGACGAGCGAACGGTCATCGCCCACGCCGTGTGGGTCGACGCCGACGACGTCTCGGACATCGCGGCCGCCGGCGCCATCGTCGTCCACTCCCCGAGCGGGAACCTGCGCTGTGGGAGCGGGATCATGCCGCTTCGCGCGTTCCGCGACGCGGGCGTCACTGTGGCGCTCTGCACGGACGAGGCGACCGTCGAGGACACGTCGAGCCTGTGGAACGTCGGCCGGCTGGCCGCGCTCCTCCACAAGATCGCCCACCCCGACTACACGACATGGCCGAACGCCGCCGAGATTCTCGAGGCCATGACCGTCGCCGGCGCGCGGGCAATGGGGCTCGAGAGCGACATCGGGCGAATTCGCGTCGGCGCCCGCGCCGACATCATCCTGATCGACCTGGACGCGCCACCGTACACGCCGTTCGTCCATCTCCCGAACCACCTCGTCTACGGCGAGGACGGCCGGTCGGTCTGGCTCGTGATGGTCGACGGGCGCGTCGTCCTCAGGGATGGACGGGTCCTGACCGTGGACGAGGACGCTGTGCGGGCCCAGGTCCGAGAGCTGATGCCGGGCTGGCTGCGGTCGCTGGAGCCGGCGGCGCGATGGGCACAGCGGCTCCATCCGGCGTTCGAGGAGGTCGTGCGCCGATGCGCCGTGTCGGACGTCGGCGTCAACCGATGGGCAGGGAACGAGGGGGACTGGTTGACGGCCGGGCGTCCGGGATGGGACCTTGGCGGCCGCCCGGCGTGAGACGTGCACACCCGCGCTCGGCGGGGCGATCCGCTACGGCCGTGCGCCGGCCACCACCTCCGCCACCCACGCCTGCAGCGGCCGCAGCGGCCGGAACCGGCCGACGCACCACGTGGGGAAGGCGGCCGTGAACGTCTCCTGCGGCACCGGCGTCCGCGTGCCCGCGACCAGGCCGGCGTGGCGGAGCAGGGCGGCGCGGGGATGGTCGGCCGGATACGGCGCGGGCACCCGCTTCCAGTGCTCGCCGCCGAGCAGGTATCCCGCCCGGGTCGCCCTGCGCACCGCCCGGTCGAGGGCAGATCCGCGCTCGGCGTCGTCGACGGCGGCGCGGTAGGCGGCGAGCACGTCCTTCTCGAAGTGGTGCATGCCGGCGCCCAGGCCGACCCGATCCGCCTCGAGCCGCAGGAAGAAGCCGGAGCAGCCCCGGCTCGGGCCGTCGCCCTCCCAGAACCAGAAGTCGAGGTGCGTCTTGTACGGGCGCTTGTCCGTCGAGAAGCGGGTGTCGCGGTTGATGCGCAGGATGGAGCCGTTCACGCGCGGCTCGGCGCGGACGCCGGGCGCGAGCCGGGGCAGGAGCCCGCCCATCGCATCGACGAAGGCGCGCGCAGGATCGAGCAGCAGCCGCTCGTAGTCGGCCCGGTGGGCGTCGAACCAGGCCCGGTCGTTGTGCTCGCCGAGGTCGGCCAGAAAGGCGAGGCCGGAGGGGTGAAAGCCGGTGAAGGAGGTCATACGGCGACGATACGCCGCGGGCTGTCATGTGTCTGTCACGGGGTGTGCCGAAACCGTGCCCGATGTCGC